>NZ_JBIVGN010000008.1:0-214269 GCF_044748705.1 Pseudomonas sp. NPDC089758
TATACGTGGCTGCGCCACGTACTTGAGCGCCTGCCGTATGCGTCGTCGGTCTCAGACTACGAAGCCTTGCTGCCATGGAACTGCTCGCCAGAGATACCACGGTAAGCTGAGGCCCTATCTTTTAGAAGGTGGGGTTCATGGATCGCACTCGATACAGATGCTCTTGATATCAATAGCAGCCGTCAAGTGTCCAATGACCAACTCAGCGCCGGGCGCGGGAAGGTGTGCAGCCGAAATTTGAACGGGTTCCTTTGTTGGGCCTCGGCGAGCTTCAGAGTATGCAGGTAGGCGTTGGCCAGATACTCATTGCCGGCAATCTACTTAAGACTACCTCAATGGCGGTTTCCGATCAGCTGCCTCCCCCGGAAGGCATCATTTTCCCGGGGGAGGTCTATCATTTAGGCTTTACTAAGTGCTTTCTGATCCTGGAGCTTACGGAAGCCGTACAGAACGACCGAGAGGAAGAGGATACCGATACCAATCAGCAATTCTTTGGTACCGCCGTAGCCAAGCAGTTCAGTGGAGGCTGCACCCACGAGTACGATCAAGCCGGTTAGCAGGCTAAGAGCCCACGCGATCGGGATCCATCCACGTCCCAATCGCACTGGCCTATCGACTCCTGATGCATCTTTTCTCAACCAAAGGAAGCCGCTCAATGCAAAGAAGATCGACACAACGTATCCGATGTTAGCTGTTACCAGGATCGCGAGGGGAGAGGAAAGGAGGAGAATCATCGCGATATTCAAAATCACAGCAACCATCATGCATCGACCTGGAACCTGATGCCTGTTCAGCACCCCCAGTTGACGAACTGTCAGACCGTCTAGCGCCATCCCATAAAGCGCACGCGAGCCATCAGCAAGCGAAGCGTTCAGGCCCATAAACAGCCCGACCAGCAGAGTTCCCACGAAGAAGCTGCTGTATTGACTTCCGAGAATGGCATTGAACGCGCCGATGAAGAAACCATTGGGGTTTTCAATTGCGGCTTGTTGGTCGGCCAATCCGCCAAGACTGAAGGCCACCGCAGCGAAGACTGCTACGGTGTAGAGGCCCGATGTCACCAGTGCTAGGCGCATGTCTTTTTTGCTTCGGTACTCAGGCCCAAAAGCGGCGCACATCTCAGTACCATATGCGCTCCAAGCGATGAGGAAAAGCCACATAAGCGCTGTGCGACCGGTACTCCAGTCGGCAGTTGGCGCAACCTCCCATGCTTTACGGAAGTGCTCAAAGTTCCAAGCGTCACTGTAGAGTGGAGCGAAAGCTAGAACTAGTATAGGTATCAGCAACAGCACCCCCATATATTTGGACACCGACGCTGCCATCTGCACCCCCAGGCGATTGAATTGCCAGAACAACACTATCAGCCCGATGCCTATAAATTGGGCGAGGCCAACGTTGACTGACCCTACTTGATAGCTCCAGGTTTGCTCGGAGAACCACTGTGCCTGGATCAACGAGCCAGCACTCACTCCGACGATTGCCAGAACGGCTGACCAGCCTAACCAATAGCCGAAGGAGGCAACAGGACCCACGATCGGGAGGCGGCGCTTCCAGCCTTCAGTAGCGATCATGGCGATTCCTCCAGGTTTATCTGGAAACATCGCGCTGACTTCTAGAAAAATCCAATTCTGGCAGGCGCCGATAGCAGCAGAGCCGACCCAGAGAAGTAGGGCACCTATGGGACCCAGTGCGCCCAATGCGAATCCAAACGATGCAAAGATTGAACCTGATACCGCCATCGAGAGCGCGAATGCGTCGGTCCAGCGGAGCGTTTGGGACAGATGGGAGGCATTATTTTCGTTGTTAGCCATCGAGGTTTGTCCTGAGGGGAAGAGATACAGATCTATTAAAGTCATTTTGGGGTGCGTCTGGAATGCCCTGCCGCGACTGTTATTTGAATTTGGGTGACAGCGGAAATTCTTGGGCGCGAATCAAAATTACTCAGCATTAAGGCGCTGAGCAATCAGTAAATGGACTAAGGTAGTCAGATCAGGAAGAGAGGGGTAAAACACACAGGAGGATGTATAAGTGTAGAAGGTTGGAGTGTGGCGGCGCCCAGTCGCAGCCACACTCACGGTGTTTCAGAAGGAGATTTCGCCCTCGGCGTACATATCAGCAATAAGGCGCCACTCGTTGAAAGTACGCTGCCAAATAAACAGAGATTTCATGTTGAATACATCACCATCCTTTGGAACGACCTCCCATGTGACCCAAGTGTAAGCTGCCGAATCGCCGAGAGGCTGTGTGTGGTCGATCCGAATTTTTGCTGCGCTGGCCCCTTCTACCAACGAAGAAACCAATTCGGTGAGCTGTTCTGTGCCCTGCACCACAGGATCAGACCCAGGCCCGGTGATTTGTGTATTAGCAGCGTAAAGCTGGTCTACGATCGAACGCGCATCACCCGCTGCCCAAAACTTTTCTAGTGTATCCAGCCGCTCGCGAAGGGCAGCGTTCAATTGCTCAGACATTGCATTTTCTCATTTTGGGAATTGATTGAATTTAGCGTCGGCCGTTTCCGTAGCCTTCAACTTGGTGTACGACTTTACCTAGAGTGCAGATCAGGTTTCGCCAGTTTTCCTTCCCAATGACTCGCTTCCGTGGAATCGAACTCATAACATCCCAATGCCGAGAACCATTTGTCATGCCCTCAGCGATCACTCTAGAAACAACATGGCTTGGGGTAACTCCAAACCCAGAATAACCCTGAACAAAGAAAGCATTAGGGCGACCAGGTAGAGTTCCGATTTGTGGGAATAGGTTGGCGGAACACTCCATCGGGCCACCCCAGGCGAGGTCGATCTTCACATCCTTCAAGTACGGGAAGATATTGAGCATGAGACCTCTATTCCACTCTTTTAGATTGTTAGGTATGTATTCAACTAGTTTTGTGGCGGAGCCAAAGAGTAGGCGGTTTTCATTTGTGACACGATAATATTCGATGACGGGGCGGATATCACTGAAAGCTCCACGAATAGGGCTGATCTGCTCAATCAGGCTATCGCTCAATGGCTCGGTTACTAACTGATAGGCATAGGTGTTAATAGTGGTTTTGTGCAGCTCGGGTTCGAGGCGGTCAAGGAAGGCGCCACAGGACCATAGGATCTTTTTAGCTTTAATCGATCCCTTTGCAGTTCTTATGGTAATAGTCTCACCATAGGTGACCTCTACTACAGGTGTATTTTCAAAAATTTTGCCGCCTAAGCTAGCTAGTGCCTTGGCTGAACCAAGCAACATATTGAGAGCATGAATGTGGCCGTTGCCCATATGTTTGAGAGCACAGGTATAGGCCTTTGAACCAACGATGTCACGTACTGCTGAGCCTTCAAGGTACTCAATTTCATCGTTTGGGTTAAGCTCACGGAATTCCTTTTCCCAAGTCTGTAGCAATTTGCCCTGACGCTTATTGAAACCTAGGTAGCCGTAGCCATGGCGAAAGTCGGCTTGGATATCATATTTTGCGATACGTTCGCGGATGATAGTTCCGCCAAGATCACTGATCTCGAAAATCGCTTTGAGGCCGTCCTCCCCAACACTTTTACGTATGCGCTCAAGATCATGGCCAATACCAGCCATTACATGGCCACCGTTTCGGCCAGAACCACCAAAGCCTAGGTAGCGAGCTTCAAGCAGTACAATGTCCTTCACACCGCGCTCGGCTAATTCTAGCGCTGTATTTACACCGGAAAATCCCCCGCCAATAACAACGACTTCTGCCTCGATGTCCCCCTCAAGATCGGGAAACTTTAGGTCATATTTTCGGGTGGCGGTATAGTAGGTAGTGGGGTTCTCAACGGAAAGCATGGAGTGACCTTCTTAGATTTATTGATCTATTCACTGAAGAGCTGAGGCTCTTGAGCGCCAACCTTGCCAGCAGGGACGAGCAGAGGGCTTGAGGTCTTACCTCCGGGCACCCGTGTCCACAGGCACGTTGGATGAGTTAATTGAAGCACAGCTTTACGGCTTGGTCTGTGCCCGCGCTGTCATCTGCATGACAAATCGTGCCAAGGGGGGCTTGGTAGGGAGGGGCTTGCGAGGGCAGAGCTGGCGCTTGTGCTCAAGGCGGGATCAACCTATGGAAGGTAGAGATCGTGCCCGTATATGCGGTTTGAGCGTAATGGCGCTAATCAGTATGCGAATGGAACAGGTAAGCAAATATATCATCAAAGGGTTATATAGGATATGTGGCAACTGGAAGGGATTTCGGTTTGCTGAGTTAAGTCCAGCGGTAGATGGCGCCTGAATCTGCTTTAGGTGCATGAGATGGGGAATTAGCTCTTCTTGGCGTGTCTGTATTCTGAAGAGCTAAGAGGATGGTGAGTCATTGCTTTTAAGATATTCATCAGGTCCTTGGCACCTCGGCTTGGCTGGCATTCGAAAGAATGTCAGCTTTTTTATTACCCCAAGGAGTATCTGCGATAGCGTGATTCTTAAGGCGTAAGCGTCTGAGGCAAGCGCCCCGATTTTGTGCAAAGGCTGAAAACTTTTTGCAGTGCTGATCAGAAAATTTGTTAAGATTTAATGTTCGCCGTGAGGGTTTCCTTTGCTCCGAAAGCATCGCGGTGACACGCCAAATCGAGTTTTAAATGCTCGCGAGAAATGACTTACATCATTGAATCCCCATGCGAACGCGACAGCGGATATTTTTTGGATGTCCGTTTCGGATTCAAACTCGGATGCACATCTGTCTAGCCTTCTGTCGAGGATGTAACGGCCAATTGACAACCCTTGCTGTGCAAATATTCTTTGCAAGGTTCTTTTGGATGTACCCAGCTCGCCTGCGATCATGTCAGGATTCAGTTCAAAGTTGGCAAGGCGTGCATCAATGTAGTGCAGTGCCTTTTCAAAGTATGTCTGTTGGACTTTGGCGCTGTAAGATAAGGGGGCGTTCTCAGAAGAGGCTACTGATGGCCGGATAAGGGAGATTAGAGCATCCATAAGTGCTTCAAGCTCTTTGTCTTCATCGCTCCTTTCAAAAAATTGATGGGTGATGAGACCTGCGACAACCCCCGTCCGAGAAGTGGCATTAATTTTATTGTTTAGTTTGAGCTTTTGGCCTTTGCCCTTAACCTCGATTCTATGTCGAGGAATAACAAGAGAGATTTGCTCTGACATACCCGAGAAATAAAAATCGCTTGGTCGCGAGCTATCCAATAGAACTAAGTCTCCTGGGTTCAATGTGCTTTGATTCTCGCAATGCACCATGGTCGAGTTTCCAGCCACTTGATGTACGAGATAAAAGAAATCATGACCGTCTCGCTTGATGTCCTTTATATCACGATGTATGTGTGGGCAGTTCGTACCGATTTTCGCACCGGCGTACCCAGGAATGGTCATCTGCGCGGGCATTATGGTGCCCTCAAAACTCTCAATGCCCTCGTTGAGCGGGGGCTCAGGATGAAATGCGCCGCATTGTTCCGCTAGGGTTGACTCCCATAGCTGGTAACCAGCAGAACCTTTAAGGCGTTCGTTGAGGGTAGGGTAGGTCATAAGGGTACCTCTCTTTTTATACAGATCTGCATCTTCGCGCAGGTGTATCGCTAGATAGCAATTTCGGTGCCATTTGGCTATGGCCTGCGTAAACCGTCGCGCCCGCTGGTGAAGGGGTGGTTCGAGTTCCAATGCCGCCCTGGCGTCGGTGTCTCGCCGTGGTATTTAGTAACATGTTAATAGATCGATTGTCACGTGAATGAACGAGAGGGGGGCTACTCGAATGCGCATGGGGCAGTTGGTGGATCAGCAAGGTGCCCAACGCCGAATGGGGTACGCCCGTACTCTGCTCTGTTTGTAGGGCTTATTGCTAACCTGCCTCGGATGTGTCGCCCTGCACGACTCCGTCTCGGTCGTCTCGGCTGTTCTGTCACCAGCACGCAGGTCAAATTTAGGTAGTCCCATGCCTGTCGTCGATGTACGAAAAGATTTCTTAGTAGCTCTTAAAGTAGCTCGTCCAAGGTCGCGGCACTTTCATCCAGATTTTCACAACGATGATGCAGCGATAAATGGGTGGTGTCCTATCCCTGCGCGAGTTCACTGACACGCTGTGCTGCTGCTTTAGCGCACAGGCCATCATTGGCTTCACTCGCTCCGGACACCCCGATGGCGCCAACGACTTCCTCATCTACGAGAAAGGGTTCGCCTCCGCCAAATAGAGCCATGCCTGGTTGAAGAGGCAGACCTGATTGCACAGCAGCAGAGCAGCTTTTTAGGCGATCAGTCCACTCTGACGTAGATCTCGCGAACCCGGAGGCGGTTATCGCTTTATTCAACGCGATTGCTTGGGATGGGCGTAAGCGTCCGGCGAACTCACCTTCCGAACTCCAGCATTAAGGGCGATGGTGTCCGCGTATTTTTAAGCGGACGCGATCACCCTTATCGCCAGGATTTCCATGCGCCAACGAAGCTCTTATCCGAAACCGTTCAAAGCCCAGGTCGTTCAGGAATGCCTGCAACCTGGCGCAACCGTGTCCAGTGTCGCCATCAACCACGGCATCAATGCCAACGTCATCCGCAAATGGCTGCCGCTCTATCGAGATCTGCCCGCAGCGGCTTCACTACCAGCTTTCGTCCCGCTAAAAGCCGCACCTAAACGGCCAGTCGAAGCGTCAGTGATCATCGAGTTGCCCGTGGCCGGGCAAGTGATCACGGTGAAATGGCCAGCCTCGGATCCCGAGGGTTGTGCGCAATTTATTCGGGCTTTCGCTCAATGATCCGCATCGATGCCATCTGGCTGGCCACCGAGCCGATGGACATGCGCGCTGGCACCGAGACAGCATTAGCCCGGGTGATTGCGGTGTTCGGTGCGGCGAAGCCGCACTGCGCTTATCTGTTCGCCAATCGCCGGGCTAACCGGATGAAAGTGCTGGTGCACGATGGCGTCGGTGTCTGGCTGGCAGCGCGTCGACTGAACCAAGGCAAGTTCCACTGGCCCGGCATTCGCCACGGCTGCGAGGTCGAACTCGACAGCGAACAACTCCAGGCGTTGGTGCTGGGCCTGCCGTGGCAGCGCGTCGGTGCAGGCGGTGTGATCAGCATGCTGTAAACGCCGGCCATTTGGCCGGTCTACTTGTCGTCGCCCCGCGCCTGCTCTGGCACAATCGGCGGCATGACTTTCTCGCCCAACCTCGACCAGATGACCCCGGAACAGCTTCGTGCCTTGGCGGCACAGGCGTTGCAATTGCAATCCCAGGTCGAGGCGATGAGCAGGAAGATTCAGAACGATGAAATCCTCATCGAACAGTTCAAGTTCGAAATCGCCCTGCTCAAACGGCACAAGTTTGCCAAGCGCAGCGAGCAAATCAGCCCGGCGCAAAGCAACTTGCTGGATGACCTGCTCGACACAGACCTTGAAGCTATCGAGGCCGAGCTAAAACAGCTTCTCCCAGATGCGCCACAGGCCGAACCACGACAATCCCCGAAACGTGCGCCTTTGCCGCCGCAGTTTCCACGCACGGTGATTCGTCACGAACCCGAAAACACCCAGTGCGTCTGTGGCTGCCAACTTCAAGGCATCGGCGAAGACGTCAGCGAGAAGCTGGATTACACGCCGGGCGTGTTTACCGTCGAGCAACATGTGCGGGGCAAATGGGCCTGTCGCCAGTGCGAAACCCTGATCCAGGCCCCGGTGCCAGCCCAGGTTATCGACAAAGGTATCCCGACCACAGGTTTGTTGGCCCACGTGATGGTGGCCAAGTTTGCCGATCACTTGCCGCTGTACCGGCAGGAGAAAATCTTTGGCCGTGCCGGGCTGGCAATTGCTCGCTCGACCCTGGCGCAGTGGGTCGGACAAACCGGCGTGCGGCTTCAGCCACTGGTCGATGCACTGCGTGAAGCCGTGCTGAATCCGGGCGTGATCCACGCTGATGAGACACCGGTGCAAATGCTTGCGCCAGGCGAGAAGAAAACCCACCGGGCCTATGTCTGGGCGTACAGCACGACGCCGTTTTCAGGGCTCAAAGCGGTGGTTTACGACTTCAGCCCAAGCCGTGCTGGCGAACATGCGCGCAACTTCCTGGGTGACTGGAACGGCAAGTTGGTCTGCGACGACTTCGCTGGCTACAAAGCCGGTTTCGAACAAGGCATCACTGAAATCGGCTGCATGGCCCACGCCCGGCGCAAGTTCTTTGATTTGCACGTGGCGAACAAAAGTCAGCTGGCTGAACAGGCCCTGCACTCGATCAGCGGCTTGTACGAGGTCGAACGTCAGGCGCGGGACATGAGTGATGAAGAGCGCTGGCGAATACGACAAGAATTGGCGGTGCCGATCCTCAAAAAACTGCATGACTGGATGTTGGCTCAGCGAGACCTGGTGCCCAATGGATCAGCCACGGCCAAAGCCCTCGATTACAGCCTGAAACGCTGGGTAGCGCTGACGCGCTACCTGGATGATGGGGCTGTGCCCATCGACAACAACCAGGTCGAAAACCAGATACGGCCATGGGCACTCGGGCGCTCGAACTGGTTATTTGCGGGATCCCTGCGCAGCGGTAAGCGGGCTGCGGCAATCATGAGTTTGATCCAGTCGGCGCGCATGAATGGGCATGATCCGTATGCCTATCTCAAAGATGTGCTGACGCGGCTGCCGACCCAACGGGCCAGTGAGATCGGACAGTTGCTGCCGCATCAGTGGGTGCCGGCCTGACTTACGCAAGGTGAGTTCGCCGGACGCTTACGGATGGGCGTGGGGCGCCGTCCATATGGGACATATGAACAGTCATGCCATCAGCGTCAACGATGACTAGGCTGACTTTAACGTTCAATAGTTGCGCTTGATCGATGGCAGCTTGCATCCCCTGGATGGCCAGGTCGAGCGTAATCGTCGGTTGTTGTCTCAACCAAACAGTCATTCTGTTGTACCTCGTTGACGAGTGAATACGTAATGGCGCTAACAAATGTCGCTGCGTCGGTGCCGTGGGAATGTGGGATCACTTGGCACATGAACCATTCGCGATCGCGAGTAGACGGTAGCTCTGAATGCGATCATCTAGGCTATGTGTCACGGTCACGATTCCAACTTCGTCGCTGCCGAAAGCACGAGCCAGTTCCTGGATTTTCTTATGGCAGTTTTCGGGTGATCCAACCACCATGTCGCCGAGCGTGGCATCGAATTCTAAGCGCTCTAGTTGGGTCATTTTCTGGTAACGCGTCCTTACCTCAGAAGGGGACAGAAGACGCTCCCGTGGAGCCCCCGCCGCCATCATTTTTCGGTACACAGCGGTACCGGCTATAAAACGCGCTTCTTCGTCTGTCGGCGCGCAAATTACCGCCAAGGCGAGGAGCCGAGGAGGGGACGCCCCATGGCCGGCCTTCTGGTAGACGTCGGCGTGATACTTGAAAATAGCGGGTGAGCAAAACCGGGGAGCAATGAACTTCGCTAGCGCCAACCCCATTCCCAGTTGACCGGCCAGATCCGAGCTTCCGCCACCAGATCCGAGCATCCACAGTGAGGGCATGGTTGACGCTTCAGATGGGATCGCCAGCGCTGAATATGGGTGTTCAGTTGGAAAGCTACTCCGGATGAAGGCGCAGAGTTCGGCCGCCTGCTGAGGAAAGTGATCCTGCTGAGTGAGAGTTCCTGGCGCCGCCAACGCCGCAGAGCTGAGGTGATTTCCTCCAGGTGCGCGTCCGATTCCTAGATCGATGCGGCCTGGAAACAATCCTCCTAGCAGAGAAAAGGTCTCGGCCACCTTGTAAGGGCTGTAGTGGGTTAGCATCACGCCACCACTACCGATTCGCATCCGACTGGTGGCGCTCGCAATTCTTGTCACCATGATTTCTGGAGCCGAGCCCGCGAACTGAATGCTGTTGTGATGCTCAGCCAGCCAGTAGCGGTGATAGCCCAGTTGCTCACATTCTATTGCGAGATCTACTGACGTCGCCGGCGCGGTTCCAAGGGTGCAATTTTCATGAATAGGTGTTTGATCGATTACGGTCAGTTGCAAGGTCACAGACGTGCTTCCGTCATACGGGAGGTTGTGCGCAGATTGCAGCACGCAGCCCGAATTTGACTGATCTGGCTTGGAGTCCGCGAATCTACTGCTTTGTTCAAATGTTAACGAAATGAGCGCAGAGCTGCGATGGGGTACAGCGAATTCCCATGGAAAGTACAATTTTCTGCTCGTAACGTGCATTTCGGACGCGGAGATGCCGTCACATACTGGAATGGTCATCGATTACAAGGCTGACTGATCAGACTAACGCAGGTAGTGCGAGGTGATCAGAAGCCTGGAACGAATTCTCCAATAATAAAGAGACCATCCATGAAAAAGCCCAACCCGCTGCTGGAAGATCTGAAATCTGTCCTGCCTGCCATCGCAGCCAATGCACCACAGGCGGAAAAAGATCGTAGCGTGCCGGCCGAGAACATTGCCTTGCTCAAGGGCATCGGTATGCACCGAGCCTTCTTGCCCAAAAAATTCGGCGGCATGGAAATTTCACTGCCTGAATTTGCCGAGTGCATTGCAGTGCTTGCGGGCTCCTGTGCAAGCACTGCCTGGGCAATGAGCCTGCTTTGCACCCACTCGCATCAGATGGCGATGTTCCCAGCCAAGCTCCAGGAAGAAGTATGGGGCAGCGATCCTGACGCGACAGCGAGTAGCAGCATCGCTCCCTTTGGGCGCACTGAAGAAGTCGAGGGCGGGGTGACCTTCAGCGGTGAAATGGGCTGGAGTTCGGGCTGTGATCACGCTGAGTGGGCGATTCTGGGATTCCGGCGTAAAAACGCCGAAGGGACCCAGGACTACTGCTTCGCGATCCTTCCTCGCAGCGATTATCAGATTCGTGACGACTGGTATGCGATCGGCATGCGCGGCAGTGGTAGCAAGACGCTAATCGTTGAAAATGCCTTTGTCCCGGAACACCGTATTCAGAAAGCAAAGGACATGATGGAGGGCAAATCCGCTGGCTTTGGTCTCTACCCGGACAGCAAGATTTTCTCTGCACCCTATCGCCCGTATTTTGCAAGCGGCTTCTCCACCATTAGCTTGGGTGTTGCTGAGCGCATGCTTGAAGTCTTCCGTGAGAAGACCAAAAACCGAGTTCGCGCCTACACCGGCGCGGCGGTTGGCGCTGCTACCCCTGCACTGATGCGTCTGGCTGAATCCACTCACCAGGTCGCCGCCGCGCGTGCCTTGCTTGAGAAGAGCTGGAACGAGATTGCAGAGTACAGTGAGCGTCATGAGTATCCATCCCGCGGCACGCTGGCCTTCTGGCGGACCAATCAGGGCTACGCAACCAAGATGTGCATCCAGGCGGTAGATCGGCTGATGGAAGCGGCTGGCGGCGGTGCATGGTTTGAAAGCAATGAGATGCAGCGCCTGTTCCGCGACTCTCACATGACCGGTGCACACGCTTACTCCGATTACGATGTGTGCGCACAAATTCTTGGTCGCGAGCTGATGGGCCTGGAGCCCGACCCTTCAATGGTCTGAAGACGCCCCAACGACCCAACTGACCCATAAAAACAATGAGAGCAAGCCTTGCGGGGCTTGCTTGGGAGTCTTGCATGTCTACCGAAACTACAGAACTTGAGTTCGACTCACGCGCATTCCGTCGCGCCCTGGGTAACTTCGCTACCGGTGTTACCGTGATTACTGCCCGGGATCCAAGTGGTCGCCAGGTAGGAGTGACTGCCAACAGTTTCAACTCAGTGTCGCTGGATCCACCTCTGATCCTGTGGAGCATCGACAAGCGTTCGAGCAGCCATGAGGTGTTCGAAGCAGCGTCCCATTTTGCAGTCAATGTGCTGGCAGCCGACCAGATCGACTTGTCCAACAATTTTGCCCGGCCGAAGGAAGACCGCTTCGCAGGCATTGCGTATGAAGCCGGCGTGGGTGGTGCACCTGTATTTGAAGACTGCTCCGCGCGCTTCCACTGCGAGAAGTATCAGCAGCTGGACGGTGGAGACCACTGGATCCTGGTGGGCAAGGTGTTGGCATTCGATGATCTCGGCCGTGCACCGCTGCTCTATCACCAAGGCGCCTACTCCATGGTGCTACCTCACACCCGCATGACCAAGCGTGAGGAAGGTCAGCCGCCTAGCAGCAATTTCCAAGGGCGCTTGAGCCATAACATCTATTACCTCATGACCCAGGCACTCCGAGCCTATCAGGCGAGCTACCAGCCTCGTCAGCTCTCGACAGGCCTGCGCACTAGCGAAGCACGGATGTTGATGGTTCTAGAGAACGACGCAGGCCTCAGCCTTCCAGATTTGCAGCGGGAAGTCGCGATGCCAGCCCGAGAGATCGAGGAAGCGGTCGCGAACCTTAAGCGCAAAGGTCTGGTTGAGGATACTGGGGAGTGCGTGAAGTTGACGGTCAAGGGCGTAGATGAGACCGAAGCGCTTTGGACTATCGCGGGTGAGCAGCAAGAGAAAGTATTTGGCCAGTTCAGCAAGGAGCAGGTTGATACTTTCAAAGAGGTGCTTAAGGCCGTAATCCGGAGCTGATGCCCTATGTACTAGGAAACGGCGCTTAGGCGCCGTTTTTTTGTTGGGTCCGTGCAGAACCCTTTAATTAGATGGACGCTTCCAATGATCAAATCCAGGCCATCGCTGACGCTCAACTTACTCCAAGCCAGGGAAGCTGCTATGCGTTTTTTTCGTCCATCTTTGAACGAGCATGGGTTGACTGAACAGCAGTGGAGAGTGGTACGAATTCTCCACGAGCAGGGGCCAACGGAAGTCCTCAAACTCGCCGCCTTGGCCTGCATTCTTCCTCCGAGCATGACGGGTGTCGTTTCACGTATGCAGAAGGCTGGGCTTGTGAAGAAGCAGAAGATTCTTCATGACCAGCGAATCGTCTTAGTTGATCTGACCGACGCAGGGTGTGCCTGTTTTGTGAGCATGAGCCAGTGTATGGAGGAGAGTTACCTACAGCTACAAGCGAGCCTGGGCGAAGCTAGGCTGCGCGAATTGATGGGGCTTTTACATGATTTAAAGCAGCTCCAGCGTTGAGCTAGACGCTCGGTAGACGCTCATTGGCTCCACTGATAGCATAGTGCCTCTTTTTCTGGGGTTTTTGACAAGGAGTTAGATGCGAGATGAAGAAGCTCGAAGAAGTATTTGGCGTCAGCAGTGAGGATGTACTCAGCTATGTTGAGAGAGAACATGTCGATGACAAATTTACCTCCGCGCTTGAGGCAGGGCATCAAATAATTGTTTATGGGGCCTCTAAGCAAGGTAAAACCGCCTTAGTAAAAAAACATTTGAACTACGATGATAATATCGTCATTAGTCTCTCTCCGAAAACAACCCTCAGGGATATATATCAGTCAATGCTGAGGAAGTCAGGCGTGACCCTGAAGACCTCTTACACGGAGGGTACCGGTGACGTTACAAAGGTAAAAGGCAAAGCATTCATTCAAGGTGCGATTGCCATGGTCTTGAAGGGGCGCGCAGAGCTGGCAGTTGAGGGGGAAAATAATTACAAGCTTGAGGATAAATATGAAGAGATCGAGTTTAACCTGGATCTCCCGGATGACGTAGCCAGCCTGATGGTGAGGCTTGGTGAGCGGAAGACAGTTATCTTAGAGAATTTCCATTATCTCCCGGAAAAAATCCAGCGTGATTTTGCCTTTGACTTAAGGACTTTCCATGATTTGAAGGTCAGATTTGTAATTCTTGGTGTATGGAAAGAAGCAAATCGCATGATTCAATTCAATGGTGAGTTGCAAGATCGAGTGGCTGAGGTTCCAGTCGAACCATGGCTTGAAGATGATTTCTTGAGAATCGTTGAAAGGGGATCTCCTGAGCTAAATATTCAATTCTCCCGAGTCTTGGTCCAAGAATGCATAGAGAATGCTTTTAAAAGTGTCGGTGTTTTCCAAGAGCTTTTGAAGGCAACTTGCCTTGAGGCGGGAGTAGTAGAGACTCAAGAAAACAATGCGTTTATCGATGATATGGAGGTCGTCGCTCGTGCAATATCCCGAAAGTCGGAGGACTACTCCGGTCGTCACTTGAAAAATTTAGAGGCGATCGCATCGGGCAATACTGCTGTTATTGATAAGACGAAACCGCTTCCGTATTTCTTGAACTACTATATCGTTATGCACATCCTCGAAGTCGGCTTTGCAGGCATCAATGGAGGTATCAGTAAAGAAGCTTTGTTGCATGCGATAAAACAAGTCCATCACCGGAAGGAGGATTTGAAGGGGTCGCAGCTAGTTTCCGTTTTGAATGGCCTAGCGGAGATTCAGTCAGGAAAAGGAATCAGTCCGCCGGTGCTAGCTTATGATTCGAACTCGCGACAGTTGAAAGTAGTCGATTCTACCTTTTATTTTTTCTTGAAAAACTCTGACCTGGCTCAGGTGCGGGATGAAATTCTCCATCCGCTGGATGGTTTGGATCTATAGCAAGTAAAATTAGTTACGGTTATATTGATGTTGAAAGGTAGAGGAGGCGCATAAGCGCCTCTTCTGTTCTTCGCGAAAATTAATACACACCACCACCGGTGTTGTTAGTCACGACACTTTCCTTAAAATTGCCCGCTAAGGTTTGCAGGCCCCGCATGAGCACCGTCGTGTCCACACCTACCGCCACGAAGGCAGCACCCAGCTCAATGTAGCGGCGAGCCAGCTTCTCTTCAGCACTTAGGATGCCGGCGGCTTTGCCTGCCTTCCCAATTCTCACAATCGCGTCTTCAATGATTGCTTGGACCTCGGGGTGGCCAGGATTGCCGCGGTGCCCAAGAGCAGCGCTCAGGTCGGCTGGACCAATGAACACACCATCGACACCTTCAACAGACAAGATTGCGTCCAGGTTTGCCAGACCTTCTTTGTTCTCGATCTGCACCAGTAAGCACATTTGCTCGTCCGCACGATCGAGATAGCCCGGAATGCTGTTCCAGCGCGAGGCACGAGCTAGTGCACTGCCAACGCCCCGAACACCAGCGGGTGGATAGTGCACGGCTTTCACCAATTGGCGGGCTTGTTCGGCACTCTCCACCATCGGCACAAGCAATGTCTGTGCACCGAGGTCCAAAACCTGTTTGATGAGAGCGGTGTCGCCGATAACCGGCCGAATAACAGCCTGGCTAGAGTAGGGGGCCACGGCCTGTAACTGCGCGAGCATGCCGCGCAGGTCGTTGGGCGCGTGCTCCCCGTCGATCAGCAGCCAGTCGAAACCGGCATTGGCTGCCAGTTCGGCGCAGTACGCATTGGCGAGGCCCAGCCAGAGGCCGATCTGTGGCTCCCCGCTGCGCAGGCGTTGCTTGAAGTGGTTGATGGGCATGTCCATGGGCAAATCCTCAAACGAAGCGGCAGGCAATCGAACCGAGCATGTCGTAGTCCACGTGGAAGGTGTCGCCGGCGCGTGCGGCCACCGGGCGGGTGAAGGAGCCGCCGAGGATGATCTGGCCTGGTTGCAACGTGACGTCATACGGCGCCAGTTTGTTGGCCAGCCAGGCAACGCCCTTGGCTGGGTGATTGAGCACGGCGGCGCTGACCCCGGACTCCTCGATCACGCCGTTGCGGTAGAGCACAGCGGGTACCTTGCGCAGATCAATCTCGTTGGGGCGTACGGCACGACCGCCCATGACAACGCCTGCATTGGCGGCGTTGTCGGAAATGGTATCGAAGACCTTGCGGGTAGCCTGGGTTTGCGGGTCGACTTGCTGGATGCGGGCGTCGATGATCTCCAGCGCCGGGATCACCCACTCAGTGGCGTCGAGTACATCGAAGACGGTGACGTTTGGGCCCTTCAGTGGCTTGCCGAGGATGAACGCCAGTTCCACCTCGACGCGCGGCACGATGAAGCGCTCGAAGGGGATGTCGCTGCCTTCGTCGAACAGCATGTCGTCGAGAAGGGCACCGTAGTCAGGTTCAGTGATGTTCGACGAAACTTGCATGGCGCGCGAGGTCAGGCCGATCTTGTGGCCAACCAGCTTGCGCCCCGCTGCGATTTTTTTCGCCACCCAGGCGCGCTGGATGGCGTAGGCGTCTTCGATGGTGATGGCGGGTTGTTCCAGGGAGAATTGGCCTACCTGCTCGCGGGAGCGCTCGGCCTGGTCGAGGCGTTCGGCAGCTTGTTGAATGAAAGCATTGTCTAGCATGGTAAAGGTCTCTTGATTCAAGGGTTGACGATGGAGGCCCGGGTGCGCAGCACCAGCAGGCCGCCCAAGGCGATGAACACGGCGAGGACGTACAACGCCAGGCTGGCGCTGTGGGTGGTGTCGCGGACCCAGCCGATGAAGTAGGGGGTGAAGAATGAGGCAATACTGCCCAGTGAGCTGATCAGGGCAATGCCGGGGGCCTGGGTACGGGTGTTGAGAAATGCCGGTGGCAGCTGCCAGAACATCGGCAGCGCGGCGCTGGCGCCCATGCCTGCCAGCACCAGGCCTGCCAGCACTGGCACTGCCTGTTCCGGGGCGATGGCAGCAATGGCGATACCGGCAGCGGCCATCAGCAGAGGCACGCACAGGTGCCAGCGGCGTTCGCGTTGGCGGTCGCTGGAACGCCCACAGGCTAGCATGAACACGCAGCCGGCCAGGTACGGCACGGCGCTGAGCAGGCCGACACTGGCGTCGCTGCCGACCCCGGCGCTGTGGATCAGGCTGGGCATCCAGAACGCCAGGGTGTTCACCGCCAGCATCACCGCGCAATACACCGCCACCAGCAGCCACAGCGCGCGGCTGGCGAAGATGGCGCCGAACGAGGTAACCGGCTTGCGCTGTTCCTCCTCACCGAACTGTTTACGCAGGGTGGCCTTCTGTTGCGCACTCAGCCAGCTGACGCGCTCGAAGTGTTCGGGCAGTACGGCCAGCACCACGAGGCCCAGTACCACCACCGGGGCGCCTTCGAGCAGGAACATCCACTGCCAGCCACGCAGCCCGCCGGTATCGTGCATGAACGCCAGGATCGCGCCTGACACTGGCCCGCCAACCACCCCGGCCAGTGGCACGGCAATGGCGAATAGCGCGGTTACCTGAGCGCGACGACCAGCCGGATACCAGCGATTGAGGTAGACCAGGATGCCGGGGAAGAACCCTGCCTCAGCCGCGCCCAGGGCAAAGCGCAGCAGGTAGAAGGCGCTGCTGCTTTCGATCAGCAGCATGCCGGTCGACAGCAGGCCCCATACCACCATCAAGCAGGCGATCCAGCGGCGTGGGCCGACCCGGTCGAGCATCAGGTTGCTGGGTACGCCGAACAGTGCATAGGCAATGAAGAACAGACCGGCACCCAGGCCGTAGACCGTGTCAGATAGTTGCAGGTCCTGACTCATCTGCATCTTGGCAAAGCCGATGTTGATGCGGTCCAGGTGGGCGAACAGATAGCACACCAGCAGCAGCGGCATCAGCCGCCAAGTGACTGCCCGGTGAGTACTGTCGGCGCTTTCAACTTGCGCCTCGCGCTGCGAGGCTTGATCGAGTGTGCTCATGTTTTTGTACTTGTTCTGTAATGAGTCAGTGAGCGTTTTGGGGGCTAGCGGTTGAACAATGGGTGTAAGGTGCTGTGCTTGGCGTCGTAGACCTGGGCGGTGCTGTGGTCGATCTGCATGGTGATGCCGACCGGGCGTTGTTGCAGCACTGGATCGAGGCGGGCCTTGAGCACTGCCAGCAGGCTGTCGCCGACTGCCTTGTGTACCTCGGCGCTGCGGCCGGTGCCCATGCGTAGGTTGGCGTACAAAAAGCCGTACTCGCCCTTGCCATCGGCGACCGCGCAATGGGCGGCGGGGTAGGCGAGCACCCGGGTGCCGCCGGTTGGGAACACGGCTTTACCATCGGCGTCGCGTTGCTCCAGCATGGTGTTGGCCAGGGCGCGGCACAGACCTGGGATGTCGGCGTCGGTTTCCAGGTCGGGGGTGTAGAGCAGAACCAGGTGTGGCATGAGGGCATCCTCAGCGAGCGGCGCCCGGCCATTGCAAGAACGACCAGGCGCAAGCGGGTGGATTACAAGCGGCTGGTGGAAACTACAGAGGCCGGATTGGCGGACTGTGCCGCAGGAATCGCCGAGCCGTCCTGGGGGGTGACCGGGAAGATCGCATTGATCTGGCCAGTGCCCGAAGAACCGAAGTAGGGGGTCACTACCTCAGCCTTGCCGTCATACTTCGACCAGCCCAAGGCGCCAAGAAGCATCGCCGTGTCATGCATGAAGCCTTCGCCATGTCCTTTGGCGGCGTACTCAGGGAGCATCCCGCAGAAGTCTTCCCATTCGGCGTTTTCCCACATCTTCACCACGCGGTGATCGAGGGTTTCCAGGAACGGGCTCCATACCTTGGTGGCGAAGTCCGGCGCCTGGCCGTTCTGGGCGAAGCGGTGCGACAGGGAACCGCTGGCAAGGAACGCTACGGTGCCGTCGTAATGCTCTTCCACTGCCTTGCGCATGGCCCAACCGAGACGGGCGCTGTCGGCCAGGTAGTGCGAGGTGCACAGCGCCGAGACCGATATCACCTTGAAGTGCTGGTCCTGGTTCATGTAGCGCATGGGCACCAGGGTGCCGTATTCCGGGCCGAGCGTTGTCGCATGGTGAGCCATGGTCTCGACGTTGAGGCGATTGCATTCCTCGGCCAGGATCAGCCCCAGTTCCTTGTTGCCCGGAAACTCGTATTCCATGTTGCTGATGAAGTGCGGCAGCTCGTTGGAGGTGTATACCCCTTTGAAATGCTCTCCACACAGAACGTGGTAGTTGGCGTTGACCAGCCAGTGGGTATCGAACACGACGATGGTGTCGACGCCAAGCTCACGGCATCGGCGGCTGATTTCGTAGTGCCCATCGATGGCAGCCTGGCGAAAGCCTTGACGAGGGCCAGGCAGCTCAGACAGGTACATGGAGGGTACGTGGGTGATTTTGGCTGCAAGTGCCACTTTTCCCATGATGAGACTCCTTATTGTTGTGAGTCCCGCGGCACCGGGCTGATCCAGCGGTCGTCAGAACAGCAGACCGCCCGGTGCGTTGGGAAAAGGTCACACGCCCCAGCGCGGGATGTGGTGGCTGCCCATGGAAATGCAGACGTTCTTGATCTCGGCGAACACTTCGAAGCTGTACTGCCCACCTTCACGGCCGGTACCGGAGCCTTTCACGCCGCCGAATGGCTGACGCAGGTCACGCACGTTCTGGCTGTTGATGAACACCATGCCGGCTTCGATGCCACGCGCCAGGCGGTGGGCCTTGCCGATGTCCTGGGTCCAGATGTACGAGGCCAGGCCGTACTCGGTGTCGTTGGCCAGTTGCAGCGCTTCTGCTTCGTCCTTGAACGGGATCAGGCACACCACCGGGCCGAAGATTTCTTCCTGGGCAATGCGCATCTTGTTGTTCACGTCGGCGAACACGGTGGGCTGGATGAACTGCCCCTTGGCCAGGTGCGCAGGCAGGTTTGCTGGGCGCTCAAGGCCGCCAGCAACCAGCCGTGCGCCTTCTTCCATGCCGATCTTGATGTAGCCGGTGACCTTGTCGTAGTGCGCTTGAGTGATCATCGAGCCAACCTGGGTTTTCGGGTCGGTCGGGTCACCAACGATCAAGCGCTTGGCGCGGGCGGCGAACTCGGCGACGAACTGCGGGTACACGCTCTCCTGGATGAAGATACGACTGCCGGCGGTGCAGCGCTCGCCGTTCAGCGAGAAGATGGTGAACAGCGCCGCGTCCAGCGCGCGCTCAAAGTCGGCGTCTTCAAAGATCAAGACCGGCGACTTTCCGCCCAGCTCCATCGAGTACTTTTTCAGGCCGGCGGTTTGCATGATCTTGCGCCCGGTGGCGGTGCCGCC
The DNA here is from genome assembly GCF_044748705.1 of Pseudomonas sp. NPDC089758. Lineage (NCBI taxonomy): Bacteria > Pseudomonadati > Pseudomonadota > Gammaproteobacteria > Pseudomonadales > Pseudomonadaceae > Pseudomonas > Pseudomonas sp. NPDC089758. The sequence continues at coordinate 19,689 of NZ_JBIVGN010000008.1, forward strand.
GGTGAACGAGATGGCCCGCACATCCGGGTGGCGCACCAGCGCGTCACCGGCAGTGGCGCCGTAACCCTGGATCACGTTGAGCACGCCGTTGGGGATGCCGGCTTCCACGGCCAGGCGGCCCAGCTCGTTTGCCGTCAGCGGCGACAGTTCGCTCATCTTCAACACCGCGGTGTTGCCCAGCGCCAGGCACGGCGCGGTCTTCCAAGTAGCGGTCATGAACGGCACGTTCCACGGCGACACCAGGCCACATACACCGACCGGCTGGTACATCGTGTAGTTGAGCATCTGGTCGTCGACCGGGTAGGTGTGGCCGTCCATGCGCGTGCACACTTCGGCGAAGAAGTCGAAGTTGTGCGAAGCACGCGGGATCAGCACGTTGCGGGTCTGGTGGATCGGCAAACCGGTGTCGAGGGTTTCCAGTTCGGCCAGCTTCGGCACGTTCTGGTCGATCAGCTCACCCAGCTTGCGCATCAGCCGCGCACGTTCCTTGGCCGGGGTATTGGCCCATTTCGGGAAGGCTTCTTTCGCCGCGGCCACGGCCTGGGCCACTTCTTCGGCACCGCCACTGGCCACTTCGCAGATGGCGTCGCCGGTGGCCGGGTTGTAGTTGACGAAGGTGTCTTTGCTTTCGACCTCACGGCCGTTGATCCAGTGCTTGATCATGCTGCTCATGCCTTGTTGTTCTTGAAGAAGTCAGCTTCGCTGACGATACGGTTGACCAGGCGACCGACGCCTTCGACTTCCACCACAACTTCATCGCCCGGTACCACATCGGCCAGGCCTTCCGGCGTGCCGGTGGCGATCATGTCGCCTGGTTGCAGGGTCATGAAGCTGGAGAAGTATTCGATCAGGTGCGGGATGTCGAAGATCATGTCCGCGGTGGTGCCTTCCTGCTTCAGCTCACCGTTGATCCAGGTGCGCAGCTTCAGGTTGCTGACATCCGGCACGTCGGCGGCATCGACGATCCACGGGCCGACCGGGGTGGTGGCGTCGCGGTTTTTCACCCGCAGGTTGGGGCGGTAGTAGTTTTCCAGGTAGTCGCGAATGGCGTAGTCGTTGCACACGGTGTAGCCGGCGACATAGTCCAGGGCGTCTTCGCGCTTGACGTTCTTTGCTGGCTTGCCGATGACCGCGACCAGTTCGCACTCGTAGTGCATGTATTCGACGTTGTCCGGGCGCCAAGTAACCTGGTTGTGGCCGGTGTAAGTGCCCGGCGACTTGATGAAAGCCAGGGGCTCGGTAGGTGGAGCGAAAGCCAGTTCCCGAGCGTGGTCGGCGTAGTTCAGGCCCAAGGCAAACATGCTGCCGTTGGCAGGTGGAAGCCACTCGACTTGTTCTGCGGCGATAAGTCGCCCGTCTTCCAGGCGAACGGCACTGTTGTCCTCGACGGTGACAGCATGAACGCTGCCCTCATAGCGAATGCGCGCGTGTTTCATGCTTGGCCCTCTGTGTCAGCCACGATGGTATTTGCCAACCGCCCAAGGCCGGTGATCTCGACCTCGACGAAGTCGCCAGGCTGCACATCCACACGGCCCTCGGGGGTACCTGTGATCAGTACGTCACCGGCGTGCAGCGTCATGAATTCGCTCAGCTCGGCAATCAGTTGGGGAATGCTGCGCACAAAGTTGGCCGAGGTGTTTTCCTGCACGACGTTGCCATTGACGTAGAGCTTCAAGGTCAACTGATGAGGGTCTTTCACCGCATCGGCGGGGACCAGCTCAGGCCCTATCGCGCAGAACCCGTCGCGGCACTTCGCCTTGACTGCCGGGCGGTAGTAGCTGTCTTCCGGCAGGCTGTATTCGTTGACGATGGTGTAACCGGCTACATGGGCTAGTGCCTCGGCGGCGCTCACCCGGGTGGCGTCTTTGCCGATCACCACGCCCAGCGCAGGGCCGGGTTGCAGGCGCTCGCCGGCCGGCTGGATGACGTCGGCGCCATGGGCGTTACGGGTGTTTGGGGTCTTGATGAACAGCACCGGCTTGACCGGCGCCTGCTTGTACGGCGGCTGTTCGAATTCAGTGAGACGTTGCTTCAGCAGACCGTTGTAGTTCAGCGCAACGCCAAACAGGGTGCCGTTCGCAGCGTCATGCAAGGCATGGCTCATGCTTCTCTCCTGGCAGTGGTAGGGCGGAAAAGCCTTACCCGTAATTCGTTAATGTGTTAACGTTATATTTACTATGTTAACGATCGTCAAGCGCTTATGCGTAGCGCTGCTTGTCTGGTCGGTGCAACATAGGCAAAGCGGTCAGCTGAGACGGCGACAAGAATGAGTACGAACTGATGAGCGATCGGCAACCCATCCCGAACATCAACATTGGACAGGTGTACGACCAGCGCTATAGCGACAGCGAGGTCCATTACGATCGACTGGGCAACCTTGCCGGCTTTTTCGGTAGGAACATGCCGGTTCACCGGCATGATCGATTTTTCCAGGTCCATTACGTGAAAACGGGCACCGTGCGCGTGTACCTCGATGATCAGCAATACATCGAGTCCGGCCCGATGTTCTTCCTGACGCCACCGACGGTCGCGCATTCCTTCGTCACCGAGGCAGATAGCGATGGGCATGTGCTGACCGTGCGACAGCAGTTGGTCTGGCAATTGATCGAGGCGGACGGAAGCCTGGTGTCCTCGGGGCTTCAGGTTGCACCTGCGTGCGTGGCATTGTCCGACCTTGCGCCGATGTACCAGGCCGAGGCCAGGCGCGTTGAACTGTTGTTCGAAGAACTGAGTTCCGAGATAGCCGAACAGCGAGCCGGGCGCAGTGCAGCCCTGGAAAACCTGACCCGGTTGATCATGATCAGCCTCCTGAGGTTGTGCTCCAACTCCGCTAAAGCGACCCCCGCGCGAAGGGAAGATCTGAAAATCTTTCACCGGTTCAACGAGCTGATCGAGGCTCATTACCGGGAGCACTGGCCGTTGTCGCGCTACGCGGCGGGTATCGGCGTCACGGAACCGAGGCTCAACGATGTCTGCCGCCGGATTGCCGACCTTCCTTCCAAGCGGCTGATACAGGAACGGCTCATGCAGGAAGCCAAGCGACTGCTGCTTTTCAGCGGTAGCTCGGCAAACGAAGTCTGCTATCAGCTGGGTTTCAAGGATCCGGCCTATTTCAGTCGTTTCTTCCAGCGCTATGCCAGCTTGACGCCTGGGGACTACCGACAGCGGCACGCGGGATTGAACTGATCTGGACACGGTTGGAGTGCTCCGGTCATCTTGATTGTTGTAACCAGATGGTCGCAGCTACGTCTCCCACGGAAAATGAGGTTTTCGTGGGAGAAATTGTACTTTTCATGGGTTATGCCCGAATCAGGTCGGTGACCTGGCCAGAATGATTTCCAGGGGCACGGGTTTCCCATCGATGACTTTCGCGACACCTATACGGGCATGCTGATGAGCTGCCGTTTCGCTTACTTAACGTGGTTTGATCATGGCTAAACCTAGACCTTCTCTTACTTTGACTCTACTGCAAGCCAGGGAGGCTGCGATGGCATTTTTCAGGCCGTCGCTCAATGAGCACGACCTCACAGAGCAGCAATGGCGGGTCATTCGGATTCTCAGCCAGCAGGGCGAGTTGGAGAGCCACCAACTGGCGCACCAGGCATGCATTCTGAAACCGAGCATGAGCGGTGTGCTCAGCCGGTTGGAGCGTGATGGCATCGTTCTGCGTCAGAAATCCCAACAGGATCAGCGCAGGGTATTCGTGAGCCTCACTGAACGCGGGCAGGCGCTCTTTACCGCCATGAGCGGTGACATGGAAAGAAACTACCAGAAGATCCATGCGCAGTTCGGCCAAGAGAAAATGGACCAGCTGATCTCTCTACTTGACGACTTGAAGAGAATAGAGCCATAGGAGCACAGCGCTTGCAGAGACAGAGTGCGCGGCATAACGTTAAGATGTTATCGTTTTGGCGACCTTTGAAATCTCTGTGGAGCGCACATGCTGGACAACCCGCGACGCCTGATCATTTTGCTGGCTGCCCTGGTGGCGTTTGCACCGTTATCGATAGATACCTATCTGCCCAGTTTGCCCTCCATCGCGGAGGATTTGAATGCCAGCGCTGCGAGCGTACAGATGACCATTGGCGTCTTCCTGGCGGGTCTATGCATTGGCATGCTCTTCTACGGCCCGCTTTCGGACCGTTACGGGCGCAAGCCACTGCTGCTGGGGGGGATGGCGCTGTATCTGGTGGCTTCGCTGGGATGCATGCTGGCGACTTCGGTGGAGCAACTTATCGCTTGGCGTTTCCTCCAGGCGCTCGGTGGCGCCGCAGCATCGGTGCTGGCGCGTACCATCGTCAGGGATCTTTTCACTCTGGGCGAAGCCGCAAAAACCTTGTCCTTGATGCATCTGGTCACCATGCTTGCCACGCTCGTGGCTCCGCTGGTGGGCAGTTTCCTGATGCTTATCGATGGCTGGCGGGTGATTTTTGCCGGGCTATTCGTTTTCGCGACCACTTGCCTGCTCGCTTCTATATTCAGCATCCGTGAGACGCATCATCCCGACAATCGCAGCCAGTCGGTCGCCGCTGCGCTGCTGGGTTACTGGCGCATCGCGACCGACCCGACGGCAGTCGCCTACATTCTGTGCATGGGGCTTTCGTTTGGTGGAATGTTCGCCTTCATCACGGCGTCTCCCTACGTTTACATCGGATACTTCGGCGTCTCGCCCCATGGCTACGGCTGGTTGTTCGCACTGAACATTGGCGGCGTGATCATCATGACAGTGGCTAATGCCCGCTTGGTGAGCCGGCTCGGCGCCCTGCCGATGCTGGGGATCGGGGCGACATTCGCAGCCTTCTCCGCAGTGGGTTTGATCGTGCTTAGCAGCAGCGAAACGATGACGCTCTGGGGTATTGTTGGTTTCGTGATCCTGTACGTCAGTGTCACGGGGCTAATGGGCGCGAACTGTGTTGCGAGCTTGCTCAAACGCTTTCCGGAGAACGCGGGAGCCGCCGCGGGACTGGCGGTCTCGACCCAGTTTGCACTGGGCGCCGTGTTCAGTGCCTGGGTTGGAAGCCTCGCCCATGACTCACCACGACCGATGTGTATCGTGATTGCTGCCGCAGGTATAGGCTCTGCGCTTAGCTACCTGATGATCAGGTTGCGATCCACCCGTGCACTGGCTCAGGCATGATAAGACACCAACGAACACGAGCATCGTGAGGCGCTGCCGAATGGCCGCTTGGCTCAGGAGGGGAGTATGGAAAGGCTGACATTGGAATCATGCTTTGCCGAGAAAGAGCTGCCTGCCATTCACTCGACGATGCAAGGTTTGCTTTGGAAAGTAGAGCTACATACGCTCGATGGGAATCGTAGCTTCAAGGGGCAGTTCAGTACTCAATCCATAGGGGCCTTGAAACTGACTCGCTCTGAAGTCTCGCCCCATCTGATCCGCCATCAGGCTGACCATACCGGTACAGCACCCTATGCGGTGACGGTTAAGTCATCAGGCAAGGCAAGTCTCAATGTAAATAGCCAAGCGGTCGAGTTGAAAGATGGTGAGATTTTTTTTCTGGATACCGCATTCGAATATGACTTTTTCTGTCAGAAGTCTGCGACCTTCACATCGTTGATAATCCCCCGGTCAAAATTTGATCGGCGATTTCCCTGTGCAAAGATGCTGTCGGGTAAAGCGCTGCCTGACTCCGGGAGCAGCCGAATCATTCATGAGTTGATGGAGTCGATTTTTTCTAATGGCCCATCTTCTCAAGAACTGGACAGTGATTTCCTGGCAGAAATGCTGTTGGCTACCTGTCAGACCGCGTTTACGTCATATTTGTCTAACGGTAATAGACAAGCTTCTGTCTCTAACTCAATGCTTCTGGCGTCAGCCGTCCGAGAAATCGATAGCCGGCTTCGAGATCCCGAGCTAACGCCCGAGCAAATCGCCATGGTATTGGGTGTGAGTTGCCGCCATTTGTATACCGTCATGAAGCAAATCGATACCTCGCCCGCGAAGTACATCAGGGAGCGAAGATTGGACCTGAGCAGGAAAATGTTGCGGGAGCCAGCATTCAGGCATTTCACCATCAGTGAAGTGGCGTATCACTGCGGTTTCAACAGTAGTACGCACTTCTCCCGAGAGTTTCGTCAGCGATTTGGCATGCCCGCAAAGGCGTGGCGCCAAGGTGGGGCCTTGGCGCTTTACTGAGGTGAGTTTCGCTTCAAAGTGTCATGACGCTCGGCTCAAAAGTACCAGGGCCAGTGAGGCTGAACACAGAGCGGCTGAGCCCAGGAGGGTGAGGGTATAGCTGCCCTGTGCCTGGATCAGTTGCCCGGCCAGGGCGGGCCCCAGTGCCAAACCGCCGCCCACCACCAGATTGGTGACATTCATCAAGCGGCCGGATGGGTCGAGGTCCGCAATACACGCCATCACCAAAGGAAGAACGAAAGTCCAAGTGAACTTGAACGCCAATGCCGCGAAGGCGAAGCGCAGCAGGTCAGGTTTATCGACGAGTAACAGTACCGAGGTGATCAGTGCGACATAGCCCATTACAGTCATAGGCATCCTCGATGGGCGGCTGCCGGTAAGCGAGGCGGCACCGGCACCGGCAACCCCCATGAGCGTAGCTACCGCGAGGATGGTACTGCTGCTTTGAATCGAAATATCACTGGCGGCAGCGATGCTTCCAATGAATGTCCATACGCCGCTTATGCTCAAATCAAACACGAAGACTGCAAGCAATACGAGTATGACGCTCCCCTTATGTGCCAGTGAATGGGTTGTTGCCGTTCCACCCGATAAGGATCTGGGGAATGCTTTTGTCAGCGTCAACGTGGCGGCCATCAGGGCTGCCATCAGCATATATCCAACAGCAAGGCCAAATCGCTCGAACAGCCCCGGTAAGAGCTGGATGCCTATGGCGCCCATGAGCAGTTGCCCGAGAACCCAAAGCTCATAGGCTTTAGTAGGGTTGGGAAGGGTCGCGGCGGTACTCATGCAAATGATCATGAGTGACCCGCCACCTAGGGCCGTGAAGAAGCGTAGAGGCAGTAAATAGCCGTAGCTGGGAACAGTGGCGGATAGCAGGTTGCCAGTCAAAAATATCAAGCTTGAAACCACCGCGGCGGTGCGAAGATTCACGCGCTTGATCCAGAAGAGTGCAGGCAGGGTGGCAAGGCTCATCGCACCTAGTTCCGCCATGAAGAGGCTGCCGATCTGAGCAGGATTCAATGCCAACTGTTTAGAAAATTGAGCAGTGAAGGCCGGCGCGGTCATCATGACAAGCGGAAGGAAGGAAGCCAGTACGATAATTGCTGTCAAGCGAAGCGTTGCAGAAGAGGACACCTCTGTATCTGCATGCTGTCCGGTTGTGCTATTTATAGTCATTATGGTATTCGCTCAGATCAGTATACATGGACAAAACGAAGCAAGGCTTGCGCGCCCTGGAATGCATTGCTTGAATACAAGTCTTTTGTTAATGCGAGCATGAGCTGGTTTTTTTGATCGAGCTTGTGTCCAAGTTCAAGACCGAATTGGGTATAATCCTGCTCGGTATCAGAAAGGGTCGCGCCATCAAACCTAGTCTCTCCACCATGCCCCTGAATGAAACGAAGTGCGCCATAGGTGTTGTCGGTAAATGCATAAGACAGAAAAGTCTGGAGCCGAAACACTGGCTTTTGCTCCAACGATTCGCCGTAGTAATCGTCGTTTTTACCAAATAGCAGAGCTTCTATATCAGCTTCGACGACCCAGCGTTCGCCCAACCCTTGAGTGTAGTTGTAAAGAAGATCAAGCACCCACCTGTTTCCACCAGGAGAAACATCAGGACTTTGCGAGTGATATTCACCAATCGGAACCGTCAGCAGCGTCATGAAGCCGCTGTAGGTCTGCGTGCTGGGGTTGTTGATCAAAAATAGTGTGCCGCCAATTTGAGGGTCGCCCACGCCGCTACTATCCCCGCTCCCCATTTGACCCGGTGATCGGCTGTCAATATCGACATAGGGAATGACGAATTGCGGTGTACAGATAACGCCGCAGAGATCGGTATACAAAACCTGGCGGAAAGCGAAGGCTGAAACAGTAGCTTTTGCATTTTTATAGGTGTCACTGTCACCGCGATAGCGGGTCGAGTGGGAGTAGGACAGGTAGTAGGCGCTTAACACTGTGCCATCAGGTGCCGTTATGAAATCTCGTGCGTTCATGTCGGCTGCAAGCGTATTGAGAGATGCAAACATTGCAATAAAGCAAGTGATGAGGGTGCGCATTGTCATAGCCTTTGCTTGTAATTGATTTAGGCTTGTACGCAAATCTGCGTAATGAGTTGGGTGGTGCTTGAATTGGCAGTATCCTGCGATAAGAAAACGATCGCAGTTGGTATGTCGATATTCTTAATGAGTTGGCAAAGCTCTAGTGTGTGGCGTGTACGATAGAAGGGTATGGGTATCTAAACGAGCAATCGCTGGCGTAAGTGCTCGGCAATGACGTTTGCATCGGCTCCAAGGCTGATCAAGGTCAGGCTCGTATGGGTATCATCTTTAATCGCAAGGGCTTCCGGCTGCATAAAAATCCCGCGCACACCATGTATTACAACTGGAGTACTCACTCCCTTGATATTGACAACGCCCTTCACTCGCAATAGGTTTTGTCGGTAGGTTTCGCTCAGTTCATCCAGTGCGCTTGCCAAAAATTCCCAAGGTAGGGCATCTGCAATCGGGATGTTAGCCGCACTATATTCCAGAAGATGATCCACTGGTGGTTGGCTAATTTGGCGCTTGGCGTGTGTACGATTGGGACCTTGAAAATAGTCAGCTGCTGACTTGATACCCTTGCTGTCGGTTCCTTTGATCTTGACGCGAGGATTTATCTTCAGTACGCACTTGGTGAGAAGCACGGATTTTTCAGCGCTAACTTTGTCTTGTTTGCTCAGAATTACAGTATCGGAATAGATCACCTGATCAACCGCAAGCTCAGTGGACGTCAGGGTTTCCAGGCCGAATTCGCAGTCAATGATTCCAATGACCTGCGAGAGTCGGAATCGACCTCTCAACCACTGATCTTGAGCCAGTTGAAGGATGACGGACGCAGGGCTTGCAAGGCCGGATGTTTCGATCACAATCTTGTCAATCGGCGGCCTGGTTCCTTCGGGCCATTTGAGGTACAAGTCTCTCAGTGTATAACCGAGGTCATTTTTCATCTCGCAGCACAAACACCCCCCTGATAGCAGTATGGGATCATCAGCACCGGAGGCTTGGAGCAGTTGTTGATCGAGGCCCACTTCGCCAATTTCATTGACGATGAACAGTGTTTTTTTAAGTTCGCCTGCTTCGATCAAGGTGCGTAGAAAGGTTGTTTTCCCTGCGCCTAGAAATCCGGTGACCACGACAATAGGAATGGGTGAATTCATCATGGTAAACCTCATGCCTCCAGTGGATAGCACATGACGGCTTCGCACAGCCACTGCTCGCCGGCCCACGTCCAGAAGAACAGTGCTCTGAATGTCCAAGGTTGAGCATTGCTGTCCATGGGGGTGACATGCCAGTTTCGGCAGTCCCACCCCGTATTCTCCCCGAACGCGCTTGGGCCTTGGCTATGGGACACCGTCTGCGCGGTGACGACTTCGCAGAACATCTCCCTGAGTTGCTCGTGACCCCGGCGTTCCGGAAGCCCGGCGCCGCTCCAGAACGCATCGATCGTGAAAAAGTCAGCAAGTAGTTCATCGACCTGGCCGGAATTGAAGTGCGTGCAATGCCGGTCGTATTTCTCAATGACCCGTTGGGGAACAAAATTTGTAGTTTTCATCGAGAGCCTGCGTCGGCCGAATAAACGGTTTTGCCTTTGAACACGGTCTGCAATACCTGGGTATCGCCAACTTCACTTTTTTCAATTTCGAAGAGGTTGCGATCAAGCACGATGAAGGCAGCGGACTTTCCTGCCTCAAGCGAGCCAAATTCATCTTGTCTACCAACCGCTTGTGCACCTGCCATAGTCATCATGAACAATGCGGTTTCCAGATCCACACTTTCAGTATCACGGAGTAACATGCCTTGGAGGGCAGGGAATAGATTAGGATTCTCAGTAATGATCCAATCCGATCCCACTGTGACGTGTGCACCCAACCTGTGCATCGTATTGAACTTGAAGCCGGTGCTCAGAGATTCAAATTCAGGTGAAGTATTGTGCCAGAGCGCTGGTGACATCTCGGCGACCACGCGAAGCCCTGCCAATCGATCTCTGTCTTCCACGTGAATGAAGCCGGCATGCGCTATTTCGTGAAGCGGCCCTCGATTCCCGTTGTGCTCCCGCATGCGTTCAACGGCATTGAGCGCGATGCGAGCAGCCCCCTCTCCAGCGCAATGCATCTTCAACGTCAGGCCATCTCGGTCAAGTCTGATCAGGGCAGCAGTAAGATCATCTTCGCTGATGACGATTTTGGAGAGATCGACTTTATTTTCGTTGTCTATTCGAGACTCAGTGAAATGAGGGGGAAGCGGCGCTCCATCCAGCCAGCACTTCACAAAGCGAGTGTCGACATGCGGCGCCAGATGTTCCCTGTGCCTCGATATAAGGTCATCCTGTTACTCAAGCGAGGCGCCACCCGAGAAGGTGACTTCTTGCCACACCAAGTGGGCGGCAACATGCAGGTTGAGTTCATCGATTGTGTCCAGTGCCTTCAGTGCTTTTAGCTCAGGCAGTGACGCAGACGCTTCCTGAACGGAAGTGATGCCGTATCGATGGGCCATGCTCACTGACCAGCGAAGTGCATCCTCGTAGATATCCGATGAGTACTCGGGAATAGCGGCACTTACGGCCCATCGCGCTCGCTCGACGAGTTCGCCAGTGAGTTCACTGCTTCCTTCGCGTCTGACGAATTGGCCGCCATGAGGATCCGTAACGTCGCTACTCAAACCCGCGATTTCTAGCGCCTTGGAGTTCACCAATGCATTGTGGATGGTGTAATCGGATATGAAAACCGGCCGGTCGGGGAAGTGCTCATCCAGCAGTTTCCGGTCAAGGTGGCCTTTCTCTATTGCAAACGGATTGTATTCGCCAGCAATGACCCAGCTGCTAAGCGTCCCGCTTTTGCATTTTCGGCAGTCGCAGATGTCTTCGATAAGTTGCTTGCTGTTGGCGTTTGGTCGGATGCGGCACTCAAATCCAAATTTCAACCCGCTAAGCAGCAAATGGATGTGAGCGTCATGAATCCCAGGCATTACCATTTTTTGCTTGAGATCAATTGCAGGGTGATCCTGAATTATCTCTTGCAGGTCTGCCGCGTACCCTACAGCTGCAAGCTGACCCTCTTCGACGACCAGAGTGTCTGCCCATGGATGGGAAGGGCTGCCGGTATAGATCTTGCCATTCGTATAGATTATTTTTTTTGACATGAAAGGACCTTATTTCGCGCCTGTTGTTATAAAGCGCTCTTTGAGAAAGCGCCCATGCCTTACGCGATGTGGCCTACCGATTAGGCGCCATCCGGCCTATAAATGTCTTATCCATGCTCGCTGAATATGTTATCCATCGCTGCGGGGTGTTTTCAGCGCCCAGGCGCGGGGGCGCGATGCTCCGGTATTTCAGCGTTAGGTTAGGTTGGGTGAGAATCAATGGCGGGATTCCAGGATGATGTGAGCTATCCACGTTCACAGGGGTAGCGATCGATCTGGATCAGGTGCTTCTATTGAGCGGGCTGAAGCGACCTCCGTTTCAATGACGGGGCACGCGAGGCATGGCGGGCGCGAGTCAACCGTGTTTGTCGAATCAAGTCAATAGCGCCAGGCCGCCGGCGTAGTGCCTGCGGCGGCATGTGGGATAAAAGCTAAGAGATAATCGCGATACTCAACGGCGCCCGTTGGTGTAGCCAGCCATTTGGTGGCTGATCTTACCCAAGGTACAAATCACGTTCCGCCAGTTTTCTTTGCCCACTACCTTGGCGGGCTTTATGGAACTCATGACGTCCCAGTGACGAGACCCTCCTAACATTCCCTGCGCAACGACCTGGCTCACCACATGGCTTGGGGTGACACCGAAGCCCGAGTAGCCCTGGACAAAAAACGCATTAGGATGGCCGGGGAGTGTGCCGATCTGAGGGAAGAGGTTGGCGGTACATTCCATCGGTCCGCCCCATGCAAGGTCGATCTTCACATCCTTCAGATAAGGGAACACCTTCAACATCAGGCCGCGGTTCCAAGCCTTCAGGTCATTTGGAATGTATTCAAGGACCTTGGTCGCCGACCCGAAGAGAACGCGGTTTTCATTAGTGACGCGGTAGTAGTCAATCACAGGGCGGATATCGCTGAAAGCGCCGCGTATTGGACTGATTTGCTCAATGAGGCTGGTTGGGAGTGGTTCTGTCACCAGCTGATAAGCGTAAGTGTTGACGATACGCTTATCCAAGTAGGGCTCCATGCGATCGAGGAATGCGCCGCAGGACCACAGAATCTTCTGGGCCCGGACTACACCTTTTGCAGTCCGCACCGTGATGGTGTCACCGTAGGTGACTTCCAGAGCAGGGGTGTTCTCAAAAATGCGGCCACCCAAGCTGATCAGCGCCTTTGCAGCACCCAGCAGCATGTTCAGGGAGTGAATGTGACCATTGCCCATGTGCTTCAGGGCGCATGTGTAGTAGTCCGATCCGATAATCGATTTGACTGCGCTGCCTTCCAGGTACTCGATGTCCTGATTGGGGCTAAGCTGTTTGAACTCCTTTTCCCACGATTGCAGGAGCTTCCCCTGGCGCTTGTTGAAGCCCATGTAGCCGTAGCCGTGACGGAAGTCAGCATCAATGTCGTACTTGGCTATCCGTTCCCGAATAATCGAGGCTCCGAGGTCGCTTATCTCGAAAACGGCTTGCAAGCCTTCATCACCTACGCTTTTCCGAATTTTCTCCAGATCATGTCCAATACCTGCCATAACGTGGCCACCATTACGCCCTGAGCCACCGAAGCCGAGGTATCGAGACTCCAGCAGTACAATGTCTTTTACGCCTCGTTCCGCCAGCTCAAGCGCCGTGTTCACTCCGGAGAATCCGCCGCCAATCACGACAACCTCCGTGTCGATCATCTGGTCCAGGTCGGGAAACTTCAGGTCGTACTTTCGCGTCGCGGTGTAGTAGGTGGTGGGCGTTTCGACAGATAGCATTTCGGATACCTCTTGCCGATAAACTCGTCCAGAGGCAGCTTGTTGGACGCATCGGCGCATCTTTTGTTGGAGTGATGGGACCACGCCGACGCGTGGGCCATTTTCCCCATATTTAACGCCTGGTCAGCGCCAGACAACATGACTCCAGATGCAAGCTGTTGTCTGAGAGTGCCAAAAACTGAAATGTTCGTGTTGACCCTTACCTAGAAAGCGAAAACCCGGCTTACGCCGGGTTTCCGAGAGCGCCTGTTCAGCGTCAGTAGCGGATCATTACCGACTTCAATTCGGTATAGTCATCGATGAAGGCAGCGCCAAATTCACGGCCGATACCAGACGCTTTCGCTCCTCCAAATGGAACGGCCGGGTCAAGCATGGTGTGCATGTTCACCCACACGGTGCCTGCCTCAATTTCAGGCACCAACCGCAGGGCTTTGGAGAGGTCGTTTGTCCAGATGCTCGCGCTCAGGCCGTATGGCGTGTCGTTCATCAGGTGAAGCAGTTCTTCCTCGGTGTCGTAAGGAAGGAAGGTGGCGATTGGCCCAAACGTCTCTTCGGTCAGCAGTGTATCTTGAGCTGAGTTTGCGAGGATGATGGTTGGCTCTACGTAGCAGCCGGGGCCATGAATTGCATTGCCACCATGGACGATGCGGTTGCCTTCATCTCGGGCAGTGTTGAAGAACGCCTCCAACTTTTGTTGGTGTTGCTTGTTGGTGACTGGACCAAACTGGGTCGATTCATCCAGAGGCGAGCCAATCTTCAGCGTCGCCAGGCGCTGCGCCAATTTTTCCATCAGTGGTTCAATCTGAGAGCGGTGCGCATAGAAGCGCTCGGCAGCCGCACAGATCTGGCCCGAATGGAGAAAGCCCGCTTCGATGATCCCATCTGCGGCTTTGTCGAGATCAACATCACGCAGGAAGCCTACGGCGTTTTTCCCTCCAAGTTCCAAAGTGGCTCGGGTCAGCTTGGCTTCCATGGCGCTCTTGCCAACCGCGATACCCGTCGGCACCGAACCAGTGAACGAAACCTTGTTGGTGCCGGGATGGTCAATGAGCGTTTTTCCAGTCATGCCGCTGCCCGTTACCACGTTCAGAGCGCCGGCTGGCAGGCCCGCTTGAGTCGCAAGTTCTGCAATACGAAGAATCGTAAGCGGCGTGAACTCACTGGGTTTGATAATGATGCTGCATCCGGTGGTCAGCGCGGACGCCAACTTCCAGATGGCGATCATGGTCGAGAAATTCCACGGCACGATACCGACTACAACGCCAACCGGTTCACGCAACGTGAATGCGGTGTACCGCTCCCCAGCGAAGGAGGGCAAGGAAGGCGTGATCGTTTCACCGCTGATCTTGGTCGCCCAGCCAGCATAGTAGCGAAGGAAGTGAGCAGCCTGGTCAACTTCGAATGCACGAGAAATCTGGATGATCTTGCCCGATTGAATGGTCTCAAGCTGAGCCAGCTCCTCGCGGTTCTGTTCGAGCAGATCCGCAAGCTTGAACAATACAGCCGCCCTAGCTGCCGGGCTCGTCCTGGACCAGGTCTTGAAGCCTGCCTGAGCGCTGACTACCGCCTGATCGACATCACTCTGGGCACCTTCGCTCACCTGAGCGATAGCTTCGCCATTTGCAGGGTTTATGACTTTTATCTTGGCAGTGGACGAGCTGGGCGCGTAACAGCCATTGATGTAGTGGCCATGGTCTCGGGCAAGAAAGGCGCTAACGCTTGGGAGGAGGGTGACATCGCTCATTTCGGGCAGGCTCCAGCAATGAGGCAGAACGGCTATGCCGTGCAGCAGGAAGATTAATTCGTGACGGTACTCTGGGCGGTCTCAGCTTTCTTGGCTAAGGCTGTCATCAGCATGACTGACGGTGCCAATCCGGAGGTCGCGCAGCTGTCTTCAGACCTTGAATTGATCCATGAGCTGTTTTTGATGGTTCGCCAAAGCGTTGAGCTGGCTGCTGATATGCGCTGACTCATTGGCTTGTCCGGTAAGCGACTCAGTCACGGAACGAATTGCGAAGACGTTACGGTTGACTTCCTCGGCGACGGCGCTTTGTTGTTCAGCGGCGCTGGCGATCTGCAAGGTCATGTCACCGATCAGCGTGATGGACGCCCCTACTTTTGCCAGCGCTTGTGCCCCCCGTTGAATTTGAGACGCGTTGGTCTGCGCCAGTATCTGGCTGGAGTGCATGGATAATACAACGCCCCGCGTAGCGTTCTGGATGTGCTCGATCACCCCACGAATCTCTTCAACAGAGTCTTGGGTTCTCCTGGCCAGGTTTCGTACTTCGTCCGCTACGACCGCAAAACCTCTTCCGCTCTCGCCAGCGCGTGCGGCTTCGATGGCGGCATTCAACGCCAGGAGATTGGTTTGCTCAGCGATGCTGCGGATGACTTCCAGGACTGAGCCAATTTCGTCGCTGCTCGATGCGAGCGCCTCCACTTCGTCAACGGCTCTGCTGACCTCAGCCGCCAGCGCCTCAATGTCGAGAGTACTGCGATCAATAATCGCTATCCCATCCTTTGTCGCCGTATCGGCTGCAATTGCAGCCTGGGCTGCATTCGAGGCACTGTTCGCAACATCGTGGGCGGTAGCACTCATTTCATTGGCTGCGGTGGCAACCTGATCCACCTCCCGAAACTGCACCTGCATACCCGTGCTGGTTTGACGGGCAATTTCGGCCGACAGATCAGCGGTATTTCGTGCATCACTGATACTTTGTTTGATGTCGCTGATTGTAGGCTGGAGTTTCTCCAGGAACCGATTGAACCATCCAGCCAGGTTACCCAGCTCATCCGCCTTTGTGTACGACAGCCGTTGGGTCAGGTCACCGTCGCCGCTGGCAATATCCTTGAGCATGGCAGCCACGGTGTTGATTGGACGTGTCACGCCAGTTGCGGCGATCCAGATGAGTAACAGGCCTACTGCCGCGGTGAGGATCGCAACCAGAACTGTTTTTGAGACGCCGTCCACCTGTACCTGATCGAGGAGGCTTTGAAGGTTGTTGGAGTCAGCCAGAAGCACTTGCTCCGGTAGCTGGATGCTAACCGCCCAGTTCTGCCCATCCGGGATTGGCTTTATGGGATGTACCGCACTGATTGCGCCATGTTCATTGATGATTGATGGAGCCTGCTGCTTCATGCTTTCCAGGACATAACGCCCATCGGCACCCAGCACATCTTCCAACTGCTCGCCCACTTTGTTCGGGTCAGGGCTGAATCCAGCTATCACTCCGCTCGCGGAGGTGATGACAATGCGGCCAGCTCCATCAAAGATTTTACTCTGCTCTTGGCTGATCAAGGCCTGGAGGGCATCCAGCGCAATGTCTACGCCGATTACTCCCAACAGTTTCCCGTCAGAGATCACCGGCATCGACAGGCTCGTCATCAGCTGTCGCTTACCTGCGATGGTGTCTGAATACGGCTCCATCAAGCAGGGCGTCTTGGCCTTCAGCGGGCAGGTGTACCAGCTGTTGTAAGGTACTCCGCTGAGTGTGCGCTCTGTCTTGGTAAGATCTCCCTCGGTCATGATCAGGTGAACTGCCTGGCCGCTACCTCGGTTGAAAACCCTGGCAAATCTGCCAGCTTCGTTGGATGCACGAGCCGCATCTCCAATGAAGTTGCTGTCTTGACCATCCAGAGCGTCAGGTTCATAGGTGAGCCAGAGTCCCACGAGGCCTGGATTGTGCTCGAAAGCCGTTTTGAGCTGCCTGTCCAGCTCTTCGCGAAGAACCCCCGCACCGAGATCACGATTTTTGACCATGATCCGCAGGTCATTGGCTTGATCAACGAGAGACTGCATCAGCTGTAGGCTTGAGTGAAAACTCTTTTGCAGTACCAGAGCCTGTTCAGCTGCCTTGGCTTGCAGTTGCGCCTGAGCACTGATGGTGAGCATCTTGCGGCTTTCGCTGCCGGTCAGGCGATTGCTGGTGCTGTTCTGGTAAAGGTTCATGCCCGTCGTGAGGCTTATCATGGCCAACAGACACAGGCCAGAAACAAGCACAATCTTCAGGCGGATGGACATCGAGTAATGCATGGGCGCTTTCTCGCGAATGGCAGCCCCGGCAGGAGGTGGCCTGAAATCGTCGAGATCAGGCGGGGCTGGATAGAGCGCGCCATGGCCAGGCGCGCTTATATGACTTAGAAATTGGTTACGAACAGCAGCTGAGCGTAGACGTTGGTCCGGTCGCTACCGAGTTGGCTACCGCCGTTTTCGGCGCTGTTATCCGGCTTGTAGAAGCCTACGAGCGGCAGCACCAACAAGTGCTCATTGACCGTCCACTCTCCGTAGATATCCAATTCTTTGCCTGACAGGTCGAGCGTGTCTTTCTTGATAGTGTCAAACTTGTAGAGGAGGGCACCTGCATTGAATGACGGGCTCAACGCCAGCTTCAGGCCAACCTGTTGAATGGTCGCGTTGGTATTGAAGGGGCCTGCGTAGTTGGCGGCAACTTCTCCTTGGAACCAGGTGCCCAGCTCGCGGCCGTTTCCGTAAAAAAGTGGATCGTAGGCTTCGGAAAATCGGCTGTAACGGTAGTTCACCTTGGGTGTGAAGCGAGCATCATTGAAGGTCCAGCCAGCTTCAAGGTACCAAGCATTTTCGTCCGTCGTGCTTTTGCCCTCCTTGGCATATTCACCGGCCAGGAACAGACCCGGTACTCCAGCGTCACCTTTGGCGCGCACACTGTAAATCTTCATGTCCTTTCGTTCAGGGTACAGGATCTCGGCGAACTCTTTATCAGTGTCCACGACCTTCACCGCAGTCAGGCCAACCGTGCCTTTTTCTGTAACGTTCTCCAACGTTGCAACCACGGTTTCGGGTGATGCCTGAGCCCGGTTATCCGATTTGAGCCACATCAGGTCACCGCGAAGACCTTGAGCACCCCCCAGGCGCAGTACGGCAGTCTGGTCGAAATTCTTACGTCCAGTAAGGTAATAGGCACCCCCGCGGTTGAGGTGGCCATCCAAAAGTCCCTTACCAAAATCAAGGGCATCGCCCGAGATAATGAAGCCGTCTCCGACCACAATGTTTTGTCGGCCAAAGGAGATTTCCATGCCATCCTCACCCAAGGTGGGCATCAGATTTCCTGACTTCCAACCTGCGTAGGCGTCCTCGATCTTGGTTGTGCGTTCGTCGCCGATAGACCAGCCTGCTGCGTCACCGTCTCCGAACGTGGCACTGGAAACCCAGTTGAGCGCAGCATACGTACGCCCGTAGTCTTCGCTGCTGTGCTTGATATCCAAGCCGTATTGGAAAACTGCTTCCTGCCACGTTGCCGAACCCTTCGTTTGATTCGGCGTTTGCGCATATTTTTCACGGCTACTGAAAATACCGAAAGAGGCTGCAAGCTTGGCGTCAATCGTTGTGGCGCTATCGCTGTACAGCGGAAGACTGTGCGCCGTCGATGAAATAACGGATAGAGCCGGCACAGCGCAAGCGAGTGCAATACGCATTACTAATGGGTTGTGGAGTTTATATTTCATCAACGCTACCTCTGCTGCATTATTAGAATTCTTGGAGAGCGAGTCACAATTCCTCGTGTGCTGGTGAAAGGCTATCGCCGTAAACCGGCCGCCATCTTGATTGTCCGAGCCAAACGCTGGCTCCACAGTGCCAACATCGTCCTGCCCAGTAATCGCTCAAGGCAGGTGAAGAAGCGCGGACCTGGGCAGCCGCCGAATGGTGGTGAGATTGACACCCTGAGCCAACGCTTGGAGCTGATAGCCAAGATTCGGGGGTCAATGGATTCTTATGATGGAGGCGTCTCGGCACAGCCGAAATCTCGACGAGGAATCACCCGTGACCTACCAGATTGAAGAAGAGATGAAGGCCCAGGCTTACATTCCAGCTGCGGATTGGCCGACGCTGGGTGAAATGGCTGAGGGCTTCGATGGGCACAAATATTCCAGCACCGATTGTTTGTCGGGAAAGACGCTGAACATCCGCTTCGAGAACGGTTGGCTGATCGAGCACCGCTTCGAAAGCGCGACTTCCCTGAGCTGGAAAATTCTGGAAGGCGAAGGCACCGGCTTGAGCGCCACTGAAACCTACGAAGCGATCGAGGTTCGCCCGGGCATCCTGTTTGTTGAATTCCTCAAACCAGCTCACCAAGAGTCTGCGACCCTCATCTGGAAGCTGGAGACTGGGGACATCCTCGCTGCCGTGTCGTCTTTCCATGAGCAAAATGGAGAGAAGCGCACACAGACGGGTTTCGCCGCGGCTGTTGTGGAAGGCATGCCGGGCGGGTCGCCGATCAAGAAATCGTCCAGCCTGTCGGGTAAGCGCGTCCTCTATCGCTACAGCGCAGACGACTGGTACGAACACGTTTACTTCAATGCTGAAACCATGGCTTGGAGCTGCGTCAATGGTGCAGAAAAAGGCATCGCCGACGTCGAGAAATGCGCTTACTACGACGTGGCGGACGATCTCTATGTCCTGTTCTGGACCGAAACTGTCATGCCCGTCGAGTCGGTTGTCGTGGTCGACCTCAAACAGATGCGATCGATTGGACGTTTCTTCTGTTGGGATCCGAAGCCGTCAGCGTTGCTGCACCTTACCTTTGGATCAAAAGCGACCCTGCTCAACGAAACAGCTTACCCGACATCCTTCGATGCCTAAGCACTGACACCTTGCGATGCCAAGTCCAGGCAGCCAGTGTTCTCCATCCTGCGTGGTTACCACGTGAAAAGAGGGCACGGCCTCCTGGCACCTTAAACAACAATTACAAAACTGGATTTACGAGGGCCTAATCATGGAGCAGACATCTACTCCTACAGGGACGCTGCGCAAAAATGCATTAGGGATGTGGAACATTGTCTTTTTTGTTCTTGCTACAAATGGACCTTTGACGGGTTTGATTGGTGTAGTGCCTACCGCTGTTTTGATGGGGAATGGTATCGGCTTACCTGGCGTGTTCTTGCTCGTAGGCGCTGTGTATTTGCTCTTCGCAGTCGGATTTGTAGCGATGGGCCGGAACATTCGCAATGCCGGCGCGTTTTATGCGTATGTCGCAACCGGTCTTGGTCGACCCATGGGAGCCGCGTCCGCATTCCTCGCAATCGTTGCCTATGCAGGCATGCAGATCGCTTGCTATGGGCTGATAGGATTCTTCACATCCGAAGCATTTCACCGCCTAGGCATCAATCTGGAATGGTGGATTGCAAGCATCGGGTACGCCATTCTGGTCCAGCTGTTCGGCACCCGAAACGTCGAGTTCAACGGCCGTTTTCTGGCCATTCTGATGCTCGCGGAACTGGTCGTCATTCTAATATTCGACATTGCAGTCGTTGGACATGGTGGTGGCCCGGAAGGCTTCAGCATGGTCTCGTTTGAACCGGCCGACGTGTTCGCGCCCGGCCTGGGGGCAGCGTTGGTGTTCGTTGGTGGCGCATTCATGGGCTTTGAGACGACGGCTATTTATGCTGAGGAGGCTCGGGATCCAGCCAGGACGCTTCCGCGAGCAACCTTCACCGCTTTGCTGCTGATCAT
The DNA here is from genome assembly GCF_044748705.1 of Pseudomonas sp. NPDC089758. NCBI lineage: Bacteria > Pseudomonadati > Pseudomonadota > Gammaproteobacteria > Pseudomonadales > Pseudomonadaceae > Pseudomonas > Pseudomonas sp. NPDC089758. The sequence continues at coordinate 40,259 of NZ_JBIVGN010000008.1, forward strand.
GTTCTTCTATGCGGTATCGTCTTGGCTGATGCTGGTCGCAATCGGTCCATCTGTGGCGATTGATACCATCACACAAGATCCAGGTGGGATTTGGTTCCAGCTTTCCGCGAAAGTGGTGGGTGTGGCACTGTCTGACGCCATCAACATTCTGCTGATCACCAGTTTGTTCGCGGTCCTTCTGAGCTTCCACAACTCGCTCTCTCGGTACCTTTTCTCCATGGGGCGCGAGCGTATTCTGCCAAGCGTGTTGGCCATCACCCATAGCAAGCATCAAACACCGTTCGTTGCCAGCACCCTTCAGACCGTTCTCTGCCTGACTCTGCTGGTTATCTTCGGTGCCGTTGGCGCCGATCCAATCACCCAGGTTCTTCCTTTGGGTAGCGCTCCAGCAACCATCGGTATTCTTGCCGTGCAGTGTTTGGCCTCGGTCGCGGTCATTCGCTTCTTCCGCAGAAATCCGGTAGGCGTCAGCGCCTGGCAGCGCCTGATAGCCCCAGCTATCAGCGCGTGCGCGCTAGCGTATGGGGTGGTGTTGATCGTCAACAACATGTCTCTGCTGACGGGCGGCGAATCAGTGTTCAACACACTTATTCCGCTCGGCATGCTCGCAGTGGCTGCCGCCGGCATGTGCCTGGCGGGTTGGCACAAATGGCGCAATCCTCAGATCTACGCAAACCTTGGGCGAGTGCTCAACGAGGTGTAGTTCGATACAGTTCATATCTTCTGAGGACACTCACCTTTGGTACCTCAGCTTGGCCGACATTCGAAAGCATGTCGGTCTTTTTTTATCTTCAGGTCTGTTTTTGGAAGAGGGGGTAATGAGGGCGCAAGCTGGCTAAGAGATTGGCTGAGCTGCCAATATTGGGAGGCGGTATGCAGCGGCGATGAGCGCTGAAGCAGCAGCTGAGGGCGAGCAGGTTTTAAGGCCTGCTCAGTTGAAGCGTTGTCTTCAGTTCAAGGACTCTGCGAAAGGGTTGGATTTACTTCTATAACCCCTTGGCGATACGCCAAACCGGGATTTGAATGCCCGTGAAAAATGGCTTACGTCGTTAAATCCCCAGGCAAACGCCACGGCAGAAATTTTCTGAATATCGTCCTCGGTCTCAAACTCCGCGGCGCACTTGTCTAGCCGTCTATCGAGAATGTAACGGCCGATCGAAAGGCCGTGCTGCGCAAAAATGCGGTGCAGCGTTCGCTTTGATGTGCCCAGCTCATGAGCAATTTTTTCGGGTGTGAGTTCGAAGTTGGAAAGCTGCGCTTCGATGCATCGCTGCGCCTTTTCAAAATACGATTTTTGCACCTTCTCCTGGTAGGTAGACGGCCGGCTTTCGGTGGTTGTGAACGTAGGTCGTATCAGGCTGACCAGCGCTTCCATCATCGCCTCGATATCTTCCCCTGGGCCCGTGTCGCTGAAGAGTTGATGAGAGATGAAACCGGCTACTGCACCTACCCGAGAGGTAGAGCAAATTTTCTGATTCAGTATCAATCTCGTCTTTTGGAGGTCGTTCTCAAGCTTGTGACGCGGGATGATGAGCGATATCTGCTCTGACATATCTGAGAAATAGAAATCACTGGCGCGCGCACTGTCTAGCAGCACCAGGTCGCCAGGCGTCAGGATGCTCTGTGTGCCGCAATGATCCATCACCGCATTGCCGCTGACCTGATGTACGAGATAGAAAAAGTCGCGACCGTCACGCTTGATGTCATTCACACCGCGGTGAATGTGGGGGCAGTTGGTGCCGATTTTCGCACCGGCATAGCCTGGCGCAGCCATGTGGGCAGGTAGAATCAACCCTTCAAAACTCTCAATGCCACGACTGCGAGGCGGTTCGGGATGGAACGCGCCACATTGCTCAGCGAGCGTGGTTTCCCAGATTTGATAACCGGTGGACCCGGTCAAGCGATCATTGAGAGACGCGTGATGATTCATGATGCACCTTTATTGTGATCAGACTGCCTCAAGGGGCATCTGTTGGTGTGCAATTGTCAGGCCGCAAGGGCCCTGTACGCTAAGGCACTGATTGGGCGTGCAATTCGAGGTAGACCCACAATTTTCGATCAATGGCCGTCGCAAGCTTGTGGCCAGGGGTTACCTGTTGCACGCATCCCTCGGGGTGCTTTGGTAACATGTTAACCATTGGGATGGAACTTAGTCCAGCCTTTGCCCAATCCCAAGTCGGTGGTGGATCATACTTTCATGTCGGGGGCGTGAAGCATTAGGAGAAAGGGCGTTACGTCAGCTCGGAGACGTGACGTTGCCGGCTTGGCCGGCAACGCGGGGAGGGGGGTTAGGCCACAGCGAGGTAGTGCTTAACAAAGGTGTCGGTCAGAACCTCCCAAAGGACTGGCGTACCCTTGGTGACGAACCAGGTGTCCCCCGCTTCGAAGCGGGAAACCTGGCCGGTGGACTCATTGGTCAGCTGAACGGCGCCGGTGACCACTACGGCTTGTTCGTTGAAGGGGTAGGTCATTCGGAACTTGCCCCGGGTGATTCCAAAGTAAGCGCTGCTGACGGGGTCGGTTGGCGCCCCGAACGTCATTTTGCCGTATGCCTTTACCTCGCCCTCAAGGATTACCGATCCGAGATCGGCAACTGTTCCCCATGGCTCAAGCTCAGATAGGTCTACGTTTTTGCGAACTACGGTTAGGGTCATGGCTGTTTCTCCTCTAGTAATGGTTGCGGTTCAACGACGACCGTTGAACAACCCTGAAAATTGGTGTGCCGTTTTGCCGAAGGTAAGAAGGAGAGGGCGGAAGTGATCCTTCCCTAAGATGCGAGCATGCTTGACCGAGCTGAACAGCTCATATCGCGATGAGCCTTCATGCATTCCCTCTGCGAGAATTTTGCAGACGATATGGCTGGGCGTTACACCAAAGCCTGAGTACCCTTGAACATAAAACGCATTCGGACGTCCACTGAGCGTTCCAATCTGGGGGAAGAGATTGGCACTCGTAGCCATCGGGCCGCCCCATGCCAGATCAATCTTCACATCCTTCAAGTAGGGGAAGATTTTCAGCATCAGATTTCGATTCCAGGCCTTCAGGTCTTGGGGGATGTGCTCGACGAAAGGAGTGGCTGCGCCGAACAGCAATCGGTTTTCCTTGGTCACGCGGTAGTAATCGATGACCGGGCGGATGTCACTGTATGCTCCGCGTATTGGGCTGATTCGCTGGATCATTTCTTCCGAGAGCGGTTCAGTCATCAGCTGGAAGGCATAGGTGTTGACCGTTCGTGCGTGAAGCTCAGGCTCAAGCTTGTTGAGGAAACTGTCGCATGCCCAGAGCAGCTTGCTGGCTTTCACAGACCCACGCCCTGTGCGTACCGTAATTCGTTCTCCGTACTTCACTTCCAGAGCGGGACTGTGCTCGAAAATCTTGGCACCATAGGAAGTGAGTGCCTTAGCCTCCCCAAGTAGCAGATTGAGTGAGTGGACGTGCCCACCCCCCATGTGCAACAGGGCACTGGTGTAGCCATCTGACCCAATGATCTGCTTAACTTCACTGCCGGCTAGAAACCGGATCTCGTCCTTTTGGTTCACCGACTGGAATTGCTTTTCCCAGGCTCGTAAGGTTTTTTCCTGGCTAGCGTTGAAGCCCATGTAGCCATAGCCGTGACAGAAATCGGCATCAATGTCATAGCGTGCAATCCGGTCCTTGATGATCCCGGCTCCCAGTTCGCTGATTTCAAAGATCTCCTTGAGGCCTTGCTCACCTACGCTGGCTTTGATTTTTTCCAGGTCATGGCCAATTCCCGCCATGATCTGTCCACCATTGCGACCCGTGCCCCCGTAGCCCAGGTACCTGGCCTCCAATACGACAATATTGGTAATACCTTGCTCGGCGAGTTCAAGAGCGGTGTTAATGCCAGAGAAGCCACCACCAATTACAACCACATCTGCCTCGATGTCGTTTTCAAGAGTGGGATAGCTCAGGTTGTATTTTTTGGTCGCTGAGTAGTAGGTAGGGGTTTCAAGAGTGATCATGGCTCGTCCGCTACTTGGAATTATTAAGGGAGGGAGCAGTTCTGCCCGGTGCCGACGAGAATTAAGCGCCTACCGACCGGTTGGGTGCTTGATCCAGAGTGCCAATCACTTGATTTTCAGTGCCATGTGATCTGCGAATCTGACCGATGTGGATAGAGACGCTGGAAAGGGGGGGAGGGCTCACCGGAAGACTGGCTCCCTTGGCGGCAGCCAAAGCTACCCACCGGCAACAATGCGCCGATGGGCAGGCAGTGAACAGGAGGGTGATGACCGATTATTTACGCGACAACATCACCGCTGTAGCACCCAAAAGGATAACTCCAGTAACCATGTAGAGCCCGCTGTTCAGGGATCCGGTCATCCGCCAGCTCCTGAAAGACAACAAGATTGAGTCCCTTGCCCCCAAGGGAGCCACAATGGGAGACCTTAGCGACCTCCCAGTGTTTGACGATGACCATGTGGTTACGTTGTCACGAGAGCTTCTCATATTCAGCTTTGAGTGCTTCGCTTAACTCGCGATAAAAAGTATCGCGTATTTGGACTCTCTCTTCTGATTCGCCAGGAAAAGCCCCCGTTTCCGCCATCCTAATCAGAGCTTTTATATCTATGCTTTCAGTGTCGTCAAAGGGGAATTCAGATTCTTCACAGTGTTTGTAAAGCCAGCCAAGTTTTGACTTTGCGAGGCTGTATAGATGGTCTGAGTTAAATTCCTCGCTAACAGCAGTGAGGCTCAATATGTAGCCAGCGGTCAGCCTTCTATCCATATCATTTGAGTAGTCTGCTGAAGTGAGTGCGAACTTTCCAGATATGTATTCTAGGATTGATATGAAGTACAGAAGAACGTAAGGCAATCTGCTGTAAAGATAGGACCACTGGCTAATAGTGTCTCGGTAAGAAGAGAAGATGAAATTCGCTTGATAGGGTTTGGTTACGATTGCTGTTTTTGTTGTAAACAAGTGCGTGGCTTTGTTGCAAAAGCCGTCAAAGCTATCAGAGTTGTTTTTGTCGTATCTCAACTGGGTAAGAAAATCCGCATTGAATGCATCGGGCTTACCCACCTTGTCGAGTACTCTTTGGATTCTCGCCCTGTGTCCATCAAGGCCACCATTCTTACCGTGGTCGAGCTTCGGCGGGGAATGTGAGAATTTTTCAGCAAATGAATCGCGGTCATCAACAATTGTTTCGAGAACAAATAAATTATCCTGCAACGGTTTGCGCAGTAGTGTGTAGGCTACGGCAAGCTTCCCTTTGCGTGAAGCTTCTAGTGCTTCAAACACATAATGAAGCATGTCGGAAAGGATAGCTGGGAATATCCTGCTTATGAGTAGGTCTGGGATTTTTGACTTATCTGCAATGCTATCTAGCCAAGTTGAAATGTCTTCCGCCGGAACTTCGTGCGCTCGGAGATATTCATTGTCAATCGGGACGTCAAATATTCTTTGCTCCATGCCCGACTTTAGCATTTGTACAGCGATGTCGTGTGCGGTGAAGCAAGTTTCATAGCTAGAGTGAAATGTGGGCGGGAGTTGAGTATTTTGTTCCTTTAAGCGAGCGTTCATTTCATCCCTGCTATGTAGTTGATGGCTGTAAGTTTCAGATTTTATTTCTAATCAATCCATAAAACAATAACAGGTGCCCCCCCCAGGCGTGTCCTGGGCTGCCTTACGGTTTTGCCTTGGCTCGTTCCTGCGTGGGCCCAAGGAGTTTCTTTGCCGTATGGTTGACCGCGTTAAAGTCCGCCCCGCCCAGGAGGATTTTCGAAAGTTTATCTACTTGGCGTAGAAACACCTCCCGGCGGCGTAAAGGCAGTGGACGATGCCTGGGTAGGGGCATTGAAGGTCCAGACCGCGTTCTAGCTATCTTGGAATTGACCAATAGCAGGCTAAGCCAAGGCGCATGAGTGTGAATGATTGACCTGCATGGCCGGCGGCGCAGGTAGAGCCTAACAATCACCGCCCGCTAGCTTCATGCAAGGTCTCCAGAGCTTGCTGAACCTCCCTCAGAGGTTTTACGCGCGCATGACCTTGTTCCAATCGACTGGATGTCCTGCCGCCTGTAGTTCGCGCCCTAAAGCCTGCTTCCAGCCGCCAGCTTCATCCATTCGCTCCCACACTACACCGGCAAAATCACTAGGTATGTCCAGCTGGCCCCTTTTAAGAGCGCAAACCCTGCTGCGCCCAAGTCGCCCGATAAAGTACCCCAACTCTAGCAAGACATTCTGCCGTGCCCGAGGCTCTAAATCGCCTCCGTTAACACGGCCTTCGTCGTCAGGCGTCAACAGCACAACTGCGAAGCCTACATCTCCGTGGGCCTCAACTTTTTCGATCACCGTACGACCTTGATTGGCCTGCTCATGAAGGATGATAGCTTCAAACCCTATCCTTTCGAGAAAACGAGCAACCGACTCGCGCGCGCCGTCGTCATGACCGTGAACAATGAAAACTTTATTCGACATAGGTGGCCTCAATACTGGTTCTGATCTTCCTTTAGTCTCGATGTACAACTTGTAATCCCTGATGAAGGGGGTTATCAATTGCCTCGTTAGCTCTCGAATGCCAGCAATGATTTTGCTGCCTGAATAAAAGAAGTGATGCCCGAAATCTATTGCGAAATGTGGCTCTGCTGCAAGTTTATCAATCAATAGTAGTGTTAGGCCCAGCGTCTGCTGTTGATCATCGGGCCATAGGAGCGTTGCACTCCCAACCATGCTCCCCGCAGTATCTTCGCTAGTCTTTATAAAGCCATCTAAGTCAAGTCCGCTTTTTAGTGCGCTATTGATTTCTTCAAGGGCAGGGCTGTTGAGGAGTGCTGAGACTCTTTTCAGGGGGCGTTCAAACGTCTGCGGAGTCGCTCCTTGCAGGTCTAATAACGCGTTATTGAGCTGCGAGAAAAGGTCAACATACGTCATTCATCGGTCTCCAGCCCCGCGGCCGCAGCGCGGTCCAAAATTTCTGAGCGATAGCGCTCTTTCATTTCAGCTGCTAGCGGCTGGATGATCGGATTTGATCCGTGTCGACCAACAGCCTCATCAATGACGGCCTCTAACTGCTGGACTGCTTGCTCAATGCTTGCAGGGTCATGAGGATCGAAATTTACGGTACACAAATCACCGTCGAGCCGCTGTAGCACTTCCTGCGCATCCTTGAGTTGGCGTTGTAGCTTGTCTAGTCCTTTTAGCATGGTCCTGACCTCTTCCTATGGTTGCAGAACGATATCACTAATTTTGTGCATGTGGACAGACGCCCGTGGTAGTCCGGATCTTGATGGCAAGGTCCATGAGCCCACGCTAGAACGCAGCATGGAGAGCATGGCTTGGAAGACCGAAATTAATGTCGGCTTCGGGCTGTGCCTCACTTCTGCTTGCGGTGCAACCACCTCGGTTTCTTAATGGCTTCACTGAAATCCGGCTCTCAGCCGGCCATCCACTCGGCATAGTCTGCGTCAGTGGGGATCAAGCCCTCGTTGCCTTTGGCGGTGTTGGCCTTGCGGACCAAATACTTTTCGCCGGACAGTTTTTCGTACCGGTCACGGACCTTCACGCCTTGGTTTGTCAGGCAGTCAACCAGCTTATCAGCGAAAAACAGCACATCATCGGTGTAGCGCGCTGTCCCTCGAACCGATGTGCCGTATTGTGTGTTGACCACATCACCTACTGGAATTTCTAGGTAGTAATCTTCATGGGTGAACCCCGGTGGCAAGCCGCCGTGGAGGAACTTTTCTACGAGAGAGTTATAGCCTCCAATGATCCAGTTGAGATTCCCGACAGCATCGACCAAAGCAACTAGGGATTTCACACCGTTGGGGGACAGGCGGATACTTTTTAGGGCCAGGTCCTGTAGCTCCGATACAGGCGGCGCGGCACCAAGCCGGACAAGCGCAAGTGCCAGGATGAAAGGCACGGATTTCCCCTTAATTGGTGAACTCGGTGCGGCTGTTTACGACCCTGTACTTGAAACTCTCGACCCCTCGCGATTGTCTGTGATGGGGAGCAAATCATCTGGTCCCACTTCGAGCGTGCCAACGGCCAGAAGATTTCCTACACCGCGGGTGCGATAGAAAGCCCGGCCATCAACCAGCATGCTGTCAAAGTCCTGGAGGGTACCAAGCCTGCGTTTGATAACCGCAGGATCAAGTACCATTGAGGAGCGCATCGAGGGCCTAGAGCAGACTCCACGATGTCCGTTTTAAGGGCCCCATGGGTTGTCGATAGACACTGGACGCAAGATGAAAAACCGTCGCTGGCTTGCTCAAGTGAGTCTGTCAGCGACCCTTCACCCCTGCACTAACAGCCACAACTGATGAATGACACCGTACCGTTCCCTGTAGGTTCATTCAGCATTTACCTGCGATAATGCCTGCTGTCCTTCGACTGCGGAACGCACCAGTGTTTGACTTCAACGAGCTGTACTTCTTTGCCCAAGTGGTCGAGCACAAAGGTTTTGCTGCGGCCGCACGAAAGATCGGCATCCCTAAGTCCAAACTCAGTCGCCGGGTCCTAGCCCTTGAAGAGCGGCTGGGTGTTCGCCTCATCCAGCGCTCAACCCGCAAGTTCACCGTCACAGAAATTGGCCAGGACTACTACCGCCACTGCGTCGCCATGTTGGTCGAGGCCGATGCCGCGGAGAAGGTTATCGAAGAATCCAGGTCCGAACCCCATGGATTGATACGGGTCAGTTGCCCGCCGGCGCTCGCAGCGATGGGGGTAAGCGATGCTATGGCGAAGTTCATGGTTGCTCACCCCAAGGTCCAGATCCAGGTCGAGAGCACAAACCGGAGAGTTGATGTGCTTGGGGAGGGCTTCGACATTGCCCTGCGCGTACGGTTTCCACCGCTCCAGGACGAGAATCTGTTCCTCAAAGTTTTTGGCGAGAGCTACCAGAGGCTTGTGGCGAAGCCTTCATTGGTCGAAGGCATTGATTTGGAAGTCCCGGGTGATCTAATCGGATTGCCTAGCATGGACCTTGCCCCAGCCAACCGCGACCACCGCTGGGCCTTTATTGGTCCCTCTGGGGATCGAGTGGAAGTTCCTCACTCTCCACGTTTTGTCACTGTTGACCTAGACGCCCTACACCGAGCCGCAGTCCAGGGCGTAGGTGTCGTACAGATGCCTGAGGTAATGGTGAGGCACGATCTGGAGGCAGGTTTACTCGTGGAGGTGCTGCCGGCGTATCGACCTCCTAGCGGGCTGATTCACGCTGTTTACCCATCTAGACGTGGATTGCTTCCATCAGTGCGTGGCCTTATTGATCTTCTAGCCGAAGAGCTTGCGGCGAATGCTGACGCGGATAGGAAGGCCTGCTTAGCTGCTGGCAAGACGCTCTCTTCGAATTAATCGGATTGAGGGGGAGGCGAGCTAGTCGAGTGAGATGCCAGATCTAGGCATCCAATTCAGTTGACGCTGCTCGACGCTCAAGGTTTCAAGCGGGTACTGTTTAACCCCGCGACCTTTGCTTAGACCATCGGTCGCAACCGCTCGACCTCTACCCGTACCTCCGTATCGCTTCAATAGCGTGATCATGCATGGTGTGGCGGCAATCTCGACATTCAAGCGTCACCCTAAGGATCCTACAGCAATAAGCTGCTGACTCACTTCGGCGTTGGCCGGATTATTGCGTCAACAGGCAAAGTGAGAGCAGTGTTGTAGTTGGTTTGAGATAGCTGATGTCAAAGAATAATTTACCACCCGTCAGGATTTTTTCGATTGGGTTCCGGCTTATAATTTCAGTCACGAATACAAAAAACAGTGAAATTGTAATTAGTGTAGTTGGTTGCCTCAATTCTGTCATGTGAAAAAATCCAATCCTAGCAATGCGTTAGGGTTTGTAGTTTATTATTCTGAGAAAATGTCGCACAGAAAAACTGTGTGATTGGTGTCAATGTCATTTTTTTGGTGGATGAACAAAATTAACAAGGTCTGCCAAAAGAAAAAAACAGCTTGCATCAAGGTTTTCTATGAACTACAAATTTATTCAATTTTCTGTATTTTAGGTGACTCATGTGGTGTCGTGAGATCTGACTTCTTGCTAGCGATATTTGGAATGGAGCGGCCATGTTCAAAGTTACCGTGCTTATGCAGCTTTGCCCGGACCTCATGCCGGACGCCTACAAGCATGTGATGCGCAACTTGTTACCTCCTATTAACGACTATCAAGAAAGAATAGATCGCAGGTTGGAGGGCTGTTATTGCGCCCTGCTTGATATTTATGGGCTAAAACCTTACAGCTTTGGAGATGAAGTTGAAACGCTCGTGGAATTCATAAGCGACTTTACTGATGAATCTAGCATACGTGCAAGATCTCAAGCGATACGCTTTGAAAGTGTGAAAAAATTGGCTGACTGGGCGTGTGAGATAACTGCGGATCCAGCATGTGTCAAAATTTCTGATCTAAAACCTATAGAAGAAAAGTTAAGATACTATAAGGGGTGGTATATTCCAAGTGTCGGCATGGAAGGGCAGTACGTTGACCTATCGCGTATCTACAGGCATTTTGGTGAGTTTATGTGCCTGGAAATGCAGTCAAGTCTAATCGATTATACCTGTAAAATGCATCGTGAAACCGCCAGAGCTAAAACTCAATCAGTGATTATGGTTGGTGAGATATTCTCTGAATTATTTGCAGGTGCAGCAGATCTTAAATCCCGTTGGCATATGAGGATTGTGGATGTTTTAGAGAGAATATGGCTAAGATGCTTTGGGAGAAATGGGCGCAAAACAGACGTTGACACCTTATTCAGCAGAGCTATATCGGTGCTCAATGAGTTTTATGTGGCATATGGGTTTATTGATCGCTCTCCAACGCCACTTAGCACTCGGGTCGCTAAGGTATTGCTGAAAGGCGGCTTAAACGTAAGGCGGTTTAATTAAGCGTTGTCACCTACTAGGCTAAAGGATTTAACATGAGGCTCTATCGGCGAAGGAGTCTCGCAGGGCTATTGTAATCCTGGTGAAGATAAATCGCTCGGAGGCATTCGCTTGGGGCTAACAACTAACTCACCTTTGAAATCGGACCGCTTGCAATGTAACACCATTTCTCTCGTAAGAATTTGGTGGCCTTTGGCATCCACATTCGACAATGGATCATGCAGAAACGCGTGCCATTAGCAACTCTTAGCTTTTAGTCTTGGTAGCTTCTTCGGTGGAGATTTACGTGATGAGCAGATTGATTACGTGCGTCCAGATTACGAAATTCCCATTGACCGAAGATGGGAAGTTTATACGGAAGCATGTGCTTGAAACCTATTCAGCGCTGAATCAAACTTCCGAATCTACATGCCGAGTAGGATGTTCGCTATTTAGTGCATTTTTGCATATTACGGGTGTTCCGAAGGAGAGGTGGTTTGAGTTAGACACGCTCCTGGGGTTCAGAGGATTTCTTCTTGTGGATGTGGACGCAAGTCTCAATTACACAAACCTAATTTATTATACTGTTTCAACTATGCTGATTTCTCTAGGCTCTCCCCATGAAAGTCTGCGAAAGCTGCGCACAGAGGATCATAACGAAAGATGTAGGAAGGTATACGCTGGGATGTGGAAAGATCAGCGACTGCTTGATTACTATGCCGGATGGCCAGTTTATACGCAAGAAAAGACCATCGTTCATGTGGACTTAAAGGTGCTTCATAAAACGCATGGGCTGCCAGAATCACGCAGGTATTATGAAGCGCTGAAGGAATATGGTGGTAAGTTCAAAGATTCCACTTTTCGAGCGAAGAAGGGTTCTTTGGTAAAAATTATCAATGTGCTGTGTAAGCTACTCCCCGATTCTGAGTCTCTCAAACTGCTACAAATCCCAGAGTATGTAAATCAGATATTTGACGCGGCCAGGGGGGTGATGGAAGCTGAATATGAAATTACCAACTCTGAAAGGAATAATCGGCGGCTTTTCGACAAGCAGTGGAAGGCCGTGCGGAATGAGATTTACGCCTTCTTGATCGATAAGAATTTGATTGCCAAGCCGGCTTATCCCATTACAAAAGGGAGAGTTCGTGCACCGGCAAGCCGTGCAATGGAAGCTCAGTCGCGTAACGAACTCGACACCATAGGTACCTTTGGCGTCCTGACCCCAGTACCTCTTAACATCAAAGACGAAAAAGCGGCTAGCTTACTGTATGAACAGATATCAGCTGACTTTGAGTTGGTTAAAGAGGCTTGTGAAGAAGCTCGGGCTGAAATCTTATGCGCTTATAAATACAGGTTGGAACTAGCGGCGGCGGGTAGGGTCTGTGGGTCTGGTGATAGTATGGCTGCGCGTCGGAAGCTGGAAAATAGGTGCAGAACCTGGCAGGAATATAATTACCATGTCTTAGACCGCGTGGGAAGATATAGGCTCTACGCTGATCACCGAGGACTTAATCCTGAGCTGGCGTTATTATCTAACTCGACTCTACTTCCGTTCGTTTACCTACTCGTTGCCGAGCATCCAGCAATTACGAACTCGTGGCTTCATGGCTTCGAACTTTACGACAAGAATGGAAACTTTTCCGGTCTGCAAATGGACGGAGCAATTGCGGATAGTATTAAGCCTAGGCGCGGTCCGGCTTCTGCCCAGCAACCTATATATCTTAGCCCAAAGGCCAAGATATTGTTCAACGAAATCTTGATGCTGACAAAGCAGGCGCGTGACTATCTGAAGTCGGTAGGTAATGACCACTATCGATACCTTTTTCTAACCGCTAACGGCATTGGCGAGCCGATGCGAAGGCAGAACCTAATTCCGCCACTCAGTAACGAAGCGTATGCAAAATCTTTATTGCGAAAGATTGTAATGAGAAAGCTGGAAGGACGCTCTGATCGAAAAGAATTTTTCAATCGTATTACTCTCAAAGCAATGCGAACAACAGCAGCACTCAAAATTTACTTCGAGACTGGACGTCTTCGGGCGATGAGCGATGCCTTAGGTCATAAGACACTACGGTTGGGGCTTTTGAGTGAGTATCTACCATCTCAGTTAATGCGATTTTTTCTTAATCGCTGGATTAGGATATTTGAGACAGCTATCACTTATAAAGCTGTAGTAGGGCGGCCTTGCATGAATGAGGCACTAGGTATTCAGGACGAGGAGCAGCTTGCTGAGTTTCTTAAGAACCATGATCTTAAAGCGCTTCCGCCATACCTAATGGTTGGCAAGTACGGACTTCCCGAAATCAACGTCACTAAAGTCAAAGTGCACTCGCAAGTCGTGTTTCCTATAACGCCAGATAGGTGTGCACTGATACTTTCTATGCTTGAAGCTGCAAGGCGGATCAAGCTTGAAAATGGGGTTCTTACGGAGACTGCTGAGCACTGGTGGAGGACCGGTAAGTACCTTGAAATCGCGTCATCTCTGCAAGATGAGTCGGGTGTTCATTTGCATGCGAATGAAGTGGTCCAAATATTCAAAGCTGCTAGGTTTTCAGAGCCAGTGGTCCAAGTTTTGATTCCAGTCATGAAGGCGGCTTAGTGATGCCGAAAGGGGATGATGGCGATGTCGAGCGAAGGAAAAGATTATCCTCTGGATTGCAGCGAAGAAAAAACGCTCCAGGAGAAACTAGATGAAGCTTTGTCACTGCCATTTGCTGAGAAACTGATTGCCATAAATGCACTAGCGACTGAGGGCCTACACGGCGATATCAGTTTAGATGCCCCAGATTGGCTTGTTGATGGGACAAATTTCCATACCGCTTTCTGGTCGTGCAATTTTGGAACAGCGCACGGGAAAGAAGTACGTAAATTTGTGAACTTTGATATTGAATTGGCGGATGGATCTTCGTTGATTGATCCAAAGAATGAAGAGGTATGGAGATGGATAAGAACATATCTGGCCGTCCAAATCAATCCTAGGTTCAATGAAGGGTCACGAAAAAGCGGCCTTTACGAATTGCTGAGATTCACAAAGTCTTTACACAGCATAGATTACGTTCTTTTAAATGATGCGGAGCTTTTTGACATTGGCAGGCTCGGTTTAGGCATGGTGTCGCTGAGCGCTATAACAAGCTTTTTGACGAAAAGCGCAGCCACACCTGTATCAGACTACCTATATGAGTACCCTACAAGGCTGGTGAGATGGTTTAGGAACAAAATTTCTGAAGTAACGGACGCGGATATCGCGACAGCGGTAGCTCGATTTCCATTGATTCCAAAGATACCGTCTGTTGAAGATCGTATATTAGGCTTTAGCGATGAAGAACTGATCAAAGTTCGTACAGTTATAGCTTTGAATGGCTGGTACGATTCGACACCTGGTGGAAGGAGGTTTAACCCGCAGCCTTTTGTGATTTCTGAATATCGAAACACACTGCACGGGGTTTTCTTGAAACCACGTTCAATTGAGGAGTTAAACCTCGATGAATTTATGGCGCGAGAGTTTCCTGGCGTTCCGGTCACTAATGAACGCGCTGATGGGATTTCGCTGCACCATCTAGGGGCTATTTAAGCATCATCAAAAAAATACCAATTGTGGAATCAGTGTATGGCCTGAGAGGCATTCCAAGTGCGGGCCTCAATGAGTTAGATGCAAAAGTGCTTTTTAAGACAACGCTTCAAAAGTTTCGCGGCAGATTCGTAACCATTCCGTACGACGTTTTATTGCACATGCTTGGCAATAGCTTTGAGTATTATTTAAGTAATGGGCGGGCGATTTTGAGGGGCGTGCTCGATATGATGGATGCCGTGAAGCATCATCGATTTGAAAGTAGGCTTCGTTTTAATCAACTCAATGATGTTCTTGAACAACGCGTCCTTACTGATGAACTCAAAAGTATTGGTATTCGTGAGTGGTACCCTCAAAAGCAGGACGTAGGAAGGCCAATTTTTTTTGAAAAACTACGTAATGGTCAATTTCTGCTACAGAGCTATCAGGTACTACTAGGTTCATTTTTGATCGTTCTTGGTAGCCTTGCAGCGCGAAGACAATCTGAAATTATTGATCTTGATCCGACCAGTTGCCTCGAGCCGCGGATTAATCCTTATCTAGAGAGCAGTGCGGATACACTTTACTGTCTTCAATATTCTGCCAGAAAGACTGGATCAAGAACAAAACATTTTATCCTGAGCATTGGTATCACTCTGCCTCTTGCGAAAATGCTTTGGGATATGATGGAGTTTAGACGTGAGTGTGAGGCGCGAGAGCTTGTTACCAGTAAAGCTCGACTTCTTCTTTCCATCGATCATCGCAAGGTGCTTCCGTGCAAGCTAGAAGTGCATGCCTATAATAGCGTGCTCGATACGGTTTGCGACTTTTTTCAAAGTCCTACTGTAGTGATTGATGAAATTGAAAAAAGGTATTATTTGCGTCAGCATCAGTTGCGAAGAATCAGTGTGTTGATTTTCTATCATTCCTCCGGAGGTAACATAGAGGCTGCTCGGCATCTTCTTGGTCATGCGGATTTGGAACAGGTTTATATTTATTTGACTGAGAATGTGCCTGGCGCTTTGCTGGAGTCTGTGAAGGCGGAAGTGATAACAGATTGTATCTATAGCGGAGACGAAGGGCTCGAAGGTTTTGAGTGGCTCAAGCAGCGGATCATGGAAAAATATGATTCTAAAGACTTTACGGCTCGTACGTTGGGGGAGATTGAGAAATCCTACGAACCATTGGCTAAAAGAGGGCTGAAAAATATGAGCGTTTCATTCTCTGACGTGGTTAATCAAGAAAATTGCTTCGACGAGGTATGGGGCTTGATCAAAACTCACAAAATCGACTTGACTCCAGAGTTTTTTGTAGTAGGTACCGATGACGGTATGCCCGAAACGCGCTTCAGTCTCATCATCAAAATTATGGATCTATGATATGCACGGCGAACGCTCATTCAAGTCAATTCTGCAAGTTTACGCATTATTGCAGCGGATCTCTCACTCTCCAATGGATTATGCAGGCGATAGAGAGTGGCTTGGGATTCTCGCAACTCAGGGCAGTTTGGCAGAGTACTCTAATAAAGAGCTAGGTATTCGCAGCTGCGCAATGGGAACATTTCGCCGATCAGCGAGCAGGGCATTGTCAGTTGGGTTTAAGGGACTGGATGAGCTTCGGCGGGATGCGCATGCTAAGCTCCTTGCTACTTATGCTTCACCCAAACCCCAACGACCGAAAGGACGCAGGCAGTATCAATCTGAAATAGCAGATCTCAAAATGCGCTTGGATAAGGCCTCGAAGGATTTTATGCAAATGCAGATCATATTTCATAAATTTCGATACATAACTGAGCAGCTCGCCACCGATGATCACATACGAGATAGGAAGGTATGGTGGCTCAGGGAAATGCGCGAAATTGAAATAATATTCAGCGTGGTAACCAGTTGAGCCTATGCCTGTAGACAAGCAATGTTGGCGCAATTTATCTAAAGGCTCACGTGTCGCCGTTGATGTAGATTTCAGGAGCCTACAGACAAATTTTCAGGACGTGACGGGCTTTCCGATTTTGTATTTACCGGATGGCCGATACTCCTTTGAGTTCAACGCCTATCTTACTCATCGTTATCTTACGCGGCACCTGTCACTGGTTGGCGAACGGGGTGGCTCCTACACTCAATCCGCCGCGGACTTGTCACCACTTTTAAGATATATGCATAAAAACCGGATTAGCTCCATGTCAATGTCGGACTCAAGATTTCGGGCGTTCATCAGAGGGTTGAAGGTTGGTAAAAATGATCGTGGGAGCCCTGCCCGAGACTCGGAACGAATTAGGGTTATCGGTTCAAGCTGCCTTGATTTCCTCAACTTTATGGGGGAGTTCTATCGTCGACCAAATTTCGTTTGTCCAGATGGGGCTATCAGAGGAGTCAGGGTACGTGATGTTCGCGACGATGAAGAGCACGTGATCAAGGCCGCTAGGGGCCTGAGCTGGTACCATTCGAGTTTCCCTCACCCGGGAGCCAGGCGCCACCGTTTTCCAATTGGTGATATATCGCTCAAAAAGCTGTACGCGGCCGCTGAGTCATTGGGCTCATACGAAGTGCAACAAAGGAACAGAATAATTCTCTCCGTGTACGAGCATACCGGTGCACGGCGGGGGGAGGGTGCGAGCATCATGGTGGCAGACATCATTAAAGCCCTAGAATCAGGCACGATATCCCCCTTGATACGGATCATCACATACAAACGTGGAGGGCCGCACGAGCGCCTGGTTCCAGTCCCACGCATTTACGTTCAGCAGTGGATGGATTACATCGACACAATGCGCCTGCTCTGTGTCAATGAAAAAAATGTGATAGATGATGGTCACCTATTTATTAACACCAAGACAGGAAAAAGGCTCGCCAGCACGACGGTATCAAACATTATTCACGACTTGCGCGTTGCTGCCGGTCTCGACTCCCGCGCTCATGTGCACATGTTTCGTCACAGGTTCATTACCAATAAGCTGAAAATGATCATGCTTCAGTTTGATTTCGAGAATCAGGACAATTTTAAGCGTTCCCTGGCTGATTTCAGCGGATTCCGAGAGAAGCTAAAGCAATGGACTGGGCATGCCCGAATCGAATCGTTGGAGCGGTATATTCACCTGGCATGTAGCGAATTGTCGGAGGTAGGGCCGGCAGTGGATCACGCGCTTCAAGCGGAGGCTTTTCGAGCCATCAAGGTCGAGCTTGATCGGATACAGGAGCGGCTTGATTGGGGTGAGATTACCGACCGCGATTATGGGGAGCTTGTACAGAAAACCCTCCTTGATGGAACTGGGGCTATCTGGTAGCACAATCCACTTTGCCTGGCGGTGGGAGCGCTGACATTCAGGTACCGCGAACTGCGCAGTCCGTGGCGTTGTAAAAGCCAATTGCTTGTCCAGCCCTAACCCAACTCAAGGCGTCTGCCGAACCCTGGACTGACAGCCACGGACATGGCGGCTGCCAAAGGTCGGAGCAGCAAAGCATCGAGAGCGTCTCCTAGAGCTTCGGAATGAAAGGATGGAGGAGGGGAGGGGGCCTCTTCGTGCTGACCATATGGTCCATGGAATGGTGTTCCTAACAAAACGTTGAGGTCTTGCATGAAGGCTGTCTCACTGTTCTATCAGTGGGACAAACTAACGCATTTTTGCTGGCTTATCAGCTATTCGACGGCCCGGTAGGATTCTCTCCATCCTGATCGCCCAATGCTGCGGTCTTCATTCACAGGAGAGTCCCATGAAACTGTTGCACATTGATTCGAGCATCCTGGGTGACAATTCCGCCTCGCGCCAATTGAGCCGTGAAGTGGTTCAGGCCTGGCAAGCCGCTGATCCGAGCATCGAAGTGGTCTACCGTGACCTCGCCGCGGATGCCATCGCCCACTTCTCTGCAGCCACCCTGGTTGCAGCCGGCACTCCGGAAGACGTTCGCGATGCAGCCCTGGCTTTCGAAGCCAAGCTCAGTGCCGAAACACTGGACGAGTTTCTTGCCGCCGACGCCGTAGTGATTGGCGCGCCGATGTACAACTTCACCGTGCCGACCCAGCTCAAGGCATGGATCGACCGCGTTGCAGTGGCCGGCAAGACCTTCCGCTACACCGAAGCAGGCCCTGAAGGGCTGTGCGGTGACAAGAAAGTAGTACTGGTGTCCACTGCTGGCGGCCTGCATGCCGGTCAGCCGACTGGCGCGGGCCACGAAGACTTCCTCAAGGTGTTCCTGGGCTTCATCGGTATCACCGACCTGGAAATCGTTCGCGCCCACGGCCTGGCCTATGGCCCGGAGCACCGCAGCAAGGCCATCGATGCTGCTCAGGCGCAGATTGCCAACGAGCTGTTCGCCACGGCTTGAGCAACCTGTATCACAACAAGCGGCTGTCGCTTGCGCGGCGGCCGTTTTCATAGGTGACGCTCAGGCGCGACGGCTGCGATGCGCCAGCAACAACGTCAGGCCAACCCCGCTCAAGGCCAGCAGGGCCGCGACGCAGAATATCGACGCGTAACCAAGGTGTGCCGCCACAGCGCCCATGACCGGGCCGGCGATGGCCAACGCCATGTCGAAGAACACTGCATAGGCCCCCAGGCCGGCACCCCGGCTGCTGCTGGGCACCTGCTTGATGGCCTCCACGCCCAGGGCTGGGTACACCAGCGACAGGCCGAAACCGGTGAGGCCGGCCCCCACCAGTGCCCACAGCGGGGAGGGCGCGAGCCACAACAGGCTCAGGCCGAGCACTTCCGTGGCCATGCAGGCTACCGCCACGTTGTAACCGCCAAAGCGGTTGACGGCGTTGACGAACAGCAACCGCGAAATGATGAAGCACACACCGAAGGCACTCAGGCACAACGCGGCGCCTACCCATCCACGTTCCAGGTAATAAAGCGTGACGAACGTGGTCAGGGTGCCATAGCCGATCGAGGCCAGGGTCAGGCCAACGCCGCAAGGCGCAACACGGCTGAACGCCGACCAGAACGGCAGGCGCTCACCGCGCACCACTACCACATCCGGGCGTTTGCGCAGCGCCAGCATGGCCAGCACGGCGAGCAGCACCAAGGCGGGGCCGAGCACGCTGAAGTTCAGGCTGTCGACGGCGAGCACGCCAACGGGGGCGCCAATGGCGATGGCTCCATATGAGGCGATGCCGTTCCAGGAGATGACCCTCGCCGTATGTTCAGGCCCCACCTGGCTGATCCCCCAGCTCAGGGTGGCAACGCCGATCAGGCCTTGTGCGAGCCCGAGCAGCACGCGCCCACCGAGCAGCAGCGCGAGGCTCAGCAAGGGCGCTGACAAGGTCCAGGCCGAGGCCAGCGTCAACACTCCACAGGCCGCGATGCCCAACAAGCCGTAGCGGATCGCCTGCTTGCCGCCCAGCGTATCGGCCACTCGGCCCGCGAAAGGCCGGCTGAGCAGGGTGGCCAGGTACTGCAGGCCGATGGTCAGCCCGGCGATTACCGCGCCGAAGCCCAGTTGGTCATGTACATAGCCGGGCAGCACCGCGATCGGCAGGCCGATGCAGAGAAACGCGATGAAAGTGTAGAAAACGATCGAGAGAATTTGCAGGGTGATGGAGGCGGTGCTGCTGGCGGGGGCGGGCTGTGGCGCGGTCATGGGCTCGTTCGCGGGCGGGCGGTGGGCGTGGCCCCATCATGGCCGTTGCGCGAAGGAAATGAAAGCAGGCTAACGAACTATTCAAGTGGCAACCGCTTCCACAGGCACTGCGCAGTGCCTGTGGAAGCGGTTAACCGCAACAGAGACCGGCCTGGTCACCTGAGAGGGCCAGGCCAGCTCAACGATTTCAGACCAGCACACCCTGGCTGCGCAGGTAGTCGTCGTAGGTACCGCTGAAGTCCACCACACCGTCCGCCGACAGCTCGATGATGCGGGTCGCCAGCGACGACACGAATTCACGGTCATGGCTCACGAACAGCAGGGTGCCTGGGTAGTTTTCCAGCGCCAGGTTCAGCGCCTCGATAGATTCCATGTCCAGGTGGTTGGTCGGTTCGTCCATCACCAGCACGTTGGGCTTCTGCAGGATCAGCTTGCCGAACAGCATGCGGCCCTGTTCACCACCGGAAATCACCTTGACCGACTTGAGGATCTCGTCGTTGGAGAACAGCATGCGGCCCAAGGTGCCACGGATGACCTGCTCGCCAGAGGTCCATTGGCCCATCCAGTCGAACAGGGTCATGTCTTCTTCGAAATCGTGCGCATGGTCCTGGGCGTAGTAGCCCACTTCGGCGCTGTCGGTCCATTTCACCGAGCCCGCATCCGGCGTCATTTCGCCGACCAGGGTGCGCAGCAGGGTGGTCTTGCCGATACCGTTGGGGCCGATGATCGCGACGCGCTCGCCGGCTTCGACCGTGATGTCGAAATTCTTGAACAGCACCTTGTCGTCGAAGGCTTTGGCCATTTTTTCCACGACCACAGCCTGGCGGTGAAGCTTCTTGGTCTGCTCGAAGCGGATGAACGGGCTGACCCGGCTCGAAGGCTTGACCTCGGCCAGCTGGATCTTGTCGATCTGCTTGGCCCGCGAAGTGGCCTGCTTGGCCTTGGAGGCGTTGGCCGAGAAGCGGCTGACGAAGGTCTGCAGTTCTGCGATCTGGGCTTTTTTCTTGGCGTTGTCCGACAGCAGCTGCTCACGCGACTGGGTGGCCGCGGTCATGTACTCGTCGTAGTTGCCTGGGAACAGGCGCAGCTCACCGTAGTCCAGGTCGGCCATGTGCGTGCACACGCTGTTCAGGAAGTGCCGGTCGTGGGAAATGATGATCATGGTGCTGTTACGCGCCGTCAGAATCGTTTCCAGCCAGCGGATGGTATTGATGTCCAGGTGGTTGGTCGGTTCGTCGAGCAGCAGCACGTCCGGGTCCGAGAACAGCGCCTGAGCCAACAGCACCCGCAGCTTCCAGCCTGGGGCCACTTCGCTCATCGGGCCAAAGTGCTGTTCCAGCGGAATACCCAGGCCCAGCAGCAGCTCGCCGGCGCGCGATTCGGCGGTGTAGCCGTCCATTTCGGCGAATTCGGTTTCCAGCTCGGCGACGGCCATGCCGTCTTCCTCGGTCATTTCCGGCAGCGAGTAGATACGGTCGCGCTCGGCCTTGACCTTCCACAGTTGGCCGTGGCCCATGATCACCGTGTCGATCACGGTGAATTCCTCGTAGGCGAACTGGTCCTGACGCAGCTTGCCCAGGCGGGTGTTCGGCTCGAGCATGACCTGACCACCGGAAGGCTCCAGGTCGCCGCCGAGGATCTTCATGAAGGTCGACTTGCCACAACCGTTGGCACCGATCAGGCCATAGCGGTTGCCGTTGTTGAATTTGACCGAGACGTTTTCGAACAGCGGCTTGGAGCCGAACTGCATGGTGATGTTAGCGGTGGAGATCAAGGAACTTACCTATCAATAACTTACGTGGCTTCTTCGCAGCTGCGGACCAATTTCGGACCCATCTGGAGCGTTTCCAGCTCCTGCCAGTCGTTGGACGAGTTAATCCAGCGCGCATAAGTCGATGAGAGCATCTGCACGCCATGCCCGAGCTGTTGGGCGATAAATGTGGGGTTGAGACCAGACATTGAGCGTATTGTCGCATAGGTGTGGCGGCATTGGCGCATCGCGGGCACCGTTTTATTCATCGCAATCTTCTTTCTGGCCGTACAGATCGGCGCAAGGCTCTCAGGGAAAGCCGCTTTTGGCGAGGTATTTGACGGCATCGTCTTAACGACGTTCGCCGGAGGGATGTACTACCTGGCAAGCCGAGGGTGACCCTCCCTGGTGAACTACCCTGCAGACACTTCAGGGCTTGTACTCAATGGTGTACGCCGCATCCGTTTGAGGGTCAAAGGTAATCGGCATGCCGAATATTCCCTATAGCACCAGCTTAGCCCCACCCAGCCAGAACCCCGGTTGGTGGTGCCCTGTCTCGCTGCGATAAAAGCGCTTCATCAGCTATGGACATGCTTGCCCAACTTGCCACTAGGGCGTTGCGCGTCACCGAACCTGGCAACCGCCCGGTTTCTTGCCATTTCGCTCACCTCGTTGTTTACCCTGATCTCCCTGCCAAAGGCGTCCAATACATGGGGTATGGACGCAGATGCCCTATTGTGCACCGTCATCGCTGACCCAGCACCAATCGTCTGGGTAGAACGGCAGCCACACGCGGATTGCCTGGCCTGTGTCGTCACATTCCGCCTTGCTGGGTAGCCGGCCTTAGACACCCACCACCCACGTCGGTGAAGCTGTCGGTGGTAAGCGAAAAACGCTGTCAATGGGACGACCGTCACAGTTTGTCAAATTCTGACTTGCCCCGATGGGGTTGATCCTCCGGGGCCCTGTGATACTTTCCGCAGCTAGTTTTAACAGGGAGTAATATCGTTGATGGAATTGACGAGTATCTTTGCACCACAGAACCGCCGGCTGATCAAACTCACCACTCCCATCCCAGATGACCAGGCGTTGTTGCTGGAGCATTTCAGCGGCAGTGAAGGGTTATCCACGCTGTTCAGCTTCGAGCTGTCGTTGATCAGCCAGGATGCCAGGCTCGAACTCAAATCGTTGATCGGCCAACCTGCCTGTCTCGACATCGAGCTGGCCAACGGCGGCGTACGCCACATCCATGGTCACATCACCCGGTTCAACCTGCTGGGCAGCGACGGTGGCCTGGCGCGTTACAGCGCGACACTGAGCCCGTGGCTGTGGATGCTGACGCGACGCGTTGACTCGCGGATCTTTCAAGAGCAGACCATTGAAACGGTCATCCGCACCGTTTTCGAGCATTACGGCGGGCTGGGCACATTCGAGTTCCGCCTGCTGAAGCCTCTCAAATCCCACAGTTACATAACCCAGTATCGCGAGATCGACCTGGATTTCGTGTTGCGCTTGCTGGAGCAGGACGGCCTGTTCTTCTACTTCGATCACGGCAGGGACGGGCACAGCCTGATCATCATGGATGAATCCCAGGCACTGCAGGCGTTGCCCGAACAACCGCAAATCCGCTACCACAGCGCCTTTGTCACCGAAACCAGTGACTCGATCACCCAATGGCGCAGCCACCGGGTATTGCAATCGGGCAAGATGGCCATCCAGACGTTCGATTACAAGCAGCCAAGAAATCCGCTGCCCATCCACATGGGCAGCCTCAATGAACAGGGCGATGTTGCGCCCTACGAGGTGTACGATTTCCTCGGGGCCTACAGTCATCGCCTGCCTGACGAGGGCGAGGCGCTGGTCCGCCGCCACCTGGAGGTCATCGAAGCCCAGGCCAAGACCTTCACCGGCACCAGCAACTGCCGGGCCATGCGTGCGGGCTACACCTTCGAACTGACCCAGCACTTCGACCATGAGGACGGTGCGCCAGAAGATCGCCAGTTCCTGCTCGTGTCGGTCGAGCACCGGGGGCGCAACAACTATTTCTCGGATGAGCCTGCAGGTTACGACAACCAGTTTGTCTGCATTCGCCGAAGCATCCCTTACCGCCACCCGCTCACCGTGCCGCGCCCCACCGTCAACGGGCCGCTCAGTGCGATCGTGGTCGGGCCGGAGGGCGAAGAAGTCTTCACCGACGAGCTGGCGCGGATCCAGGTCAGGTTTCACTGGCAGCGCGGCGACAGCCTGCCGCAGGGTACCACCTGGGTGCGTGTGGCGATGCCCAGCGCTGGCGGGGGTTTTGGCCATCAGTTCTTGCCACGGATCGGCCAGGAAGTGCTGGTCACCTTCCTGGCAGGCGATATCGACCGCCCCGTGGTCACCTCTGTGCTGTACAACGCCGAGCAGACACCGCCGCGCTTCAGCAAAGCTTCGGGCCTGCCAGGCAACCGCGCGCTTTCCGGCATCCAGACCCAGGAGCACAAGGGCCGCGGTTTCAACGAGCTGTTGTTCGACGACACACCGGGCGCTTTGCGTGCCCGCGTCGGCACCACGCACCAGGCCACAGCGCTCAATCTGGGCAAACTCACCGAGCCACGTACTGACGGCCAGGCCAAGGCCCGTGGCAACGGTGCCGAATTGCGCACCGACGCCGCGATTGCGCTGCGCGCCGCCCAAGGCATGTTGCTGACCACCTATGCACGGCAGGACGCCAAGGGCGCGCAGCTGGACCGCGAAGAACTGCTCAAGCTGCTGGCCGAGTGCGGGGAGTTGTTCAAAAGCCTCGGGCAAACCGCCGCCGCGCGAGGCGGGGCAGCGGTGCACAGCGAGGGCATGGACGCCTTGAGCCAGGCGCTGAAACAGTGGCCAGCGCCCGACAGCGACGGTGCGGGCGAGCCCGTCATGGCCGTTGCGGCCCAGGCGGGTATTGCCAGTGCCACACCGCGCTCGCAAATCCACTATGCCGGCGCCAACCACGACACCACCGCACAGGACCATCTGCAGTTGACCAGCGGCGCCGCCATGCGCCTGCAAGCCGGCAAGGGCATCACTGCCTTCGCCCAGGATGAGGGCATCAATGCCATCGCCAACCGCGGCAAAGTGCTGATCCAGGCCCAGGAAGACGACATCACCGCCAACGCGCAAAAGAACCTGCACCTGTCGGCCGCAGAAGGCGAGGTAGTCGTCACCGCACCCACCATTCGCCTGGTGGCCGATGACGGCAGTTACATCAAGATCGGTGGCGGTGTCGAAATCGGCAGCCAAGGCAAGGTGATCGTCCATGCCAGTGAGCATGACTGGGTCGGCCCCAACACCGACAGCGCCCAGGTGCCGGCATTCACCCGCGACCCGGCGGCGCAACGCCTGGCCTTCCACTACCCGGGGCACGCCGACGACAGCGTGCGAATGGCCGTTGACCACGCCTACCAAATCAAGCTCGAAGACGGCAGCACCGTGCAAGGGTTGACCGACGCCAGCGGGCTCACCGAACACGTCGAGCGCGAAGCGATGCACCAGGCGCAAGTAGCTGCCTTGCGCAGCGTCGGTAGCAAAGGAGGCAGCCAATGAGTGGCGATCAAATTACCGTGGCTGAAAGCGTCACCCGGCTGGTACCCAATTTCAGTACCGAACGCAAAATGGAGGTCCCCGCCGACCTGCCAGGGGTGGTGATCTTCTTGCACGGCGTGAATGACCCGGGGGCTTCGTACGAATCGGTGGAGACGGGGTTGTGTCAGGGGGTGAATGAGCGTTTGGATCGGCCTGATCTTAAGGCGGGGCGGTATGGGGCTGACTACAATGCTGCAAAAAAAATTCCGATTCAGGACCTCGGTGAAGATCACAAAGCCACACTCGACGATCCAGACACGTTTCTTTATCAGCGAGACACGGCCGACCCCAATACCCGCAGCCTGATGATCCCGTTTTATTGGGGCTATCGCGCCGAGCCTGGCGAGATCAAGCGCGATAAAAATAACGACCCGACCAAACTGCGCGACCAATATCAGGACGTGTTCGAGAACCGTCTGGACCGGCACTTTGCCAAGGGCGGCGGTTTTTTCGCCAACGCCACCAACAACCTGCTGGAAATGTACAGCCAAGGCTTTGCCAAGCTTATCCGGCACGTTGCGCAAGTCACACTATCCAACACCCAGTACATGGGAAAAGGGCCCCACCGGCGTTACTTTGTGTTCGCAGCAACGCGTTTGGCCATGTTGGTCAGTGAGATCCGCCGTGTATCGCCTGATGAAACCATCACCATCATGGGCCACAGTCAAGGCACCTTGATTACCCTGCTTGCTCAAGCCATGCTGATCGACAAGGGCCAACGCTGTGCCGACACCATCATCATGGTGGACACGCCTTACAGTGTGCTGCCAAAGGCCACACCCAAAGGCCACGACACACTCGCGACATTGATCAACATCACCACCGCAGTCACCCAGGCACCCCATGCCCAGCCGCCGTTGTCCGCGCTCAGGGACAGCAAGACCTACGGCGGTCGCACGGGCCCCAAGTGGTCACCCACACAGGGCTCGCGCAAGGACAAGGTGGGTAACCTGACCGTTTTCCCCGAACGTGACAACCGCGGCAAGGTGTACCTGTACTTTTGCCCGGACGACACCACGGTCGCCCTGGACGACGTTCATGGCATCGGTACCTATGGGGTACCCAATGCCTTGGCTGACGGTAAACCGGCGATGGCGGCGTTGCAGTCCTTGCGCTTTTACCAGCGCATGTGGACCAAGCGTCATCGCAACGGCGAGCCGGTACTGGTCGGCGAAGCCATTCAACAAACCGTGCTGCGTGCCGAGGGTGAACCCCGCTACCCTGGCGGCTGGTCGGCCGCCGCCGTGGCCTCACAAGCATCAATTGCGAAAGGTGAAGAGCGCCTGATCAATGCCGAACCCTTGAACCCGCCCCATGCGCCACAGATGTTTGGCGGCGAGGCAGTAACCGGCACCCCCACTCAGGCAGGCCTGGACAGCCCTGATGACGTGAGCATCCGCTCCGCGCTGGGCAACCCGGAGGCCAAGTTCAAATGGTTCAAGGTGCGTACCAACCCTACCCGAATCGACCTGGAAGAAGAACGTGCCCGGTGGAACAGCGGCAAAGAGCCCGGCGATCAAACTGCAGCCATACGTCAAAAACCGGTATCGGGTAATGCAATGCTGAAGACCCAGGATCATTACGTCATTTTCCGCGAAGAAACGCCCAATGAAATCAAGGCCCGAATGCCCGTAGATCCGGCCGAGATGGACCCTAACAGCTACCACTCAGCCGTTCTGCGCAGCCCGGAGAACCAACGCTGGGTAACGGCGATGGACATTGCTATTGGCCAGGCGCATAGCCTCGATGATCCGGCTATGCGGGAGGTGTTGGTAGCGATTGCAGATTGGAAGATGGATGAAGCCGCCTTCACAAAAACCTCTACATTACCGGCTTGGGAAAGACTGAGTGAAGAAGCCCAAGCATTGGTGACTGCGAGTTATCAGTATTATCAGAGCGGCCTGTTTCCGCCTTCTGGACTGGTATCACTTAAGCCACCTACCGCAATAGCCAATGCTCCTGACAAAGGAGTACGCCGATGAAGATCAACCAGCCCTCCCCTAAGACAAGACCCAACCTGAAACCGTATCAGATGATCGCTGGGGTGCTAATTGTGCTCTGGCTCAGCTTTATCTGGATTGTCCAACTCAAAGCACAGGAAACCGGCATGGTACTTCGCGACATGAAACCCGTCATGGCTTGGGGCATTGCCGCTATTGTCGGCCCGCTGCTGGTGATCTTTGGCACTCACTGGTGGGGCAATGTCCTGGCCAGTGAGAAGGCAGAGCTTGCCAATTATCGAAAACAGATAGAGGCCAAAAACGCCGAACAGCAGGCCACACAAGCGCGGACCTACGCCCTGGAAATTCGGGGAGTGGGACTTGGAATTTACACAGACGGCCAGTCCAAAATCTGGCAGTTCATAAAAAAGAAAAACGACAATTTTTCTTCGATTTACTCGCAGGACGCGAAAGACTACAACCCTTCACTAACCTCCAGGAGAAACTCTGCAGGCATCAAAGTCCGTATCGCATTCAAAAATTCAGCGGGTGAATCAGTGGCATACTGGCCAATCCCGGTGTTTGCGCTAGGGCCGCCTGATCCTTACGCAAGCGGTTTCAGTGCATCGGGCCTGATCAGTTCAGGTCGTAATGCTGCAACCTTGGGCGTTACCCAGTTCCTGTGGCAAGACGATGAGAGCACGGCCCATGCGCAAGGCATGATCGAGCGGCTGTTCACGTTTTTTGACGATAACCCCAAGGTGCCACAGGCCTTGATCGCAAGCCGTGACGGTGACGTAACACGAGACCCTTACCGCAAACCCGGCACACCGGGATTGCAGGATGGCCATGTGGTTCCGACGATCTACGAGAGTATGACTGGCCTTCTGGTCACGCGCTCAGACCGGGTTGACCGCTACGTGCGCCCTTTCGTCACCCAAGACGCCGAGGATAATCAGGACAAAAACACTGACCTGGGCAAGCTGTGGGCATTTTATTGGGACCGGAACAGAGCATTTACGGAGTGGTATGTAGCGGCCGAGCGTGCCAAAGGCGCTAAAGTCTCTATCCCCCCCAGCACTATGTCGACCGCCTACTGGCAATCGCAACTACCCAACTTGTGGAAAACCATCGACAACCGTGGCCCAGGCCATTTCGAACCGTCCCCCTGGCTGCCCGTGCGTTGGGCCGAACACCAACTGAAAGAGTTCGACGCAGCGCCAGTGCTGGGCTACCTGCACCGTCCGATCAAGGTTTCCATGCAGGACGAGCACGGCAAGCGCCTCAAACCCGCGTTGCAGGCCAAGGCCTTGCAAGCAGGTTGGCTCAAGGCCCTCGACACGCTGCCCGCTGGGCAAAAACCGGTGCGCGTGTTCTACGACACCACTAACAACGCTGAGGCAGAAATCGCCCTGACCAACGCCTTGCACAGCCTCAATACCGATGGCCATGGCCTGGACGTGGGCAATGTCGATGAGGGCTATGACATCGGTCGACGCCTGGGCAATACCGGCGTCAGCAGCGCGTTGGTGGAAATCAACCTGGCCACCATCGCCAGCTACCACGACGGCGGTGCCAGTGCCGTGCTGTACGCCGGCAGCGACGGCAGCCTCACCGTGCAGATGATCAGCCCGCCCGATGAGGCACGCAAAGCGAAAAACCAGCAGAACCGTGGCGCTGACCCCTTCAAGTATGGCCTGCCAAGTTTCGGACGATCCTAGGCATGAACCATCCCATCTGCCTGGGCGACCCCACCAGCAGCGGGGGCAGCGTGCTGTCATGCCAACTGGCTGGCACCCACACCGTCAACGGCAAAACGCCAGCGGTGCTGGGCGACAAGGCCAGTTGCCCGCTTCACAAAGGGGTTTTTGCCTTTGTCGAAGGGCATCCAAGCCGACGCATGAATGGTAAGCCGGTGGTGCTGCAAGGCCATCGGCTGGCATGCGGGTGCCACGGCGTGGCCAGCCATGCGCTGACTGTGAGCGTCGAGTAGTCACGAGTCAGACCGCCCGACTTCAAACCTCATCAGCGGATCGCCGGAGTGCAGCTTGTGCTCTGGCTCTGTTGGATTGTCCAAAAAAGCACAGGAGTGCGACATGGTACTTCGCAACATGAAACCCGTCATGGCCTGGGGCATTGCCGCTATTGTCGGCCCGCTGCTGGTGATCTTTGACACTCACTGGTGGGGCAATGTCCTGGCAAGTGAGAAGGTAGAGCTCGCCAATTATCGAAAACAGATAGAGGCCAAAAACGCCGAACAGCAGGCCACACAAGCGCGGACCTACGCCCTGGAAATTCGGGGAGTGGGACTTGGAATTTACACAGACGGCCAGTCCGAGATCTGGCAGTTTATCCAGAAAAAGAACGACAATTTCGCTTCGATCTACCCGCAGGACGCGAAAGATTACGATCCGTCATTAGACACTAGGCGAATCTCAGCAGACATCAAAGTCCGTATCGCGTTCAAAAACTCGGCAGGTGAGGCAGTAGCGTACTGGCCAATCCCGGTGTTTGCGCTTGGGCCGCCCGACCCCTACGCAAAAGGGTACAGAGCGGCTGGCCTGATCAATGAAGGGCGTAATGCGGCGACCTTGGGCGTTACACAGTTTCTGTGGCAAGACGATGAAAACACTACCCATGCGCAAGGCATGATCGAACGACTGTTCACGTTTTTCGACGATAACCCCAAGGTGCCACAGGCCTTGATCGCGAGCCAGGATGGTGATGTTGCGCGGGACCCTTATCGCAAACCGGGCACACCGGGATTGCAAAATGGCCACGTGGTACCGACGATCTACGAAAACGCGACTGGCCTGCTGGTCACGCGCTCGGACCGAGTGAATCGCTACATTCGCCCGTTCGTCACCCGTGACGCCGAGGACAATCAGGACAAAAAAACTGACTTTGGCAAGTTGTGGGCGTTTTACTGGAACCGGGACAGGGCATTTACAGACTGGTATGAAGCCGCCGAGCTCGCCAAAGGCACCGAAGTCTCGGAGGACCCGAGCACCATGTCCAGCGCCTACTGGCAATCGCAACTACCCGACTTGTGGAAAACCATCGATAACCGTGTCCCAGGCCATTTCGAACCGTCCCCCTGGCTGCCCGTGCGTTGGGCCGAGCACCAACTGAAAGAGTTCGACGCAGCGCCAGTGCTGGGCTATCTGCACCGTCCGATCAAGGTTTCCATGCAGGACGAGCACGGCAAGCGCCTCAAACCCGCGTTGCAGGCCAAGGCCTTGCAAGCAGGTTGGCTCAAGGCCCTCGACACGCTGCCCGCTGGGCAAAAACCGGTGCGCGTGTTCTACGACACCACTAACAACGCTGAAGCAGAAATCGCCCTGACCAACGCCTTGCACAGCCTCAATACCGACGGCCATGGCCTGGACGTGGGCAATGTCGACGAGGGCTATGACATCGGTCGACGCCTGGGCAATACCGGCGTCAGCAGCGCGCTGGTGGAAATCAACCTGGCCACCATCGCCAGCTACCACGACGGCGGTGCCAGTGCCGTGGTGTACGCCGGCAGCGACGGCAGCCTCACCGTGCAGATGATCAGCCCGCCCGATGAGGCACGCAAGGCGAAAAACCAGCAGAACCGTGGCGCTGACCCCTTCAAGTATGGCCTGCCAAGTTTCGGACGATCCTAGGCATGAACCATCCCATCTGCCTGGGCGACCCCACCAGCAGCGGGGGCAGCGTGCTGTCATGCCAACTGGCTGGCACCCACACCGTCAACGGCAAAACGCCAGCGGTGCTGGGCGACAAGGCCAGTTGCCCGCTTCACAAAGGGGTTTTTGCCTTTGTCGAAGGGCATCCAAGCCGGCGCATGAATGGTAAGCCGGTGGTGCTGCAAGGCCATCGGCTGGCATGCGGGTGCCACGGCGTGGCCAGCCATGCGCTGACTGTGAGCGTCGAGTAGTCACGAGTCAGACCGCCCGACTTCAACCCTCATCAGCGGATCGCCGGAGTGCAGCTTGTGCTCTGGCTCTGTTGGATTGTCCAAAAAAGCACAGGAGTGCGACATGGTACTTCGCAACATGAAACCCGTCATGGCTTGGGGTATTGCCGCTATTGTCGGCCCGCTGCTGGTGATCTTTGGCACTCACTGGTGGGGCAATGCCCTGGCCAGTGATAAGGCAGCGCTTGCCAATTATCGAAACCAGATAGAGGGCAAAAACGCCGCACACCAGGCCACACAAGCGCGGACCTACGCCCTGGAAATTCGGGGAGTGGGACTTGGAATTTACACAGACGGCCAGTCCAAAATCTGGCAGTTCATCAAAAAGAAGAACGACAACTACGCTTCGATTTACTCGCAGGACGCGAAGGACTACAACCCGTCATTAACGTCCAGGGAAAACTCCGCGGACATCAAAGTCCGTATCGCATTCAAAAACTCGGCAGGTGAGGCAGTTGCATACTGGCCAATCCCGGTGTTTGCGCTGGGGCCGCCCGCCCCCTACGACAGCGCATCTAGCGCAGCGAGCCTGATCAATTCAGGCCGGAATGCTGCGACCTTGGGCGTTACCCAGTTCCTGTGGCAAGACAACGAAAGCACGACGCATGCTCAAGGCATGATCGAGCGACTGTTCACGTTTTTTGACGATAACCCCAAGGTGCCACAAGCCTTGATCGCAAGCGAAGACGGTGACGTGACGCGAAATCTCTATCGCAAACCCGGCACACCGGGATTGCAAAATGGCCACGTGGTTCCGACGATCTACGAAAGCATGACTGGCCTGCTGGTCACACGCTCGGACCGAGTGGATCGCTACATTCGCCCATTTGTCACCCATGACGCAGAGGACAATCAGAATAAAGGCTCTGACCTAGGCAAGCTGTGGGCGTTTTACTGGGACCGGGACAGGGCGTTTATAGACTGGTATGAAGCAGCCGAGCACGCTAAAGGTGTTAAATCCTCGCTAGCCCCGGGAACCATGTCCAGCGCCTACTGGCAATCGCAACTACCTGACTTGTGGAAAACCATCGACAACCGTGGCCCAGGCCATTTCGAACCGTCCCCCTGGCTGCCCGTGCGTTGGGCCGAACACCAACTGAAAGAGTTCGACGCAGCGCCAGTGCTGGGCTACCTGCACCGTCCGATCAAGGTTTCCATGCAGGACGAGCACGGCAAGCGCCTCAAACCCGCGTTGCAGGCCAAGGCCTTGCAAGCAGGTTGGCTCAAGGCCCTCGACACGCTGCCCGCTGGGCAAAAACCGGTGCGCGTGTTCTACGACACCACTAACGGCGCTGAAGCAGAAATTGCCCTGACCAACGCCTTGCACAGCCTCAATACCGACGGCCAAGGCCTGGACGTGGGCAATGTCGACGAGGGCTATGACATCGGTCGACGCCTGGGCAATACCGGCGTCAGCAGCGCGCTGGTGGAAATCAACCTGGCCACCATCGCCAGCTACCACGACGGCGGTGCCAGTGCCGTGGTGTACGCCGGCAGCGACGGCAGCCTCACCGTGCAGATGATCAGCCCGCCCGATGAGGCACGCAAGGCGAAAAACCAGCAGAACCGTGGCGCTGACCCCTTCAAGCATGGCCTCCCAAGTGTCGGGCGACCCAAGGCATGAAGCGTCCCATCTGCCTGGGTGACTCATCAGCGGATCCCCGGAGTGCAGCTTGTGCTCTGGCTCTGTTGGATTGTCCAAAAAAGCACAGGAGTGCGACATGGTACTTCGCAACATGAAACCCGTCATGGCTTGGGGCATTGCCGCTATCGTCGGCCCGCTGCTGGTGATCTTTGGCACTCACTGGTGGGGCAGTGCCCTGGCAAGTGAGAAGGCAGAGCTTGCCAATTATCGAAACCAGATAGAGGCCAGAAACGCTGAACAACTGGCCACGCAAGCGCGGACCTACGCCCTGGAAATTCGCGGAGTGGGACTTGGAATTTACACAGACGGCCAGTCCAAAATCTGGCAGTTCATAAAAAAGAAAAACGACAATTTTTCTTCGATCTACTCGCAGGACGCGAAAGACTACAACCCGTCACTAACCTCCAGGAGAAACTCTGCAAACATCAAAGTGCGTATCGCATTCAAGAATTCAGCCGGTGAATCAGTGGCATACTGGCCAATCCCGGTGTTTGCGCTTGGGCCGCCCGACCCCTACGCAAAAGGGTACAGAGCGGCCGGCCTGATCAATGAAGGGCGTAATGCGGCGACCTTGGGCGTTACACAATTTCTGTGGCAAGACGATGAAAACACTACCCATGCGCAAGGCATGATCGAACGACTGTTCACGTTTTTCGACGATAACCCCAAGGTGCCACAGGCCTTGATCGCGAGCCAGGATGGTGATGTTGCGCGGGACCCTTATCGCAAACCGGGCACACAGGGATTGCAAAATGGCCACGTGGTACCGACGATCTACGAAAACGCGACTGGCCTGCTGGTCACCCGCTCGGACCGAGTGAATCGCTACATTCGCCCCTTCGTCACCCGTGACGCCGAGGACAATCAGGACAAAAAAACTGACTTTGGCAAGTTGTGGGCGTTTTACTGGAACCGGGACAGGGCATTTACAGACTGGTATGAAGCCGCCGAGCTCGCCAAAGGCACCGAAGTCTCGGAGGACCCGAGCACCTTGTCCAGCGCCTACTGGCAATCGCAACTACCTAACTTGTGGAAAACCATCGACAACCGTGGCCCAGGCCATTTCGAACCGTCCCCCTGGCTGCCCGTGCGTTGGGCCGAGCACCAACTGAAAGAGTTCGACGCAGCGCCAGTGCTGGGCTACCTGCACCGTCCGATCAAGGTTTCCATGCACGACGAGCACGGCAAGCGCCTCAAACCCGCGTTGCAGGCCAAGGCTTTGCAAGCTGGCTGGCTCAAGGCACTCGACACGCTGCCCGCTGGGCAAAAACCGGTGCGCGTGTTCTACGACACCACTAACAACGCTGAAGCAGAAATCGCCCTGACCAACGCCTTGCACAGCCTCAATACCGATGGCCATGGCCTGGACGTGGGCAATGTCGACGAGGGCTATGACATCGGTCGACGCCTGGGCAATACCGGCGTAAGCAGCGCGTTGGTAGAAATCAACCTGGCCACCATCGCCAGCTACCACGACGGCGGTGCCAGTGCCGTGGTGTACGCCGGCAGCGACGGCAGCCTCACCGTGCAGATGATCAGCCCGCCAGATGAGGCCCGCAAAGCGAAGAACCAGCAGAACCGTGGCGCTGACCCCTTCAAGCATGGCCTCCCAAGTGTCGGGCGACCCAAGGCATGAAGCGTCCCATCTGCCTGGGTGACTCATCAGCGGATCCCCGGAGCGCAGCTTGTGCTCTGGCTCTGTTGGATTGTCCAAAAAAGCACAGGAGTGCGACATGGTACTTCGCAACATGAAACCCGTCATGGCTTGGGGCATTGCCGCTATTGTCGGCCCGCTGCTGGTGATCTTTGGCACTCACTGGTGGGGCAATGCCCTGGCCAGTGAGAAGGCAGAGCTTGCCAATTACCGAAAACAGATAGAGGTCAAAAACGCCGAACAGCAGGCCACGCAAGCGCGGACCTACGCCCTGGAAATTCGGGGAGTGGGACTTGGAATTTACACAGACGGCCAGTCCAAAATCTGGCAGTTCATAAAAAAGAAAAACGACAATTTTTCTTCGATTTACTCGCGGGACGCGAAAGACTACAACCCGTCACTAACCTCCAGGAGAAACTCTGCAAACATCAAAGTGCGTATCGCATTCAAAAAGTCGGCAGGTGAGGCAGTAGCGTATTGGCCAATCCCGGTGTTTGCGCTGGGGCCGCCTGCCCCCTACGACAGCTCCTATAGCGCCGCGGGCCTGATCAATTCAGGCCGTAATGCTGCAACCTTGGGCGTTACCCAGTTTCTGTGGCAAGACGATGAAAGCACTACCCATGCGCAAGGCATGATCGAGCGACTGTTTACGTTTTTTGAGGATAACCCGAAGGTGCCACAGGCTTTGATCGCGAGCCGAGACGGTGACGTGACACGAAACGGTTACCGCAAACCCGGCACACCGGGATTGCAGAATGGCCATGTGGTTCCGACGATCTACGAAAACGCGACTGGCCTGCTGGTCACGCGTTCAGAGCGAGTGGATCGCTACATTCGCCCCTTCGTCAGCCATGACGCCGAGGACAATCAGGACAAAGAAACTGACTTCGGGAAATTGTGGGCGTTTTATTGGGACCGGAGCAGGGCATTCATGGACTGGTATGAAGCCGCTGAGCATGCCAAAGGCGTTAAAATCTTGCTAGGCCCGACCACCATATCCAGCGCCTACTGGCAATCGCAACTACCTGACTTGTGGAAAACCATCGACAACCGTGGCCCAGGCCATTTCGAACCGTCCCCCTGGCTGCCCGTGCGTTGGGCCGAGCACCAACTGAAAGAGTTCGACGCAGCGCCAGTGCTGGGCTACCTGCACCGTCCGATCAAGGTTTCCATGCAGGACGAGCACGGCAAGCGCCTCAAACCCGCGTTGCAGGCCAAGGCCTTGCAGGCAGGTTGGCTCAAGGCCCTCGACACGCTGCCCGATGGGCAAAAACCGGTGCGCGTGTTCTACGACACCACTAACAACGCTGAAGCAGAAATTGCCCTGACCAACGCCTTGCACAGCCTCAATACCGACGGCCAAGGCCTGGACGTGGGCAATGTCGATGAGGGCTATGACATCGGTCGACGCCTGGGCAATACCGGCGTAAGCAGCGCGTTGGTAGAAATCAACCTGGCCACCATCGCCAGCTACCACGACGGCGGTGCCAGCGCCGTGGTGTACGCAGGCAGCGACGGCAGCCTCACCGTGCAGATGATCAGCCCGCCAGATGAGGCACGCAAAGCCAAAAACCAGCAGAACCGTGGCGCTGACCCCTTCAAGTACGGCCTGCCAAGTGTCGGACGACCCAAGGCATGAACCGTCCCATCCTCATCCGCGGATCGAAAGCATGACTGGCCAACTGGTCACGCGCTCGGACCGAGTGGATCGCTACATTAGCCCATTTGTCACCCATGTCGCATTCACGATTGCCATGGCCAGTTACACGCCCTGCACCGCGACATCAGCGCCATGGCTACGCCTTCATCATCCCCACGCTGAAACGCCCAAACGCGTGGCCAAGTCAGGATGAGCTATTCGTTAACGCGCCTTTCGCAAGCTCGACGGCGGCGGTCACCGCTGCTTTTGCTTGAGGACTATTTTTCCAGCATGTCGACCCTATGGCAGCGGATGCCCGGGCCAAGATGTCGGTAACGCTGGCCCTGCTCAGCTCGAACATTGATTCGATACCCAACTGCTCAAGTCTGCTGATGACAGTGGGGCCTACGCCCTTAAGGGCTAATAGTGCAGCACGTTCCTTCGGTGAAAACGGCATCCATGCAATCCTTTTATGCGATGTTGACCGCCCGAATATTGCCTTATGCTGAATGGCGCCGCTACAAGCGCTACAAGTGCGTGCAGGCAGAACATCACGGCTGAGCCAACACCGCCCAAGGATCGATGCGAGTCTCTGCCGCAGGCCAGCGAACATGGACGCTGACCAGGCCAGGAATTTGCCCATGGCCATCTACACCGCCAGTGCGGGCGCGCCGACCGGTTGGTCTTAACGCGGACTACAGACTTGATCCACTCTTTGCCGACTCTTACTGAAGAACGCCCGCACTTCACCGTACGCTGTTTCTCTTCCAGTATTCAGTGACTCCACCCCCTTGGCCGTACCTTCAACGGTAAAGTAGTCCACGTGATTCAGCCCAATGGTGGCGAGGACGGCGGACAGGTAGGGGCGCAGAAAATCGGGTTGCCGGGCATTAGGGCCGCTGATGGCGCCACCGCTGGCTATGGCGACGTAAACCGGCCGATCCGCCAGCGTGCCCACCTTGCCTTTGGCGGTGCCGAGAAACGTTTTGCCCACGCGCACCACTTGGTCGATCCACGTCTTGAGCGAGGCGGGCACGCTGTAGTTGTGCATCGGCGTGGCAATCAGCAGTACGTCGCAGGCCAGCAGTTGGTCGATCAATTCGTCGGAACGGGTCAACGTACCTTCCTGGCCGCTTGCTACGGCCACGCCCTGATTGGCTAACGCCTGGGCATATGGCGCATCGACTGGGGCCAAGGTGTTGAGGTCAAGATTGGTCAACTGGATGCCCCTTCTGCCGGACTGGTTGGCCAGGGCGAACAGGATCTGCTGGGACAGTTTCAAACTTTCAGAAGCGTCTGCATTGGGGCTGGCGCTCAGGCGAAGAATACGCACAGGAGCAAGTGGCTGCTGGGACGGTGTCATGCTGGTTGCCTCCTTGGAAGCGTAGGGGGGTTATGGCGTAACGAACTGTTTTTGAAAGCGCAGAGCACCGGTCAACAGGCCTTCGCGGAAGTAGAACCGTTGTGCGCGGGCGTTAGCCAAACCCGTGTCGAGTACCAGGCGTGCACAACCGCTGGCACGGGCCAGTCGTTCCAAGCCCTGCAATAAGCGCGAACCCCAATGACCACCGCGCTGAGCCTCGGCGGTTACCAGGTCATCGACATACAGGAATGCGCCGTAGACCAGGTTTTCCTGGAGGCGGTAACCCGCCAGCGCCACGAGAACGCCTGAGTCGTAGGCGCCAATCAGGCGATAGCCTTCAACGCGCATACGCTCGATGCGGCTGATGAAGTCGGCTTCGCTGGTCAGGTGTGGGCGCAATTGCTGCATGACCGGGAATGCGCTGCGCAGGTCTTGGGTGCTGTCCAAGGGACGCAGGGCGGTGTCGTTCAGATCAAGCACGCTGGGCACGAAGTTGTGCGAAGTGAATGTCATGGGGGTTAGCCTCATCAGTAGCTGATGGCGCTATAGTGAACGTGCAATGACCCACTTGCCTGAGCCAAGAAACGGGATATGAACTAGGCCATGATGACTCCCCCCACGCCGCCTTTTGCGCCCTTGCAAGAGCAGTCCGGTTTACCTCTGTATCGTCAACTCTACGACCGCGTGCTGGCTGCCGTTGCCGCCGGCACGTTGTCTCCTGGTGACCGCTTGCCGTCGGCGCGCGCCATGGCCAAGGACCTGGGGGTGGCCCGTGGTACCGTCGAACTGGCCTATTCGCTGCTGGCCAGCGAGGGTTACCTTCTGGCGCTCGGGCAGAAAGGCACCGTGGTCAACCCCGGACTGCAGAAGCCTGTATTGACGGCCACCGCGTTACCGGTCAGCAGCCCAGTGATCGAAGACTGTGCTGATTCGCTCTGGCGTCCGCCGCAACTGTTGCCGTTCCAGATGGGGGTGCCGGCGCTGGATGCATTTCCGCGCAAGATATGGGCGCGCCTCGGTGCTCGGTATCTGCGCGGGATGCGCCTGGGGGACCTGGACTATCCGGCCCCCCACGGCCTGGCGGCGTTGCGCAGCGCCATCGCCTCGTATCTGCAGGTGTCCCGAGGTATCGATTGCGGTGCTCATCAGGTGTTCATCACCAGCGGTTGGCGCAATAGCCTGTCGTTGGTCGCGCATACCTTGTTGCAGCCAGGCGAGCGCGCCTGGGTGGAAGACCCGGGCTATCCCACTACGCGCCAGGTGCTTCGCCAGTTCGGCTTGGCGCTCGAAGCGGTGCCGGTCGATGCCGATGGAATGAATGTGGAGCAGGCCATCGCCGCTTCTCGGCCGGCTCAGGTGGCCATGGTGACACCGGGGCATCAGAGCCCGCTGTCCATGGCGCTGTCGCTGCCGCGCCGACAGTTGCTACTGGATTGGGCTGCCCGCACCGGTGCCTGGATCGTCGAGGACGATTACGATGGCGAGTATCGCTACGTCAGTCGTCCACTTCCTGCGCTGGCCAGCCTGGATCGCCATGGGCGCGTGCTGTATGCCGGCACCTTCAGCAAAGTGCTGTTCCCTGGCATTCGGCTGGCTTACCTGGTGGTGCCGCAGGCTCAAGTGGCAGCGTTCGAGCGCGTGGGCCGAGCCTTGTTCGCGGCCGGATCACCGTCCATTACCCAGGCCATGGTGGCGGAGTTCGCTGCCGAGGGGCACTTCGCTCGGCATATTCAACGCATGCGCCGACTGTACAACGAGCGACGGGCAGTGACCATCGAAGCGCTGGAGCGAACATTGCCCAGGGGTATGCAGGTGGAGCGCTCGCCAGGCGGCATGCACCTGGTACTGCGTTTGCCGGAGGAGGTGAGCGACACAGCCCTGGCCGAGCAGCTGCTGGCCAAGGGCATGTCGGTACAAGCGTTGTCGCGCTGGGCTGCCTCATCGCAGCGCCAATCAGGCCTGCTGCTGAGTTTTACCAACTGTGCCACGGCTGCTCCGGGCGAGCAGCTTGGCACTTTGATCAGCCAGCTCCTCAGTTGAGGTTGGCCTTGTTCAGGCCGAACAGCTCATCGGACGAGCCCGGGACCGCCTGGAAAGCCACATTGAGGCGATTCCAGCCATTGATGGCAACAATCAGGAACGTCAAGTCCGACAGCTCCTGCTCGGAAAACTGCTCGCGCACACGTGCATACAGGCTGTTGGAAACACCATGAGGCGGCAGCTGGGTCAGGGCTTCAGTCCACTCCAGCGCCGCTCGCTCCACTGGCGAGAACAGCTGCGACTCACGCCAGACGGCGACATGGTGAAGACGCAGCTCGCGCTCGCCATGGATCTTGGCCTCTTTCACATGCATATCCACGCAGAACGCGCAGCCGTTGAGCTGCGAAGCCCGTAGCATGATCAGGTGGGCAAGCTCGGCCAGTGGCGGCTTCTTGCTCAGCTGCAGGGTGAGCTCGACCAATTTGTTGGACGCTTGGGGAGACAGCTTGAAGTAGTCAAGGCGGTTGTTCATGGGGAGTTACTCGCAGTGGGTTGGTGTTCGTTGGCGCCCACTGTAGCTACGCTTGGACTAGCCCCACAGGGCCAAGAGAGTGATTTCGAACTAGGCCATGTCTGTATCGATGCGCGCGTCGGGTTATCCTGAGCCCATCAGTGAACACGAAAGGAGGCATGCATGCTGTGGTTCGGAACCGACAAGGCCAGGTTCAAGGTTCAGCGCCGCATCGCGGGCGCCGTGTTATTCATCGCAGTCTTTTTCCTGGCCACGCAGATCGAGGCATGGTGTTCAGGTAAAGCCTCTTTTGGCGATGTGTTTGACGGCATCGTCTTGACGGCGCTTGGGGGAGGGATGTTCTACCTGGCAGGCAGATGGTGACCCTCGCTGGCAGGCTACCCTGCAGCCGCGTCAGGGCTTGTATTCAATGGTGTACGACGCATCGGTTTGCGGGTCGATGATGACCGGCAGGCCGAACAGCTTGCCTTTACACTCACTGACGACGCAGCGGTAAATGGACCCCTGCTTGAGCTGAGCCCACAAGCCTTCGTCATGTATCACGATACACAGGACGCGGGCTTCTGGATCCTCTCTGACCTGAGCGACGTGGTGGTCCAGGTCGCAACCGAAATCAGGGGTGGTGAACTCTGGATCGTAGCCAATCAACACGCCATGCCTTTTCAGATCTTCCCTGATACGCTCAATCACGTCGTCTGCTTCTTGTTTTAGCATGATCGTCATCTCACGGTGCGTGGACATACCAAAACTCTAGCTCACCCTGCCTGTGTTCGCCGGCTTCCGGTACTGCCCACACGATTTTCTTTGACCACCCAAACACCCAGCCGATTGCGAGTACTGCTGGCGTCAGGGCGGCAGGGCGGGGCGTGGGGTGGAGATCAGCAATCGCGAGTGTCCAAGGCCTCATAGCTCAGCTGAGTGAAGGATATTCATCTGATCCTGGCCTGATCATGAGCAGCGCTAACGATCCTTTGAAATCAATTCATTAGCCACCGCTCAACCTCGCTCTATAAACTGCCCCTCAATTAGCGCCAGTGACCCACTAATTAGCTGATCAGAAAAGCTATACGGTGCACTGAACGGATTACGAGATCAGGACGTCAGGCCAACATGAGCAATGAATTTGCATTTGCCCTCAAAAGCATTCGCTTCGATGAGCATTATCAGCCATCGGACAATACGCGCACAACGACCAATTTCGCCAACTTGGCGAGAGGGGCGAGTCGTCAAGAGAATTTGCGCAATACGCTGAAGATGATCGACAATCGCTTCAATGCCTTGGCGCATTGGGACAACCCCAATGCTGATCGTTATACGCTCGAGCTTGAAATCATTTCCGTTGAAATGAATATCGGTGCTGTACGCAGCACGCCTGCCTTGCCATTGATCGAGATCTTGAAAACGACGGTCGTTGACCGTCACACCAATGAGCGTATCGCCGGTATGGTGGGGAATAACTTCTCCTCGTACGTCAGGGATTATGACTTCAGCGTGCTGTTGTTGAGCCACAACAAGGGCCAGGCGCAATTCAGCACCCCCGACAAGTTTGGCGACCTCCACGGCAAGCTGTTCAAGTCCTTCGTCAGCTCGGACACGTATAAGGCGCATTTCAGCAAGCCGCCGGTCATCTGCCTGAGCGTCTCCAGCGCCAGGACCTACCAGCGCACAGAGAATCAGCACCCCGTGCTCGGCGTCGAGTACCGGCAGGACGAGTATTCCCTGACCGATGAGTATTTCAGCAAGATGGGCCTGAAGGTTCGCTACTTCATGCCGCCGAACAGTGTTGCACCGCTGGCCTTCTATTTTGCCGGTGATTTGCTGGGTGACTACACCAATCTGGAATTGATCAGCACCATCAGCACGATGGACACGTTCCAGAAAATTTACCGGCCTGAAATCTACAACGCGAACTCCGCAGCCGGGAAGTCTTATCAGCCCAGCTTGCAACACCAGGATTATTCGCTGACGCGTATTGTTTATGATCGTGAAGAACGCGGCCGGCTCGCTATCGAGCAAGGGAAGTTTGCCGAAGAGCACTTCATCAAACCCTATTACGCCATTCTTGAGCAGTGGTCTGCCAGTGACGCCGCTTGAATCGTCTAACGTACAAGGTCTTTTATTGTGAAAAAATTGCTCCCCACTTCAACGGCTGGCAGCTTGCCTAAACCGTCCTGGCTCGCAGAGCCTGAAAAACTTTGGTCCCCGTGGAAGTTGGAAGGTGATCAACTGATCGAAGGCAAGCAGGACGCGCTGCGCTTGTCTTTGCAAGAACAGCAACATGCCGGTATCGACATCGTCAGCGATGGCGAGCAAACACGTCAGCATTTCGTCACGACCTTTATCGAGCATCTCGATGGCGTGGATTTCGAACAACGTGAAACCGTCAGGATTCGCGATCGCTACGATGCCAGCGTGCCAACGGTGGTGGGCGCCGTTGCGCGGCGCAAGCCGGTCTTCGTCGAGGACGCCAAGTTCCTGCGTCAGCAAACCTCGCAACCGATCAAATGGGCGCTACCAGGCCCCATGACCATGATCGACACGCTGTACGACGCGCATTACAAGAGCCGCGAAAAGCTGGCTTGGGAATTCGCCAAGATCCTCAATCAGGAAGCGCGCGAACTGGAAGCCGCCGGTGTCGACATCATCCAGTTCGACGAGCCCGCCTTCAACGTCTTCTTCGACGAGGTGAACGAGTGGGGCGTCGCCACCCTGGAGCGCGCCATCGAAGGCCTCAAGTGCGAAACCGCCGTGCACATCTGCTACGGCTATGGAATCAAGGCCAATACCGACTGGAAAAAGACCTTGGGCTCGGAATGGCGTCAATACGAAGAGGCCTTCCCCAAGCTGCAGAAGTCCAGCATCGATATCGTCTCGTTGGAGTGCCACAACTCCCACGTGCCCATGGAATTGATCGAGCTGATCCGTGGCAAGAAAGTGATGGTCGGCGCCATCGATGTGGCAAACCACGCCATCGAAACCCCGGAAGAGGTGGCAAACACGCTGCGCAAGGCCCTGCAGTTCGTAGATGCCGACAAGCTCTACCCCTGCACCAACTGCGGTATGGCGCCGCTGCCGCGTGAGGTGGCAAGAGGCAAGCTCAATGCGCTGAGCGCGGGCGCGGAAATCGTCCGTCAAGGGCTCCTGAACAAACGCTGAGCCCAAGTCGAAGGTGCTCAGCGAAGGCTCAGGTAAGGTTCAGCCCGAATGCTCGGGCTGACTAGGCTTTTGCTGCACCTTCGAGCGGTAATCAATACCCAGGACCTACTATGTCATTCCCTAATGCTATCGAGCCGACGAGCTTGCGCGAAGCGCTTGGGCACTACGCCTCCGGCCTCACGGTGATCACCACCCACATGGGTGACGAGCCGATTGGCTTCACGTGCCAGTCGTTTTACAGCGTGTCGATGAACCCGCCGCTGGTGTCATTCAGCGTAATGTCCAACTCGGCCAGCTATC
This sequence comes from Pseudomonas sp. NPDC089758, assembly GCF_044748705.1. Classification (NCBI taxonomy): domain Bacteria; kingdom Pseudomonadati; phylum Pseudomonadota; class Gammaproteobacteria; order Pseudomonadales; family Pseudomonadaceae; genus Pseudomonas; species Pseudomonas sp. NPDC089758. The sequence continues at coordinate 83,729 of NZ_JBIVGN010000008.1, forward strand.
CGAAGATTCGCCAGGCAGGTCGCTTCGCGGTCAACATTCTGTCCGGTGATCAGGTCGGGATCTCCAACCAGTTCGCGCGGCGAGGGACGGATAAGTGGCACGGGGTCGAGTGGCAGCAATCGCCTTTGGGCAACCCGATCATTGCTGGCAGTCTGTATTGGCTCGATTGCGAAATTCACGCAGAGCACGAAGCCGGCGACCATCTGATCGTGATCGGTGAAGTGAAGGCGCTCAACCTGCACAAAGCCGGTGATGCGCAGCCATTGCTGTATTTCAAGGGACAATACTGCAACCTCGCCGAACCCATCGCGGTTTGAGCACGCCGCTTGCAAATGTAAAAAAATGTAACCTTGTCGTTCCTGCCTGGATTCCCCGGTGCAGCTGTGTATGCTGTCTTCCCGGTCAGGAATATGAAAGGTGAAGGTCCGCTCCATGCGCAATCGCGGCAAGATTTATTGGGACTGGGCCAGTCCAGAATTACATGTGCGCAACTATGACGAGCGGCTCTCCTGCGGCACCTTGATCAATATCCAGGCACGGCTTTCAAGGGATAACGTCACGCAGCTGTTCCTGGGCATCTATGGGAAAAAAGGCGTGCTCCTGCTCGAGGAGAGCTTTACCGATTGCCCTGGACAGAAGCTGTCCGCAGCCATGGCCTGGGCGCTGGACAGGGCTCGCGACTGGGTTGCCCGCACGTTTCCAGCTCCACAGCCACCCGCCCCAGAGCCGCTGCCGCGAAAAGGCTCGCGACTTTCCAGGTAACCCCACTGGAAAACGGAACGCACGCGTGAACGCACCAGTCGTATTTGCAGTAGAGGTGCAATCAGGGCGCCCGTTGGAGAATCAGATGAACCTTCAGTCCACCAATCATGACCTTTATGTGCATTCTTACCTGGGCTACCAGGCATCCATTTACGTTCTGTGGGAATCGTGCACTGAATCACCCACCGGCATGCTGGTAGAGGTCGGCCGACCAGGCAGTGTTTCAAGAACGCTGCGAGTGAGTCGGGCATTTTCGTCCTCCACGGAGGCCATCCTCGAAGGCAAGGTGATGGCTGAGCAGTATGTCCAGAGCCAGGCAGGCAGAGCCTGATGCCTGCCACTCGATCGAGCGCATGCATGGCCGGCAAGGGCCCGGCACCTGGAAGGTCGAATGGACATTGCTGACCAATACCAACTGATAGCCGACGCCTCCGGCCTCACCATTGGCCAAGTGGGTAGCTACCTGGCCCACGTGGCTGTTCAGGCAGACGGTGCCTGGCTCGTCTGTTTCGCACATGAAGTGGCGCGTGACCCCGATGTCGCCAGCAAGCTTCCTGCTTCAAGGACTGTGCTGATCCTGAAGCAGCAGGTGGACGCTTACGAGCGTGCCAGAGGCTGAGGGGCCTGGCGGGCAGCTTCGACGGCCTTGTCAGGTTGCAGGCGCGCGCGCTCACATTCGTCTATGCCTATAACTGAGGTTGTATCCGGATCAGGAGGTTTGAATGAAGCGGCCACTGGTGGGTGTTTTTCTGATTGCTGTTGCAGGTATGGCCAACGCAGGCATCCCATTGGTGAATGCCACATGCCCGGGCGACATCGAAGTGCACGCGGATGAAGGCGGCCCTGTCTACATCAATGCCAAGGAGGCAAAGGTGAAGAAATTCAGTGACGCGTATTACGAAGCCAAGGGCGCTGGGGTTACCGTCTCCATCATGGTCAACCCGGATGAGTCTGTCGGAGTTTCGTACACGGGCAAGGGCGGTGCAAATGGCGTTTGTGAACTGACCGAGCAAGATTGAGCGCTGCGGTTGGCACTCCTCATGCCGGGTGCTCGTCAGCAGCATACCAGCTAGGACGGTGTCGCCAGCCATATAGCGAAGAAGAATATTGCCCTGCTAATAGTGAGGGTTAATATGAGCAGGGCAAAATAAAAACAGGGCGTTTCTCATTAGCTGTTTTTCGAGGGTTGTTGACGGGGGCGCCGGAGCGTGTCGCGTGAAAAACTCTAGATCGTTCGCAAGCGCAATACTGATGTCAGCCTTGGCTGCAACTTTTTTGGCCGGGTGTGCACATAACCCCGATGTTCGGGATGGGCATGATCAGACCTCTGGTATCACTGAGAAGAGCCCGCCGGATTATCTGGGGTGCGTCAAGGAGGAATTGCATGGGAGTGCTACCACCTATGAGGTGGGTAGTGGCGACTCGGTCCGCCTGTTCGTCGACAGTACCGACCCCAACACAGCCAATGGCCTTGTAGAGTTGCGTAGCTACGGCACGCGTCACCAGTTCATGGCTTATCAGCGTGATGCCTGGTATGACCACGGGCGGCTGCTCGACGCAGCGCTCATGTGTTCGAAGGCCTAATTCGCCAACTGCAACCCTGAGCATGAAAGCCCGCACCACACAAGTGCGGGCTTTTCATTCTCAGCGCCCACGCCTGAGCTGGCTTGATTGCATGCGGCACGAGTTCGAGTCCTACCTTGGTGCATTAGTGCTGATGCAAAACCGTGGTTAAAATGCACCCTGTTCACTTGAGTCAAATGCAAATGCCTAACTTTCGCATCTTTTTCTGCTCCGTCCTGATGATGAGCCTGGCCGGTTGTGCCAACCCCGGAAAGCCGACAGCCAGCAAGCTGACCCGCAAGTCGCCAGAAGGCTATGTCGCCTGTGTATTGCCCAAATGGCAAGCGCTGGCGCCAATGACGACGCAAAAATCCATTTCCCACGGCTACCGCCTGACCGCACCCAGCGCAGTGACTTCCGATGAAGTCCTTGAAGTGGTGGAGTCCGGGGAGGGCAGCCGGGCGACGTTCTACAAAGGTAGTTTCCTCTCGGGCAACAAACTGCGCCTGGCGGCCAGGGAGTGCCTGGATTGAGGTGACGCCTGGCTCCTGGCACTCCCATGCCTTCTAGGCCTTCAAGTTCATCTGCCGGCATTGCACCTGCGCATCCTCTTTGCTGGAGTAACTGGGCTTGAGACGCTCCTTTGCTTGGTTGTCGTAGATGTCGTAGCCGCCGCAGACGGTTGCTGCGTAATAGCGGCCGGCGACACGGAATGATTCCTTTTCGATAGGTACTGCGGGAACGATAACGAATCTTGGTTGCATTGTTCGTGCCTCCCCAGGCAGAGAGTTAAGTATTAGTACCGCCAGGGGTAACCAGCAAGGAGACTCATGAATAAATGACGCCGGCGCTCGATACGCAGGGCCAGACATTGGCCAGGTGTGAGCGCTCTGTAGAAATGATCGTAAGGTGCCCCGGGGTATTGTGTTTTAGGTACTCCAAACCGATGATGACACGATGAATACATCTCCTTCACGGCTCAACGCCGAGCGTGGCGCGTTCTCAAGTTTCGAGGCGTGCCGAAATACCCAGAAAGGGCCTGTGGTGATTCTTGCGTCGGGCGCTTCTGCCAAACAGTTCCCCTTGCTTGAATTTGCAAACCTCCCTGTGATTGCCATGAATGGTTCGGTTTCCCTCACCGATGCGTGTGGTGTGAAGCCGTTCTTTTACCTCTGCACCGACAAAAGCTTTCCCACGCAGCAGCCAGCGTTGTTTGCCATGGCGTTGCGCGATAGCCAGCGCTTGGCTTTGTGGCCAGAGCAGTTCATCGGCGCGGATATCCCGCTCGGCACCGCGTGTTACCCACTGCATAAAGCCGACAACCCCGGCATGCTCGACGGGTTGCGCGGGCACGGCGCAACCCATGTCTGCAGCAGGGCGTTGTGGAGCAAACGGGCGCGATCGATCGCCTTCAGCAAAGACCTCTCAAGGGGCTACTACGATGCCCGGACAGTGGTTTATGTAGCGCTGCAACTGGCCTATCACCTGGGTTTCGAGCAGGTGTTGCTGGTCGGTGTTGACCTCGACCAGTCACTCGGGCGCTTTTACGAGAAGGCCGAGGGGCAGCATTCCCCCTGTGGGCTCGATCAGCACTGGGAGAGCCGCATACTGCCGTCGCTGACGCTGATGGCCGAGCATGTTGTCAGCGAGCGGTTCCGGGTTTACAACCTGTCCGAGGTTTCTCGCATTCCCGCGACGTTGATCCCGAAAATCGACCTGGCCCAAGCCCGCCGCATCGCGAGCTGCGTGGATGCCTGAGCAAGAAAACGGATGCGTGGTGCCAGGGCCGACGCTACAGTGCCCGCATCCAGCCTTGCAGCGAGAAAGACCCATGTCCAGTGCCTTCACCTTGATGCAGTCCCCGGTCGGCACCTTGACCCTGGTGGCCCGCGGCGAGTGCCTGGCCGCTGTACTGTGGGAACAGGAGCGGGAGAACCGCGTGCGCCTGGGTGAGGTGCATCGCGATGACGAAAAGCCAATACTGCGCCAAGCCGCTGGTCAGTTGGATGAGTATTTTGCTGGCAAGCGCCAACGTTTCGAGTTGGCACTGGACTTTGCCGGCACCGCGTTTCAGCGCCAGGTGTGGGCGGCGTTGCTCACCATTCCGTTCGGCCAGACCCGAAGCTACAGCGACATTGCCCGGCAGATCGGTAACCCCAGCGCCGTACGCGCGGTCGGTGCGGCCAACGGCCGTAATCCGATCTCGATCATTGCCCCATGCCACCGGGTGATCGGCGCATCCGGGAGCCTGACCGGGTTTGCCGGGGGAATACCGGCCAAGCAGTACCTCCTGGCGCTGGAAGGCCAACAGAGCCAGGCTTGGGACTTTTAGCCAGGTATTGGCGGTGAAGGGTCGCGACTGAACCTGGCCACTCAACTGACCCAGTATGCGATCAGGCAAACCACCACTGCCAGCGTCGAGCCTGCCATCAGCGTGTACTGCCGATGCGCCCGGCGGGCCTGGGGCCTTACTTCGCGCAGGTACTGGCCGGGCGGTGGCGCATCCGGGCGATGGCGCAACCCCTCGGCCAGCTCATTCAGATGGCTGTCGATCAACAGGCCAACCAAATGGTAGGTGCTGGCAAAACAGGCCACTGTCAAAAGCAGATACTTCATGGCGACGGCATGCTCAGCGATACGCTGATGGCGCTGGCGTTCGTGGTATCCAGCAAGAGGATGCCTTCCTGACGGCCGTCCAGCGCTGCCAGCAGGTTGCCCTGGCTGTCCCAGGCCGCCGAGCCGCCGGCCCCCACGAAGTTGTCGGCCGGTCCCACGCAGTTGGCCATCAATACCGGCATACCCAAAGTGCGAGCGACTTGGGGGTAGTGCTCATGGCCTTCACGGACGCCCTTTGCCGTTTTCGCCACGCTCACCAGATACAGTTCTGCGCCGCTGTCGCGGGCTTGTGCTGCGTGCGCGAGGAACATCGACTCGTAACAGATGGCGGGCGCTATCTGCAGTTGCCCTGCGGCGAAAACCAAGGGCTGATCGCCCGCGGAGAAAAACGCCAACTCGTCCTCGTGCAGCCGTTGTTTGGCGTAGGCCAGCCGCGGCTGACCGGGACGTAGGATCGGCATTGCGATCTGAATGCCATCAGCCGTGGGCAGCGGCAGGCCCACGGCTACGCAGATTTCCAGGCGGTCGCAGAGTTGCTGTAACGGATCGAGCCGGGCCGAGGTGATCGGCAAGGCCACCTGCCGTGCCAGGGTAGGCTCGTAACCGGTCAGCGACAGCTCGGGGAATACCACCAGTTCGGCGCCCAGGCCTGCGGCCTGCTCTATGCAGTGCAGGTGACGGTCGAGATTGATTTGCAGGTCGCCTTTGACGGATGCCAGCTGTACGGCACAGAGTTTCATGGGTAATCCCTTTCCCTGGTACAGGTCGAAGGCCGAGCATACTACCGCCACGGATGCCTGTACCAGTGAAGGGTATTTCAGCGGGCCGCAGGCGGGGCGAAACTTGTGCCATGCTGTTGCTTGACAGGGGCATGAGCACGTCATGGACGAGCGCGGCACCCATCGTCCGCTCCCCAGCGTGCAGTAGCAGAGGAAGAATGCAATGAGCCGGTTTCGGCGGGTAGCCGCCAACAGCCACGGCCGTGATCTGGCAGTTGGCGATATTCACGGGCATTTTCGGCGGCTTGAGCAATGCCTGGCGGCGGTAGGGTTCGACCCAGCAGTGGACCGGCTGTTCAGCGTCGGCGACCTGGTCGACCGTGGCCCTCATAGTCTCGAGGCACTGACGTGGCTGACCAAGCCGTGGTTTTACGCTGTGCAGGGCAACCACGAATCGTTGGCCATCACCTGTCATTACGGGGGGCGGCTGGATCTGGACATGTATCGGGCAGCGGGCGGCGGTTGGTTTCTCGACCTGCCAAAAGATGAGCAGGCGGTGTTCGTCGAACACTTTCTGCAGCTGCCGATAGCCATGGAAGTACAGACAGAGGCCGGACTGATTGGTGTGCTGCATGCCGACAGCCCCTTTACAGACTGGGCCGAGCTGCGCGCCAGTCTGCTGGAAGATGATGACCCGGGCGTGCGTGAAGTGTGCCAATGGTCCCGGCGGCGGCTCAAAGAAGGGGACACCGGCGCCGTTGAAGGCGTGCGTGCCCTGCTGGTGGGGCATACGCCGGTGCTCCAGGCCAAGCGGTTGGGCAACGTCTGGCACCTGGACACCGGGGGTTGGGCAAGCGGGCATTTCAGCTTGATGGGCTTGGCCGACCTGGCACTGCTCAACCCCGCGCCAGTCTGAACAGCAATGCACCTGCCAGTATTATCAGCATCATCCCCGAGGCCCGCTCCAGCCAGGGCAGGGCATGAGCAAAGCGCCGCAGAAGGCGCTGGTTGCCGATCGCTGCCGCTACCAGTAAGTCCCACAACAGAACGATGCTGAACATCCAGACACCATAGGCCCATTTCCAGCCAACACTGCTGCTGGCGACCATGCTGGCGAGGCTGGCGTAGAACAGTCCGTTCTTGGGGTTGAGCCCGCCCGATACGAAGCCCATGCCCAGCCCTCGCCACCACCCGCTCACTGCCCCTCGGGTACCGACCGCAGCCAGGCCGGATCGTCCGGCGTGGCGCAGGAACAGCGCGCCTATGTAAAGCAGGTAAAGCGCGCCGGCCAACTGCAGGGCGATGAACACCGGGCTGCCTTCCTGCAGTACCGCCAGGCCTGCGAAAGCCAGGCTGATGAACAGGCCATTGGCCAGGGCGATGCCCAGGCAGGCGCCGCTGGCAACGCGCCAACCGGCGCTGATCGAGGTGCGGGCGACCAGGAAGAAATCCGGGCCAGGGGACAGCAGGGCCAGGAAGTGGGCGAGGGCGACGATCAGAAACTGCTCCATGGGGCGGCTTTCTCAAGGGGTGGAGCCGCAGTGTGCAGGCGCGTCAGAAGCAGGTATTGAAGATTATTGCAGGTTGCCCAAGGCGGCTAACCCCGGCGCAGCCGATACTGACCCGGCGTCACGCCCACATGCGCCTTGAATACCCGCTGAAAATGGCTCTGATCGGCAAAACCCAATCGATAGGCCACCTCGGCCAGCGCCAGCCCGTCGCTTAGCAGCCGGCGGCCACGGTTGATGCGGGCATTGATCAGGTAGGCATGCGGCGTCAGCCCGGTGGCGGCGCGAAACGCACGGATCAACTGATAGCGGCCAAGGCCTGCTTGCCGGGCAAGCACTTCAAGGCTGAGCCGGGCAGGGTCCTGGGCTTCGATGCACTCAATCAGGCTACCCAGGGCCGGCAGGCCTAACACGGGCGCTGGCGCGGCTTCCAGGTGCGGATGCTGGGCAAAATCATGATCACCCATGAAGGCGATAAGGGCGGCTTCCTTTTCGCCGGTGCTTGCAGCCGAGAACAGCAATTCATTCAACCTACAGAATTCCCGGTACAAGGCAGGCAGCCGGCTTATCCGTGCCGGGGCCCCCGGCGCGGCCGCATCGACCCCCGACTCCAGCCGCAGCTGCGCAAGCCACTGGGCCTCGACATGCAGCATCTGGTAGCTCCAGGCCTGACCGGGTTCGGGGTTACAGGCATGCACCCGCTGCGCCGGCACCAACACCAGCGTGCCTGGGGTCAGGCGCTGTTGCCCATCACCCGCGCCGGTAAAGAGGCTGTACCCCGCGTCCACCGCTCCAATGGAGAAGGTCGGATGACTATGGGCCTTGTAGCAGGCACGGCTGTGGCAGGCCCGGCGGCTTTCCACCCAGGGCAGGGCCGGATCGCGCCAGAGTGAGGAGCGGGTAGGGGGCATGCTGAAGTCCTTGGTCTGGCTGGCAGCTTAACAGCGCCGAACGCACTGCCGTACAGTTTTTGCCTGTGGCTGTACCTTGACCCGGTACCGCTTGAGCATCGAAATTGGCGGCAGATTTCCAGGAGAACGAAATGGACCTGTCGAGCCTGCTGTTATTCATCCCTGCCTGCTTTGCCCTGAACATGGCACCTGGGCCGAACAACCTGTTGTCGTTGCACAATGCCAGCCGCTACGGCCTGCGTACCGCCTGCGTGGCAGGTGGCGGGCGCATCATCGCCTTCAGCGGCATGATTGCCTTGGCGGCGATGGGCCTGGCGGTGGTGCTGCACACCAGCGAATACCTGTTCCTGGTGATCAAGGTGGTGGGTGCGGCCTACCTGTTCTACATCGCCTGGCAGCTGTGGTGCGCTCCGGTGGGCGAGGCGCTGGTGGCCAGCGAGCAACCGCGTGGCAGTTGGCGCCTGGCGCGGCAGGAGTTCTGGGTGGCCGCGGGCAACCCGAAAGCGATCCTGATTTTTACCGCTTTCCTGCCACAGTTCGTCACGGTAGGCAGCACCACCCCGGTCAGTGAGCAGTTTCTCTGGTTGGGGGTACTGTTCCTGCTGCTGGAATGGGTGGCGATTGCCCTCTATGCCGGCCTTGGCGCCTACCTGCAGCGCTGGTTCAGCCAGCCGGGCCCGCGCCGGGTGTTCAACCGGGTCAGCGCCGGCCTGCTTGGTTGCGCAGGTCTCGGCTTGCTGGCCGCGCGCCGTTAACGGCGGGTTTCAGTCGCGGTAGAACGTCTGCACCAGGTGGTAGCCGAACTTGCTTTTTATCGGCCCGTGCACCACACGCAGGGGTTTCTTGAAAATCACCTGGTCGATCGCCCCGACCAGTTGCCCTGGCCGCACTTCGCCCAGGTCGCCGCCGCGCTTACCTGAAGGGCAGGTGGAGAACTTCTTGGCCAGCACGTCGAAGGCCTCGCCATTGGCGATGCGCTGTTTGAGCTTTTCGGCCTCTTCAGCGGTCTTGACCAGGATGTGGCGGGCTTGAGCTTTCATGAGATACCTGTGCTTCGGGGTGAAAAAAAGGCGCCATTATGCCTGAACGTGCAACTCCGTGCGGTCACGAAAGTATTCGAGCGCTTCGGGGTTGGCCAACGCGTCGGTGTTTTTCACGGGTAGCCCGTGCACCACGTTGCGCACCGCCAGCTCCACCAGCTTGCCGCTGATGGTCCGTGGAATATCACCGACCTGTACGATCACCGCCGGTACATGGCGCGGCGTGGTGTACTGGCGGATCACCTGGCGAATGCGCTGTTGCAAAGCGTCATCGAGCGTGAGGCCATCACGCAGGCGCACGAACAGCACGACACGCACATCGCCTTTGCACTGCTGGCCGATGGCAACGCTCTCCAGCACCTCTTCGACCTTTTCTACCTGGCGGTAGATTTCCGCCGTGCCGATGCGCACGCCCCCTGGGTTGAGCACGGCATCGGAACGCCCATGGATCACCATGCCGCCTGTGCTGAGCTGCTCGGCGTAGTCGCCCTGCGCCCAGACACCGGGAAATTGACTGAAGTAGGCCTCGCGGTAGCGGCTGCCATCGTCGTCGTTCCAGAAGCCCAGGGGCATCGACGGGAAATGGCGGGTGCACACGAGTTCGCCTTTTTCACCGGTCACCGGGCGACCCTGCTCATCCCATACTTCGACAGCCATACCCAGGCCCTTGCAGGCGATTTCGCCTCGGCGTACCGGCAGCGTGGGGTTGCCCAACACGAAGCAGGACACGATATCGGTGCCCCCGGACATGGACGCCAGGCACACTTCGGCCTTTATCTTGCGGTAAACATAGTCATAGCTGTGCGGCGACAGCGGTGAGCCAGTGGAGAGGATCAGGCGCAGGCTGTCCAGTCGATGACTGCGTGCCGGCGCCAGGCCCTCCTGTTCGAGCGCGGCCAGGTACTTGGCGCTGGTGCCGAAGGCCTGAATGCCTTCGGCGTCGATCAGGTCGAGCAGGCGCTCGGGGCCCGGGTGGAAGGGGGAGCCGTCGTACAGTATCAACGTAGCCCCCACTGCCAGGCCGCTGGCCAGCCAGTTCCACATCATCCAGCCGCAGGTGGTGTAGTAGAACAGCACGTCATCGGCCTTGAGGTCATTGTGCAGGCCGTGTTCCTTGAGGTGTTGCAGCAACACACCGCCTGCGCTGTGGACGATGCACTTGGGCACGCCGGTGGTGCCGCTGGAATAGAGAATGTACAGCGGGTGATCGAACGGTAGCGGGGTGAAGCCTGGCTCACCGCCTGCCTGGTAGAAGTCGCCCCACAGGCTGACCTTTGCAGGGGTACTGAATTCGTCGGCTTGGGTCTGCTCGCGCGTGTAGGGCACCACGATCAGTTGCTGCAGCCCGGGCAACTGCGCGCAGACCTGGTTGATCTTGTCGACCTGGTCGATCTGCTTGCCGGCGTACTGGTAACCGGCACAGACGATCAGCAGCTTGGGCTCGATCTGGCCGAAGCGATCGATGATACCGTGCAGGCCAAACTCCGGCGATGACGTCGACCAGATGGCGCCGAGGCTGGTGCAGGCCAGCATGGCCACGAGGGTTTCCCAGGTGTTGGGCATCACCGCGGCAATACGGTCACCTGGCTCGATGCCGGCATCCTTGAAGGCCGTTTGCAGCCCGGCCACTTCCGCGGCCAGTTGCGCGTGGCTCAGTGACCTGCGCTGGCCGTCCTCGCGCAGGGCTGTCACCGCAGTGTGATCGTCACGCCGGCGTAGCAGGTGCTCGGCGAAATTGAGCGTGGCGTCGGCGAACCAACGCGCATCGGGCATGTGCGCACCTTCGCTCAGCACCTGGCTGGGCGGGGTATGCCACAGCACCTGAAAATAGTCGGCAATGGATTGCCAGAACGCGGCGCGTTGCTCGATGCTCCAACGATGCAGGGCTGCGTAATCGTTGAGCTGCAGGTTGTAGCGCCGGTTGATCCAGCGGCGAAAGGCATCCATCGTGCTGGCCTCGATTTGCGCCGCAGCAGGACTCCAAAGCACATCATTCATGCCATACCTCCCAGTGCCATGACGCACCTGATCAGCGGCTTGCCGGCGATCAGGTACCGCTACGCTTGAATTTACTCCACCTTGGCCGTTTGCACCTCCTGCGCTGCCGACCACACCCGGTAACGCACCTGCACGCCTTCGGGCACATACACCACCACAGGCAACTTGCTGTTGTAGCGCAGCAGGAAGCCTTCACCGACCACTGGCACGAATGCCTCGGTCTTTTTGCCATCCGGGCAGGCCATCAGGGTGCTGGCCGGCCCGCCGACTTTGTCCAGGCGGTAATAACTGTAGCCCCAGCCTTCAAGGGTGTGTTCCTCCAGGCTGCCGGCCAGGCGCTGGCGGTTGCAGTCCACCTGGAGCGTCTTGCCAGCGATGATTTCAAGTTTGTGGGCTTGCTCGTCGGCTTGCGTGGGCAGGTGGATGACCTGCCGGGTAAAGCCTTTTTCGGCCTCGGGGTAAGGTGCGACGTCCTTCAGGCTGGCGGCCATCGCCGGGGCAGTGGCCGCCAGGGTCAGGGCCAGGATCGCGGATGGGGGGATCGGGCGCATAGGGCCTCCTTGCAGTTGAACGATGGCAAGCTCCGCGCCAGGCCGAGGCCACCCATCACTGGGCCAGCCAGCCACCATCGACATTCCAGGCGGCGCCGCGGACCTGGCTTGCGGCCTCGCTGCAGAGGAATAGTACCAGTTCGCCGAGTTGCTCAGGCGTGACGAAGGCCAATGACGGTTGCTTCTCGGCCAGCAAGTCCTCTTGCGCCTGCTGCGGGGTGACACCCTTGGCGGCACGTTCGTCGATCTGCTTTTGCACCAGCGGGGTCAGCACCCAGCCTGGGCAGATGGCGTTGCAGGTGACATTGCCGGTGGCGGTTTCCAGCCCCACGACCTTGGTCAGGCCGACCACGCCATGCTTGGCCGCCACATAAGCTGCTTTGCCGGTGGAGCCGACCAAGCCGTGCACCGAAGCGACGTTGACGATGCGCCCCCAGTTGCGCGCACGCATGCCGGGCAGGGCCAGGCGCGTGCCATGGAATACTGCCGACAGGTTCAGGGCGATGATCTTGTCCCAGCTTTGCAGCGGAAACTGCTCGACCGGCGCCACATGCTGGATGCCCGCGTTGTTGACCAGGATGTCGACACCGCCGAAGGTCTGTTCGGCAAACGCGAACAAGGCTTCTATCTGGGCGACATCGCTAAGGTCGGCCGGATGGTGCGCAACCTTCGCTCCCTGTTGCGCAACCTCGGCCAGCGCCGCTGCCGGGTCGCCGAAACCGTTGAGCAGGATGTTGGCGCCGGCGCGGGCCAGCACCTGGGCGATGCCCAGGCCAATGCCGCTGGTGGATCCGGTGATGAGTGCAGTCTTGCCTTTGAGGGTCATGCAAAAGCTCCTTAGACGATGCCGGTGGCGTAGAACGTGGCGATGACCACGAAGACCGCCAGGGTCTTGATCAGGGTAATCCCGAAAATGTCCTTGTAGGCCTCGCGGTGGGTCAAGCCGGTGACGGCCAGCAAGGTGATCACCGCACCGTTGTGCGGCAGTGTGTCCATGCCGCCGCTGGCCATCGCGGCCACCCGGTGTAGCACCTCGAGCGGGATGTTGGCGGCGTTCGCCGCGGCGATGAAGCTGTCGCCCATGGCCGCCAGGGCAATGCTCATGCCGCCCGAAGCGGAGCCGGTGATACCCGCCAGCAGCGTCACGGTGATGGCTTCATTGACCAGCGGGTTGGGGATGCCGCGCAGGGCATCGGCCAGCACCAGAAAGCCTGGCAGCGAAGCGATCACTGCACCAAAGCCGTATTCTGACGCTGTGTTCATGGCGGCCAGCAAGGCGCCACCGACAGCACTTTTGGTGCCTTCGGCCAAGCGCTCACGGATGGCGCCGAAGGCGCAGACCAGCACCATCAGGATGCCCACCAGAAGCGCGGCCTGCACTGCCCAGATTGCCGTGAGCTTGGCCACGTCGCTGTTCACCGGCGCACTCATGCCCGGCAGCTGCAGGGTATGGCTGGCGCCGTACCACTGCGGGATCCAGTGGGTGAACAGCAGGTTCATCACACCCACCAGCACCAGCGGCGAAAGCGCCAGCCAAGGGTTGGGCAAGGTCAGGTCGGCGGCAGTCTCCGGTTCGTTGCGCAGGTTGCTGCCATAGCCCTCGCCGGCCCGCTGGGCTTTGTTGCGCTGGCGTTGCAGGTAAAGCATGCCGCTGCAGAACACGAACACCGTGCCGATCAGCCCCAGCCAGGGCGCGGCCCAGGCGGTGGTGTTGAAGAAGGTGCTGGGGATGATGTTCTGGATCTGCGGGGTGCCGGGCAGGGCGTCCATGGTGAACGAGAAGGCGCCCAAGGCGATGGTCGCCGGGATCAGGCGCTTGGGTATATCGCTTTGACGGAACATTTCTGCAGCGAACGGATACACCGCGAACACCACCACAAACAGCGATACCCCGCCATAGGTCAGCAAAGCGCAAACCAGCACGATCACCAGCATGGCCTGTCGCGTGCCGAGCAGGCGGATGGCCGCGGCGACGATCGAGCGCGAGAAACCGGACAGTTCGATGAGCTTGCCGAACACTGCGCCAAGCAGGAACACCGGGAAGTACAGCTTGATGAAGCCGACCATCTTTTCCATGAACACCCCGGTGAAGGCGGGCGCTACGGCGGCGGGGTCGGTCAGCAGCACCGCGCCGAGGGCGGCGATGGGCGCGAAAAGGATCACGCTGTAACCGCGGTAGGCGGCCAGCATCAGCAGGGCCAAAGCGGCGAGAGCGATGAGCACGGTCATCGGGTAGATCTCCTGGGTAAGTCTTGTTGTTATCGGTAGCCGGGAGATAGCGGGAATCGTGCCAATATTTAAGTCATTGATGTGTAAGGGTTTTTAAAGGAAAGAAGATGGCTGTGTCTCGCATTCGAGACTCACTTGGGCAAGTATCCGACCCAAACGCTGCGCCTGTCTGCGCGCTAAGCGCTGTCTCCGATTAGAAACATCAGTCCCCAAAAAGAGACTTACACCCCCAAAGCCACCCGTTTCTTGTAGAACGTCGAACGACCCAAGCCCAATGCTTTCGCTGCTTCGACCACATTTCCGGCGTGCTCGGCCAAGGTATCGGCAATCAGCTTGCGCTCGAATTGCGCACAGGCATCGCGGTAGCTTTGCCGCTGGGGTGGCGTAGCAACGGGCGTCACCGGGCCAAGTGCCTCGCCCACGTCCATGGCGGCAAGGCGCGGCTGGTCCGCCAGCAGCGTCGCCCGCTCCAGCACGTTGCGCAGCTCACGGATGTTCCCGGGCCAGGCATGGCGTGCCAGCAATTGCAGCGCATCGGGCTCCAGCTCGAACTGGCTGCCCAGTTCGGCGAGGATCGCCTCGCACAATGCCGGCAGGTCTTCGAGGCGCTCGCGCAGCGGCGGGGCCTGGATTGGCAGCACATTCAGGCGGTAATACAGATCGGCACGGAACGCCCCGCGGGCGATGGCCGCCTGCAAATCGATCGAAGTGGCAGCGATGATACGCACGTCGCTGCGCAGCATCTGGTTCGAGCCCACCGGTTCGTATTCCTTCTCCTGCAGCACTCGCAGCAGCTTGCTTTGCAGGGCCAAAGGCATGTCGCCGATTTCGTCGAGGAACAAGGTGCCGCCTTCGGCCAACTGCAACTTGCCGCTACGCCCCTTGCGGTCAGCGCCGGTAAAGGCGCCTGGTGCCGTGCCGAAGAACTCGGCCTCCAGCAGCGCCTCGGGAATCGCTGCGCTGTTGATGCTGACAAAGGCTTTATGTGCACGTGCCGACGCTGCGTGGATGGCGTGGGCCAGCAGCTCCTTGCCGGTGCCGGTTTCGCCAAGCAGCAACACGGGGGATTCGCTGGCCGCGCCACGCCTGGCCCGGCGTTTGGCCTCAAGGCTCGCGGCGCTGCTGCCGACGAACTGGGCAAAACTGTATTTGGCCTGGCGCGCGCGCAACTGCGAGCGTGTCGTGGCCAGTTCCTGCTGCATGCTCGAATAGCGCTTGAGCAGTGGCGACAGGCTGCGCAATTGGTCGAACAGGGCAAAGCCGATGGCACCGATCAGCGCCCCTTGGGCATCGTGGATAGGCAGGCGCATGACCACCAGTGGCTCGTTGGGGGTGTCGAGCATGTCCAGCAGGATCGGCCGGCCGTTACTCACGACCTCGCGCATCAGGCTGCCCGGAATCACCGTTTCGCATGGCTGGCCGATGGCACTGGCTGCGTCGGCCAGGCCAAAACGCCGGGCGTAGCGTTCGTTCATCCACACGATTCGCGCGTCGCGGTCGACGATCACCGTGCCTTCGCTGGACTGCTCGATGATTTCGAACAGCGAGCGGATCGCCAGTTGCCGTACCTGAGGGTAGTCCTTGAGGGTGTTGCTTTCGTGCATGGCAGTTCCCTGAAACCTGTGATGGCCGCGCCAGCCTAAACGCGCGGGTCGAAAGCCTCGCGCATGGCATCTCCGATAAACACCAGCAATGACAGCACCAGCGCCAGCGCAAAGAACGCGGTGAAGCCCAGCCAAGGTGCCTCCAGGTGCTGTTTGCCCTGGGTGACCAACTCGCCCAGCGAAGCACTGCCGGCCGGCATGCCAAAGCCGAGGAAGTCCAATGCCGTCAGGGTAGTGATGGCCCCGGTGAGCATGAATGGCACATAGGTCAGCGTGGCATTCATCGCATTGGGCAGGATGTGCCGCAGCATCACCTGGCTGTCCGGCAGGCCCAGCGCGCGGGCGGCCTTGACGTACTCCAGGTTGCGCCCACGCAGGAACTCGGCACGCACCACATCCACCAGGGTCAACCACGAGAACAGCGCCATGATCCCCAGCAGCCACCAGAAGTCCGGCTCAACGAAACCGCTGAGGATGATCAGCAGGTACAGCACCGGCAACCCTGACCACACCTCCAGCACGCGTTGCCCGAGCAGGTCCACCCAACCCCCGTGATAGCCCTGCAGGGCCCCGGCGGTGACGCCGATCAGCACGCTGACCACGGTCAGGGCAAAAGCGAACAGCAGCGATACCCGGGTGCCGTACAACACCCGCGCGAGCACGTCGCGGCCCTGGTCGTCGGTACCCAGCCAGTTGCTGCTGCTCGGGGGGCTTGGCGTGGGGACTTGCAGGTCATAGTTAGGCGTGTCGGCACTGAACGGAATCGGTGCGAACAGCATCCAGCCCCCCTGGCCCTCGATCAACTGGCGTACATACGCGCTACGGTAGTCCGGCTGGAACGGCAGTTGGCCACCAAACTGCTGCTCGCTGTAGCGCTTGAGCGCAGGCATGTACAGCTCGCCCTTGTAGCCCAGCAGCAAGGGTTTGTCGTTGGCCACGAGCTCTGCGCCGAGGCTGAGCAGTAGCAGCCCAGCGAACAGCCACAACGACACCCAGCCACGACGGTTGCGACGAAAGCGTTGCAGTCGGCGACGCGAAACCGGCGAGAGCATCAGTGCGCCCTCGCGTCGAAGTCGATGCGCGGATCGAGCAAGGTGTACGACAAATCACCGATCAGGCGGATCAATAGGCCGGCCAGGGTGAAGATGAACAGCGTGCCGAACACTACCGGGTAATCACGCGAGACCGCTGCCTCGTAGCTCATGCGGCCGAGGCCATCGAGTGAGAAAATCACCTCGATCAGCAGGGACCCGGCAAAGAACACCGTGATCAGCGCCTGCGGCAAGCCGGCCAGCACCACCAGCATGGCATTGCGCAGTACGTGGCCGTACAGCACCCGGCGCTCGCTCAGGCCTTTGGCCCGCGCTGTGACCACGTACTGGCGGGAGATTTCGTCGAGGAAGGCGTTCTTGGTCAGCAAGGTCAGCGTAGCGAACCCGCCGACCACCAGTGCCCCCACCGGCAGCACCAGGTGCCAGAAGTAGTCGGCGACTTTGCCCAGCAGGCTGAGCTGGTCGAAGTGCTCCGAAACCAGGCCACGTACCGGGAACCAGTTCAACGAGGTGCCACCGGCGAACAGCACGATCAGCAACAGGGCGAACAGGAAGGAGGGCAGGGCGTAACCGATCACGATCAGCGCACTGCTCCAGGCGTCGAAGCGGCTGCCGTGGCGCACCGCCTTGCGGATGCCCAGCGGGATCGACACCAGGTAGGTGATCAACGTGGCCCAGAACCCCAGTGACAAGGTCACCGGCAGTTTGTCCAGGATCAGGTCGGTGACCTTGGCACCGCGGAAGAAGCTCTGGCCGAAATCCAGCCGCGCATATTGGCCGAGCATCAGCCACAAACGCTCGGGCGCCGATTTGTCGAAGCCGTATTGGCGCTTGATCTCTTCGATCAGTTTCGGGTCCAAACCACGGGTGGCGCGGGATTGGCCTTGAACCACCTCGGCCCGCGCGCCCGGTGCCCCGCCGCCGATGCCTTGCAGCCTGGCCACGGCCTGCTCCACTGGCCCGCCAGGGGCAGCCTGGACAATGGCGAAGTTGACCAGCAGGATCGCCAGCAGCGTGGGAATGATCAGCAGCAGGCGGCGCAGAATGTAGGACATCATGGCGCAGCCTTCTGGCGCTCGGCCATCTGTGCGTTGGTCAGGGCGGTAGGGCTGACTTCCCACCAGCTGTCCAGCCCTTCGTCATAGGCAGGCTGGACCTTGGGCAGGCCGAAGCGGTTCCACCACACGGTCGAGCTGCCTGGCGGGTAGTAGTTGGGAATCCAGTAGTAGTTCCATTGCAGCACACGGTCCAGCGCATGGGCGTGATGGAGCATGTCAGCCTGGGTGTCGGCGCGCACCAGCCCGTCGATCAGGCTGTCCACCGCAGGGTCCTTGAGCACCATCAGGTTGTTCGAGCCTGGGTCGTTGGCTGCCGCAGACCCGAAATAGTTGTAGAGCTCGGCACCCGGCGACAGGGTGACCGGGTAGCCGGTGACGATCAGGTCGTAGTCACGGGCCATCAGGCGATTGACGTACTGGGCCGAGTCGACATTGCGGATGTTCAGGGTAACCCCGATCTGCGCCAGGTTACGCTTCCAGGGCAGTAGCAGGCGCTCGAGGCCGGCCTGGCCATTGAGGAAAGTGAATGTCAGCGGCTGGCCTTCGGCGTTGACCAGGTGATCACCCTCAGGCTGCCAGCCGGCCTGCTGCAGCAGGGCCAGGGCCTGCAACTGCTGCGTGCGCACGATCCCCGAACCGTCGGTTACCGGTGCCGTGAAGACTTGGGTGAACACTTCGTCCGGTACCTTGCCGCGCAGCGGCTCAAGCAATTGCAGTTCACCGGCGTCCGGCAGTTCACGCGCCGCCAGCGGGGTGTTGGAAAAGATACTCTGCTGGCGGATGTACAGGTTGCGCATCATCTGCCGGTTGCTCCACTCGAAGTCCCATAGCATGGCCAGCGCCTGGCGCACGCGGCGGTCCTTGAACTGCGGCCTGTCCAGGTTGAACACGAAGCCCTGGGCGGTCTGTGGCTTGGCCGGGCCCAGGTGGGCGCGCTGCAGGCGGCCGTCATCCAGTTGTGCACCGTTGTAGCCCAGGGTGAATGCCGTGGCCGAGAACTCGCGGTTGTAGTCGTAGCCACCGCCCTTGAGCACCTGGCGCGCCACTTCGGTATCGCCAAAGTATTCGACGCGAATGCGCTCGAAATTGAAACGACCGCGGCTGACGGGCAGGTCCTTGGCCCACCAGCGCCGGTCACGCTCGAAGGTGATGCTGCGGCCATTGTCGATCCGCCCGATGCGGTACGGGCCACTGCCGACCGGGGTGTCAAAGCCGGCGCCGTTGGCGAAGTCGCGGTTTTTCCAGTCGTGTTCGGGCAGGACCGGCAAACTGGCAAGGTCCAGGGGCAAGGTGCGGCCATGGGGCTGCTTGAAGTCGAAGCGCACGCGGTGTGGGCCTTCGACCGTCACACCCGCCACATCGGCGAACTGGGTCCGGTACTTGAGGCTGCCCTCGCTCATCAGTTTGGCGTAACTGAAGCGCACATCCTCGGCACGCACGGGTTTGCCGTCGGCGAAGGTTGCCCTGGGGTCGATATCGAAACGCAGCCAGGCGTCCTGGGGGCCGCGCTCCATGCGCCGGGCGATCAGGCCATACACGGTGTAGGGCTCATCGAACGAACGCACTGCCAAGGGCGCGTACAGCCAGCCATCGACCTCACTGACGCCGATGCCTTTGTCGATGTACGGCAGAATGTGGTCGAACTGACCGATTTCGGTAGCTGAGCGGCGCAGGGTGCCGCCCTTTGGGGCGTTGGGGTTGACGTAGTCGAAGTGGCGGAACGTCTGGGCGTAGCGCGGGGTTTCACCGTAGACGGTGAGGGCGTGGGTCGGTTCGGCTAGGGCAGTAAAACCCATGCAGGCCAGGACGAGCCCCAGAAACGCCTGGGGGAGCTGGCTTGCCCGCGAAAAGGCCTGGCCAGGCAACGGTGTTGCCTGCACGGGCGCATTCGCGGGCAACGCCGCTCCCCCAGAGGTGGTCATGGTCAGCGTGGACTTAGTCCTGGCGGCTGGTCACTTCCAGCAGGTGGTAGCCGAACTGGGTCTTGACCGGGCCTTGCACGGTGTTGACCGGGGCGCTGAACACAACGGTATCGAACTCCTTGACCATCTGGCCTGGGCCGAACGAGCCCAGGTCACCGCCCTGGCGGCTGGACGGGCAGGTGGAGTTGGCTTTGGCGATTTCAGCGAAGTCGGCACCGGCTTCGATCTGGGCTTTCAGTTCGTTGCACTTGTCTTCGCTGCTGACGAGGATGTGGCGGGCAGTGGCGCGTGCCATGGGTACTACTCCTTGGGTAAAAAGGGCAAGCCTAGCGCACTTGCTTGGGAAAAGTCTCGCAAGGCTTGCTGTACAGCTCCTACATACGTGTCGCAGCCTCGCGCAGCAGGGTTTGTGTCGCTTCCCAGCCCAGGCAGCCATCGGTGATCGACACGCCGTACTTCAGCGGGCCTTTGCCCAGCGCCTGGCAGCCGTCGAAAAGGTGGCCTTCAAGCATCACCCCGACGATCGATGTGTCGCCGGCCATGCGCTGGGCCAGCACATCCTCGAACACCGCCGGCTGACGCGCGGGGTCCTTGCCACTGTTGGCATGGCTGCAATCAACCATGATCCGCGCCTGCAATCCCGCTTTGGCCAGCCCTTGGCGGGCTTGGGCAATGCTGGTGCTGTCGTAATTCGGGCCTTTGTGGCCGCCGCGCAGCACCAGGTGGGTGTCCGGGTTACCCAGGGTCTCGATGATTGCCGGGTGCCCTTGCGCATCCATGCCGAAATGGCGGTGGGCGGCGGCGGCGCTGCGCATTGCGTCGCACGCGATGGCGACACCGCCATCGGTGCCGTTCTTGAAGCCGACCGGCAACTCCAGGCCGCTGACCATCTCACGATGGACCTGCGATTCGGTGGTACGCGCGCCAATCGCCGCCCAGCCCAACAGGTCATCGAAGTAACCGGCGACCAGCGGCTGCAGCAGCTCGGTGGCGATCGGCAGGCCGCGTTCGATCATGTTCAGCATCAAGCCGCGGGACAGGGCGATGCCGCCATGCATGTCGTCGCTGCCATCGAGGTGCGGGTCGTAGGCCAGGCCTTTCCAGCCCACCGTGGTGCGCGGTTTCTCCACATAGGCGCGCATCACCAGCAGCAACTTGTCGTCGACTTCGCGGCTCAGGGCCGCCAGGCGGTCGGCGTATTCAAGGGCCGAGCGCGGGTCGTGGATCGAGCACGGGCCGACGACCACCAGCAGGCGCGGGTCGCGGCCTTCGAGGATGGCGCGAATGGCCTGGCGCTGGGCCTGGACTTGCTGGGCATGTTCGATTGGAAGCGGCATCTGCTGCTTGAGCAGGTGCGGGCTGGGCAGACGACGGCTGACGGTGGTGTTGGCAGCGTTTGGCTGGGTCAGGGGCAGAGCGAGGTTCGAGGCTTGCATGGCGTAGGTTCCCTGGGCGGACGGCGGGTTCTGACCCGCGCAGTCGGCCCCTATCGAGATGTTCGACTGATCGTTGAATTCTGATTGGCTGCAGCATTGCCACCGTGGACGAACCGGTCGGAGGCGGCAGGCTGGCCCGAGCGGGATTGGCTAAATCGCCAAGCGTAGGTGCTTGCGTAGTAATAAGTGGCGTAGTTCATGAAAGTGTCCTCAGTGTGATTCGGTAATGTTCAAAGGCCAGAAAAGCAAAACCCCCGGTCGGGGAGCCGACCGGGGGTTTGAGTATTCTCATGTTCGGCGGCCCCTCGAAGGTGGGCGCCGTGTGGGTATCAGCGGCGCCTAGTGGCTAAACCAATACCCAAAATAAAAGCAGGCAACAGCCTTGGAGCCGGCAACGGCCAGCACAGGGCGCAGGTTGCGACCGGTGTGGTTGGCGTGGTTGCGGGGGTGTTTCGGCATGTTGCTCTCCAGTTGATGTGCCCGAGCTTACTTCAGGTGGCACGGCGCGTTCAATGGATAATTGCGATGGCTGCACAAACGTCATTCGCCTTGGCCGGGCCAAGGCGCCGCACCCAGCGGGCCACAGGCCTGCAGGAACTGGATAGCCACGTGCACGATCTGGATATTCGCCCTCGAATCTCTGCCCTAACCTGACCCGGTCTGAACGATAACAATGGAGACCCTGGCCATGTCCCTGGGATTCGACTACCTCAATGCCATGCTCGAGGACGACCGTGAAAAGGGCATCTACCGCTGCAAGCGCGAGATGTTCACCGACCCACGCCTGTTCGACCTGGAGATGAAACACATCTTCGAGGGCAACTGGATCTACCTGGCCCACGAAAGCCAGATCCCCGAGAAAAACGACTTCCTCACCCTGTCCATGGGGCGCCAGCCGATCTTCATCGCGCGCAACAAAGACGGTGAGCTCAATGCGTTCCTCAATGCCTGCAGCCACCGCGGTGCCATGCTCTGCCGGCACAAGCGCGGCAACCGCGCAAGCTATACCTGCCCGTTCCATGGCTGGACCTTCAACAACAGCGGCAAACTGCTCAAGGTCAAAGACCCGAGCAACGCCGGCTACCCCGACAGTTTCAACTGCGACGGCTCCCATGACCTGACCAAGGTTGCCCGGTTCGAATCCTACCGTGGCTTCCTGTTCGGCAGCCTCAATGCCGATGTCAAACCGCTGGCCGAACACCTGGGCGAGTCGGCCAAGATCATCGACATGATCGTTGACCAGTCCCCCGAGGGCCTGGAGGTGCTGCGCGGGGCCAGTTCGTACATCTACGAAGGCAACTGGAAGCTGACCGCCGAGAACGGCGCCGATGGCTACCATGTGAGCTCCGTGCACTGGAACTATGCCGCCACCCAGAACCAGCGCAAGCAGCGCGAAGCGGGAGAAGAGATCAAGACCATGAGCGCGGGCGCATGGGCCAAGCAGGGGGGTGGTTTCTACTCCTTCGACCACGGCCACCTGCTGCTGTGGACCCGCTGGGCCAATCCCGAAGACCGCCCGGCTTTCGAGCGCCGCGAACAACTCGCCGCAGACTTCGGCCAGGCGCGTGCCGACTGGATGATCGAGAACTCGCGCAACCTGTGCCTGTACCCCAACGTCTACCTAATGGACCAGTTCAGCTCGCAGATCCGCATCGCGCGGCCGATATCGGTGAACAAGACCGAAATCACCATCTACTGCATCGCGCCCAAAGGTGAGAGCGCCGACGCCCGGGCCAGCCGGATTCGGCAGTACGAAGACTTCTTCAACGTCAGTGGCATGGCCACGCCGGACGATCTCGAGGAATTCCGCTCCTGCCAGACCGGTTACGGCGGTGGTACCGGATGGAACGACATGTCGCGTGGCGCGGCACACTGGGTCGAGGGCGCCGACGAGGCCGCCCGCGAAATCGAACTCAGCCCGTTGCTGTCGGGCGTGCGTACCGAGGACGAGGGCCTGTTCGTTCTGCAGCACAAGTACTGGCAGGACACCATGCTCAAGGCCCTCGAGGACGAGCAGCGACTGATCCCCGTGGAGGCCGTGCAATGAGCCTTCATGAGACCGTGCGCGACTTCCTGTACCGCGAAGCGCGCTACCTGGACGATGCACAGTGGGACCAGTGGCTGGAATTGTATGCCAGCGACGCAAGCTTCTGGATGCCTGCCTGGGATGACGACGACCGCCTGACGACCGACCCGCAAAGCGAGATCTCGCTGATCTGGTACGGCAACCGTGGCGGCCTCGAGGACCGGGTGTTCCGCATCAAGACCGAGCGTTCCAGCGCGACCGTGCCCGACACCCGCACCTCGCACAACATCAGCAACATCGAGATCGTCGAGCAGGGCGAGGGTCATTGCCAGGTGCGCTTCAACTGGCACACGTTGAGCTTTCGTTACAAGACCACCGACAGCTACTTCGGTACGAGCTTCTACACCTTGGACCTGCGCGGCGAACAGCCGCTGATCAAGGCCAAGAAGGTGGTGCTGAAGAACGACTACGTGCGCCAGGTCATCGACATCTACCACATCTGAACCGAGGTTACGCGAACGGCCCGGTGTGCCCCATGGCGCACCGTGGCCAGGTTCGCCCGCGAGGTGCAACATGAGCTTCCAGATCGCGCTTAATTTCGAAGACGGGGTAACCCGCTTCATCGAGGCCAGCGGCCATGAAACCGTGGCCGACGCCGCTTACCGCCAAGGCATCAATATTCCGCTGGACTGCCGCGATGGCGCCTGCGGTACATGCAAGTGCAAGGCCGAATCCGGCCGTTATGACCTGGGCGACAACTTCATCGAAGACGCCCTCAGTGAAGACGAAATCGCCGAAGGCTATGTACTGACCTGCCAGATGCGCGCCGAAAGCGACTGCGTGGTACGCATCCCGGCATCTTCGCAACTGTGCAAGACCGAACAGGCGAGCTTCCAGGCCGCCATCAGTGATGTACGCCAGTTGTCAGCCAGTACCATCGCCCTGTCGATCAAGGGTGAATCGCTGAACAGGCTGGCTTTCCTGCCCGGGCAGTACGTCAACCTCACAGTGCCAGGCAGCGACCAGAGTCGCGCCTACTCCTTCAGTTCGTTGCAGAAGGACGGTGAGGTCAGTTTCCTGATCCGCAACGTGCCGGGCGGGCTGATGAGCAGCTTCCTCACCAGCCTGGCCAAGGCCGGCGACAACATGAGCCTGGCCGGGCCCCTGGGCAGCTTCTACCTGCGCCCGATCCAGCGCCCCTTGCTGCTGCTGGCCGGTGGCACGGGCCTGGCACCGTTCACGGCGATGCTGGAAAAGATCGCCGAACAGGGCAGCGAGCATCCCCTGCACCTGATCTATGGGGTGACCAATGATTTCGACCTGGTCGAGCTGGACCGTTTGCACGCCCTGGCTGCGCGCATCCCCAACTTCACCTTCAGCGCCTGCGTGGCCAACCCCGAAAGCCAGTACCCGCAAAAGGGCTACGTGACCCAGCACATCGCGCCGTGCCACCTCAACGATGGCGATGTCGATGTGTACCTGTGCGGCCCGCCACCGATGGTCGAGGCGGTCAGCCAGTACATCCGCGAGCAGGGCATCACACCGGCCAACTTCTACTACGAGAAGTTCGCTGCAGCCGCAGCCTGAGTTTCCTTGGGGCCACCCCATCGTGCGGGTGAAGGTGGCCTTTTTTTCTTCCAAAGCCGGCAGTTGGGCCTGATAGCACCGCTGTACCTGTGGACGCCGGCTTGCCGGCGATCGGGCCAGTGCAGGCAAGGTTGCGCCTGAAAACAGGATAAGGAAGTAGCAGATGAACAACCGATTCCATAACAAAGTAGCCCTGGTCACCGGCGCCGCCCAAGGCATCGGCCGTGGCGTGTGCTGGCGGCTCAAGGCCGAGGGCGCGCAGGTGGTTGCTGTGGACCGCTCCGAACTGGTTCACGAACTGGCCGGGGAGGGCGTGCTGACACTCACCGCCGACCTTGAGCAATACACCGACTGCGCCCGCGTCATGGCCTCGGCGGTAGAGGCGTTCGGTCGCATCGACATTCTGGTCAACAACGTCGGCGGCACCATCTGGGCCAAGCCGTTCGAACACTATGAAGTGGCGCAGATCGAAGCCGAAGTCCGCCGCTCGCTGTTCCCCACGCTGTGGTGCTGCCACGCGGCGCTCCCCTACATGCTCGAACGCGGCAGTGGCGCCATCGTCAACGTTTCCTCGATCGCCACCCGCGGCGTCAACCGTGTGCCCTACGGCGCAGCCAAAGGCGGCGTCAACGCACTTACCGCGTGCCTTGCGTTCGAGACCGCCGGGCGCGGCATCCGGGTCAACGCCACCGCCCCTGGCGGCACCGAGGCGCCACCCCGGCGGGTGCCACGCAATGAGGCGGCGCAGAGCGAGCAGGACAAGCGCTGGTACCAGCAGATTGTCGACCAGACCCTGGACAGCAGCCTGATGCACCGCTACGGCAGCATTGACGAACAGGTTGGCGCGATCCTTTTCCTGGCCAGCGACGAAGCGTCCTACATCACCGGTGTGACCCTGCCGGTGGGGGGCGGCGATCTCGGCTGAGCAGCACCCCAAAGGCAGTTTTACTCCACAACAAAAACAACAGAGACACATGCCATGCGAACCCTTGACGTTCACCCGATCATCGACAACGCCCGTTTCGCCGCCTTTCACTGGATGGTCATGGCCTGGTGCGGCCTGCTGCTGGTCTTCGACGGCTACGACCTGTTCATCTACGGCGTGGTGCTGCCGGTCATCATGAAAGAATGGGGCTTGACCCCGTTGCAGGCCGGCGCCCTGGGCAGCTATGCGCTGTTCGGCATGATGTTCGGTGCCCTGGTCTTTGGCAGCCTGGCCGACCGCATCGGGCGCAAGAAAGGCATTGCCATCTGTTTCGCCCTGTTCTCAGGGGCGACCATCCTCAACGGCTTCGCCAGCAGCCCCAGCGAGTTCGGCATCTATCGCTTCATCGCCGGCCTTGGCTGCGGCGGCCTGATGCCCAATGCCGTAGCGCTGATGAATGAATACGCGCCCAAGCGCCTGCGCAGCACGCTGGTGGCAATCATGTTCAGTGGCTATTCGCTGGGCGGCATGCTTTCGGCAGGCGTGGGCATCTTCATGCTGCCGCGCTTTGGCTGGGAGTCGATGTTCTTTGCCGCCGCAGTGCCGCTGCTGCTGTTGCCGTTGATTCTGTATTACCTGCCCGAATCGATCGGCTTTCTGGTGCGCCAGGGCCGTACCGACGAGGCGCGCACGTTGCTCAAGCGCCTCGACCCTGACTGCGATGTGCATGCCGACGACCAGTTGCAGGCCAATGACCGTAAATCCAATGGAGGGTCTGTGCTGAACCTGTTCCGTAACGGCCTGGCAACCCGCACCCTGGCCCTGTGGCTGGCGTTTTTCTGCTGCTTGCTGATGGTCTACGCGCTCAGCTCGTGGCTGCCGAAACTGATGGCCAACGCCGGTTACAGCCTGGGCTCGAGCCTGTCCTTCCTGCTGGCACTGAACTTCGGCGGCATGGCCGGGGCAATTC
This sequence comes from Pseudomonas sp. NPDC089758, assembly GCF_044748705.1. Lineage (NCBI taxonomy): Bacteria > Pseudomonadati > Pseudomonadota > Gammaproteobacteria > Pseudomonadales > Pseudomonadaceae > Pseudomonas > Pseudomonas sp. NPDC089758. The sequence continues at coordinate 110,206 of NZ_JBIVGN010000008.1, forward strand.
TTGGGGGCTGGCTGGGCGACCGCTACAACCTGGTGAAAGTGAAAGTCGCGTTTTTCCTGGCAGCTGCCGTATCGATCAGCCTGCTCGGGGTCAACAGCCCAATGCCGGTGCTGTACCTGCTGATCTTCATCGCCGGCGCCACCACCATTGGCACGCAGATCCTGCTGTACGCCGGTGCTGCCCAGCTTTACGGCCTGGCGGTGCGCTCCACCGGCCTGGGCTGGGCCTCGGGCATAGGCCGCAACGGCGCCATTGTCGGGCCACTGCTGGGCGGTGCGCTGATGGGCATCAACCTGCCGCTGCAACTCAATTTCATCGCCTTCGCCATTCCCGGCGCAATCGCCGCCCTGGCCATGGCCGTGCACCTGGCCAGCAGCCGGCGTCACGCCTTGTCCGTGACGGCCTGAACCTTCTGTGTCCCTGAAGGGACATCCTGCTCGACGGCCTGTGTCGTCACTCGTGGTCGATCCACGGCGACGACTGCTGCAACACGCCTTAGGCACAACAACAAGACGAGATGAGCATCATGACCGTGAAAATTTCCCACACTGCCGACGCCCAGAAGTTTTTCGAGGAGGCAGCAGGCTTTGGCAACGACGACGGCAGCCCACGCCTCAAACGTATCGTTCAGCGTGTGCTGCAAGACACCGCACGCCTGATCGAAGACCTGGAAATCAGTGAGGACGAGTTCTGGCTGGCCGTGGACTACCTCAACCGCCTTGGCGCACGGGGCGAGGCCGGGCTTCTGGTAGCGGGGCTGGGCATCGAGCACTTTCTCGACCTGCTGCAAGATGCCAAGGATGCCGAGGCAGGCCTGAGCGGCGGCACCCCGCGCACCATCGAAGGCCCGCTGTACGTTGCCGGTGCGCCGATTGCCCAGGGCCAGGTGCGCATGGATGACGGCAGCGAGGAGGGTGTGGCCACGGTCATGTTCCTCGAAGGCCAGGTGCTCGGCCCACAGGGCCAGCCGCTAACCGGCGCCGTGGTCGACCTGTGGCATGCCAACACCCGAGGCACTTACTCGTTCTTCGACCCTGGCCAGTCCGACTACAACCTGCGCCGGCGCATCGTCACCGACGCCGAAGGCCGCTACCGCGCGCGCTCCATCGTGCCCTCGGGCTACGGCTGCGACCCGCAGGGGCCGACCCAGGAATGTCTGGACCTGCTGGGCCGGCACGGCCAGCGCCCGGCGCATGTGCACTTCTTCATCTCGGCGCCGGGGCATCGGCACCTGACCACCCAGATCAACCTGTCTGGCGACAAGTACCTGTGGGATGACTTCGCCTATGCCACGCGTGATGGGCTGGTCGGTGAGGTGGTGTTCCGGGAGGGGGCCGACGGCCGTTTTGCCGAACTGACGTTCGACTTCCAGTTGCAGAAGGCGCTGCAAGGCGCGGATGAGCAGCGTAGCGGACGGCCGCGGGCCTTGCAGGAAGGCTAAGCCGCGATCGCGGGCACGTCGGCGTCTGCAGGTACAGCCCAGGCATTCGACTCAGCGGCGTCTGAGTCGCAGGCGCCTAGCCGGCGATCGAGCGCAAAGCCCTTGCAACCCACCACTGCAGCGAGAGGCCCATGAAAAACCTGATCAAGGACTGCTCCCTTTCCGCCATCGTCGCAGGTTGCCTGGCGACGATGATTTCCTACGCGGGCCCCCTGGTGATCATCTTCCACGCCGCCGAAGCGGCCGGTCTGTCCCAAGGCCTGCTCTCTTCCTGGGTGTGGGCCATCTCCATGGGCAGCGCGGTACTCGGCGGCGTGTTGAGCCTGTACTACCGGGTGCCGGTAGTGATCGCCTGGTCCATCCCGGGTTCGGCACTGTTGGTCACGGCCTTGCCCCAGCTAGGACTGGAGCAGGCGGTAGGGGCGTATCTGATGGCCAACCTGGTCCTGCTGGTGATCGGCATCAGTGGGGCCTTCGACCGCATCATCGCGCGCCTGCCGGGCTCGATCGCCGCCGGCATGCAGGCCGGCATTCTGTTCAGCTTCGGCATCGAGGTGTTCCGGGCATTGCCGCTGCAGCCGGGGCTGGTGCTGGCGATGTTCGTTACCTATGTGCTGATGCGCAGGCTGCAACCGCGCTACGCCGTGGCTGCGGTGTTGGGGGTCGGTGCCGTTGTCACCTTTGCCAATGGCGCACTGCGCAGCGAGGCGCTGGTATTGCAACTGGCCTCGCCGCAATGGATCACCCCGCAGTTCAGCCTGGCGGCGCTGTTCAGCCTGGCACTGCCAATGGTGCTGGTGGCGCTGACCGGGCAATTCATGCCGGGCATCGCAGTGCTGCGTAACGCCGGCTATGCAACGCCTGCCAGCCCGTTGATCAGCGCCAGTGCCATCGGTGGAGCCTTGTTGGCGCCGTTCGGTTGCCATGGGCTGAACCTCGCTGCCGTCACCGCCAGCCTGTGCACGGGCCACGAGGCCCATGACAACCCGCGCCGGCGCTATGTGGCGGCGGTCGCCGGCAGTGCGCTGTACCTGTTGCTGGGCATCGCCGGGGCGACGCTGATGTCGCTGTTCGCCGCTTTTCCTGCTGCGTTGATTGCCGCGCTGGCCGGGCTTGCGTTGTATGGCGCGATCAGCGACGCCTTGGCCCGCAGCCTGGCTGAGCCGCAGGAGCGCGACGCTGGCTTGTTCACCTTTCTGGTCACCGCTTCGGGGGTGTCTTTCCTTGGCCTTTCGGCCGCGTTCTGGGGGCTGCTGTTCGGCCTGCTGGCCCACGCGCTGCTCAGGCTGCGTCGCCCCCATGCCCGCGAGGCCCTGCGCCGTTCACTGTGAAGTCCGTACCGCCAACGCTTTACCCATAACAACAAGATCAAGAGAGCTTCGGAATGAACCCAACCCCTTGCGTCGCCATCGGGCTGACCCTGCTCAGCCAACCGTTACTCGCCGCCGAAGGCGGTTTCTTCACGGATGCCAAAGCTAGCCTCAGCGCCCGTAACTACTACTTCAGCCGTGACTTTTCCGACATCGTCGGCGCCAATCAGCAGTCCAAGGCCCAGGAGTGGGCTCAGGGCTTCATTCTTGATTTCAAGTCTGGTTACACACCTGGCACCGTAGGTGTTGGGATCGACGCGCTGGGCGTGCTCGGCATCAAGCTCGACAGCAGCCCGGACCGGGTCAATACAGGGCTGCTGCCGGTGCACGGTGATGGCAGAGCCGCCGACGAGTACAGCCGCCTGGCACCTACGTTCAAGGCCAAGGTGTCGAAAACCGAGCTGCGCGTCGGTGAACTGCAGCCCAACCTGCCGGTGCTGACCTTCAGCGATATCCGCCTGTTGCCGCCCACTTACCAAGGCGTCAGCCTCAGCTCAAACGAACTGGACGGCCTGACGGTGCAGGCCGGGCACCTGAGCGGCTCGCACCTGCGTAACGAAGGCGGCGACGGCAAAATGAACGCCATGCTCGGCCATGTGCCCCAGCGCCAGGTCGAGAGCGACGCGTTCAACTATGTGGGCGGCGACTATGCCTTCAATGGCAACCAGACCAGTGCCAGCCTCTGGTACGGGCAACTGCAGGACATCTATGCCCAGGGCTTTGCCGGGTTCAAGCACAGCAAACCGATCGGCGACTGGGTGCTCAGTGCCAACCTGGGCTATTTCACCGCCCGTGAGCAAGGTGACGCCTTGCTGGGCAGCATCGACAACCAGGCATTCTTTTCGCTGCTCACAGCCAGGCGAGGGGGGCACAGCGTTCACGCGGGCTACCAGGCCATGTACGGTGACAGCCCGTTCCCCAGGGTATTCGCCAATATTTCCCCGCTGGGCAATGAGGTGCCGACCTATGAATTCGCCTACACCGATGAGCGCTCCTATCAGCTGCGCTATGACTACAACTTCGCGGCCATGGGCATCCCGGGGCTGACGGCGACGGTGCGCTACATCACCGGTAACAACGTCGACACAGGCCAAGGGTACGAGGGCAAGGATCGCGAACGAGACATCGATCTGGGGTATGCGGTGCAGAGCGGTGTGCTCAAAGGGCTGGGAATTCGGGTGAGAAATGCCATGGCGCGGTCCAATTACCGCAGCGACATCGATGAGAACCGGTTGATCCTGGTATACACCTGGCAGCTGTTCTGAGCCCGTACCGGCCACGCGTTGTCACACAGCAGCAATTGCATCAACGGGGTTCGCAGGGTTAGGTTTCCAGTATTGCCCGCTCAGGAAACCTTCCCTTGGACTCCATTACCCAAGCCGTACTCGGCGCCGCGCTGCAAGGCACAGTGCTCGGCCGTATCCAGGGCCGCCGCTCGTTGATCTATGGCGCCGTACTGGGCACCGTGCCGGACCTGGACGTGGTCATCCGCTACGCCGACCCGGTGTCGCAAATGACCTACCACCGGGGCTTTTCCCACTCGATCTTCGTGCTGACCGGCCTGGCCCTGGCGCTCGCCTGGCTGGTCAACTGGCTGGGGCGCAAGCGCTGGCCTGACAAAGGCTATACCTTGCCCAGGCTGTTCCTGGCGTTCTGGCTGGTGCTGGTCACCCACCCGATCCTCGATTCATTCACGGTATACGGCACGCAACTGTTCTGGCCATTGCAGTGCACCCCGCAAAGCTGGGCCAGTGTGTTCATCATCGACCCTGTCTATACCGTGCCCCTGCTGGCGGCCGTGCTCTACGCTGCGGTCAGGGGCGTCAGCGCCCAGGCGCTGCGGCTGATGAGCCTGGCCCTGGTGTTCAGCACGGCCTACCTGGGTTTCGGCCTGGCCGGGCGCATGGCAGCCGAGCAGCGTTTTCAGGCGGCCCTCGACCAGCAGGGGGTTGTCGCCAGCGACGTGCGTGCGGTACCAATCGCGTTCAACAGCCTGGTCTGGCGCGTGCTGGCCAAAACCCCGGAGGGTGACTATTACGAGGGCATCAGCAGTGTGTTCGACCGTGCGCCCCCGGAAATGCAGCGTCTGCCGCGTAACCTGCAGCTTGCCGCTGCATTGGCCGACAACCCCCTGTTGCAGCGGCTGCGCTGGTTTACCGATGACTGGCTGCGCTACGACGAGGTGGGCGGTGCGCTGGTGGTCACCGACCTGCGCATGGGGATCCCGGGCAATTACACCTTCCGCTTCAACATGGGCCACCGCGATGCTCAGGGGCAATGGGTTGCCGACACGCCCACCGCGTGGCGTGGCAGCGGAGCAGGCTCGATGTTCAACCGCCACGACCTGGCGTTGATCTGGCGCCGCATCCTGGACCAGCAACCCCCGCTGCCGTTGGCCGCCTGGACCACCCAATACCTGCATCAGGCCGACGGCCCCGGGCGCTGAGGCGTGCGTTCGGCAGGGCTGGACCTGGTCAAGTGGACGGCGATCGTGACCATGGTCGCCGACCATCTACGTTTCATCTGGCCAGCCGCGGACGGGCTGTTCATCGTCGGTCGCCTGGCCTTCCCCTTGTTCTGCCTGGCGATCGCTGTGAATGTCGGGCGCAGCCCAGCGGGTCGGCTGTTCACCCGCACCAACCTGCGCTACCTGGGCTGGATGCTGACGTTCATGGTCCTGTCTGAAGGCCCTTACCGTTGGCTGGACGCCACCACCCAGACCTTCAGCGTGATCCCCACACTGACCTTGGGGCTGCTGGTGGCGTGGGCGGTGCACCACCCAACGGCGGCAGCGCGGCTGATCGGCCTTGTCGCCTTGGTGATCGCAACGTTGGGCAGCGCGCAGCTGATGTATGGGTTGCCCGGCGTCCTGCTGCCTAGCGCTTGGCTGATGGCGCGCAGCCGAGGTGGCGTGGCCTGGCTGCTGCCGTGCCTGTTGGCTGTGGCGGGCAACCTGACCAACAGTTGGTTGTTCGAACACCTGCTGGCACCGGTCACGTTGCTGACCATGGCCGCTGCAGCCCTGGCCATTCCTGTCGGGTGCAGATTGCTGCGCCACGACCACTGGCCCGTGCCTGCGGTGGGGCGTTGGGGGTATCTGTTCTACCCGGTGCACCTGCTGGTTATCAAGGGCCTGCAGTGGATGCTGTAACGACGCCCTTGCATTACTGCAATATGCACCCATCTAAGCGGGTCTTGAGTCTCTGCAGGTACCGGACATGGAACCCAACCGCTTCGGCGACATCACCGCTTTCGTCAGTGCCGCGAAGGCGGGCAGCTTTACCGCTGCAGCGGCGAGCCTGGGGCTGACCCGTTCAGCCGTGGGCAAGAGCATCGCGCGGCTGGAGGCGCGCATGGCGGTACGCCTGCTCAACCGTACCACGCGCAAATTGAGCCTGACCGATGAGGGTTTGGTGGCGTATGAGCGCTGGCGGCAGATTCTGGATGACCTGGACGAGGTGGAAACCACCATGGCCCAGCGGCGCGGCAAGCCCAGCGGCACACTGCGCCTGACCGCGCCGTTATCGTTGGGCCAGCGCCATGTGCTGCCGGTGCTCGATGCTTACCTCAAGCAATGGCCGGAACTGCGTGCCGAAATCCGCTTTACCGACCGGTTCGTCGACCTGGTCGAGGAGGGCATTGACGTGGCCGTGCGGATCGGTGCACCCAAGGAAGACTCACAGCTGCTCACACGCACTGTGGCCTGGCAGCAGTTCGTCACCTGCGCTTCGCCCGATTATCTGCGCCGGCACGGGGTGCCGCAGGTGCCGGCAGACCTTTACGGGCACGACAAGATCGCCTTCCTGACAGGTGAAAAATCCATGCCCTGGCGCTTTCACACCCAGGAGGGCCTGCACCTGTGCGAGGAGCCGGGGCGGCTCAATATCGACAGTTCCGAAGCCATGCTCGATGGTGCACGGGCAGGGTTCGGGCTGATTCACCTGCCCACCTACATCACCGGGGAGGACCTTCGCGCCGGCACCCTGGTAGAAGTGCTGCACGCCTACAGGCCGCCGGCGGATCCCATTCGGGTGGTGTACCCCAGCAAACGCCACCTGTCGCCGCGCGTACGCGGGTTCATCGATCTGCTGGTGGCGAGCTGGGAGCAGGGCGTGCCCTGGGAACAATGATTGCGCACGTCAGGCCCCTGAAGCCGGGTTCATCCCGGCTTCCTCTACGGCGTCTGATCCGTAGATGCGGGGCCGGTCATGCCATCAAGCCTGTTGCAGGAACGGGTAATCCGTATACCCCTGCGGCCCGTTCGCATAGTCGAACTGTGGCCGATGTTCATTCAGTGGCGCCTTGATCAGCAGGCGTTCCACCAGGTCCGGGTTGGCGATGAAGCTGCGGCCGAACGCCACGGCGTCGATCAATCCACGCCCGATCAGGTCTTCGCCTTTCTCGGCGGTATAGGCGCCTGCGGCAATGATCACGCCTGGGTAAGCCGCCCGGATAGCCTCACGGAAGCTATCGCGCAGCGGCTTGCCACCCGCCCAGTCCGGCTCGGACAGGTGCAGGTAGGCCAGGTTGCGCTTGGCCAGTTCCTTGATCAGGTACAGCCCTGCGGCCTCTTGATCTTCGCCATTGTCCACGCCATTGAAGCCACCCAACGGGAAAATGCGGATACCCACGCGCTCGGCGCTCCAGCCGGCAATGGCGGCATCCACCGCTTCGAGCACGATACGGGCGCGGTTCTCGACACTGCCGCCATAACGGTCCTCGCGCTGGTTGGCGCTGGGGGTGAGGAACTGATGCAAAAGGTAGCCGTGGGCGGCATGCAATTCGATGAAGTCGAAGTCGGCTTCGCGAGCATTGACCGCGGCCTGGCCGAAATCGGCGACGATGCCGGCGATTTCTTCCTCGCTCAGCGCACGCGGTGCAGAGGTCTCGGTGCGTACCAGGTTGCCTTGTTCGTCCCGCAACGTGGTACGGGCATTGGCAGCCAGGGCGCTGGGCGCCACAGGTGCCTGGCCACCAGGCTGCAAGGACGTGTGCGAAACACGGCCGGTGTGCCAGACCTGCACGGCGCTGTGGCCGCCTGCAGCATGAATGCCTTCGTTGACCAGGCGCCAGGCGGCGATCTGCTCGGCGCTGTGAATGCCTGGCGAGCCCGAGTAACCCTTGGCCTGGAAGGAGATTTGCGTAGCCTCGGTGATGATCAGGCCGGCACTGGCACGCTGGGCGTAGTACTCGGCCATCATCTGGGTGGGTACATCACCAGGCTCCCGGCTACGCAGGCGGGTGAGGGGCGCCATGAACACGCGGTTGGGCAACGTCAGTGGGCCGATCTGCAAGGGTTGGAAGAGTTTCATTGCCGCTCCGAAGGTGAAAAACCAATGGCGCGCACGATACCGGGATGATTGGGGAATGGGGGGACCGGCACCCCGGCTGCGGGCTCCCCAATGGTTTTTGTTCATGCAACTCGGCACCTTTTGGGCCGGCGAACGGCTGGCACACCTGTGTCATGCCTGCAGCAATTGTTTCATCGCTGCGCCAGTGGCACTGGCCTGGTGTTTCCCTGCAGGGCAGTGCAGAACCGCTCTGGCATGGAGGTTTGGCGAGCGCGTGCTATCAGTGGCACGGCCGTTGCTCTGCGTGTTACCGACGCCTGATGCGGTGTCCATAACAAGAACGGAGAACCGAGCATGAATCGAACAGGCCCACACCGTCGGCCTCTGCCGCATTTGCTGAGCTGCCTGGCCTTGAGCCTGGCGTGCAGCGCACCTGCTTTAGCCGCCGAAGTCGACGGCCAGCGCATCATCGACGCCGACAAGGAACCCGGCAACTGGATGAGCCACGGCCGAACCTATGACGAGCAGCGCTACAGCCCGCTCAAGGCGATCAACCAGGACAATGTCAACCAGCTCGGTCTTGCCTGGAGTTACAAGCTAGACCTTGACCGTGGTGTGGAAGCGACACCGATCGTGGTTGACGGGGTGATGTACACCACCGGGCCGTTCTCGGTGGTATACGCCCTGGACGCGCGCAATGGCGCACTGCTGTGGAAGTACGACCCGCAGTCCGACCGCCACCGCGCCGGTGAAGCCTGCTGTGACGCGGTCAACCGCGGGGTGGCGGTGTGGCAGGGCAAGGTCTACGTTGGCGTGCTCGATGGCCGCCTGGAGGCGATCGATGCCAAGACCGGCAAGCGCGTGTGGTCGGTGGACACCCGCGATGACACCAAGCGCAGCTACACCATCACCGGGGCACCGCGCGTGGTCAATGGCAAGGTGATCATTGGCAATGGCGGCGCCGAATTCGGTGTGCGCGGGTACGTGACGGCGTACGACGCCGAAACCGGCAAACAGGCCTGGCGCTTCTTCACCGTACCGGGCGACCCCAAGCTGCCGCCCGAGAACAAAGCCATGGCAATCGCCAGCAAGACCTGGCACGGCGACGCTTATGTCGAGTGGGGCGGCGGAGGTACCGCCTGGGACTCGTTCGCCTACGACCCGGAACTCAACCTGTTATATATCGGCGTGGGCAATGGCTCGATGTGGGACCCGAAATGGCGCAGCCAGGCCAAGGGCGACAACCTGTTCCTGTCCTCGATCGTCGCGGTCAACGCTGACACCGGCGAATACGCCTGGCACTACCAGACCACGCCAGGCGATGCCTGGGATTTCACCGCCACCCAGCACATGATCCTGGCCGAGCTGCCAATTGACGGCAAACCACGCAAAGTGCTGATGCAAGCCCCGAAAAACGGCTTTTTCTACGTGCTGGACCGTGCCACCGGCGAGCTGCTGTCGGCGAAGAACATCGTGCCGGTCAACTGGGCCAAGGGTATCGACATGAAAACCGGGCGGCCGATCCTCGACGATGAGGCAGCGGCCTACTGGAAGGACGGCAAGCGCAAGCTGGTGACGCCGGCGTTCTGGGGCGCCCACGATTGGCACCCGATGTCCTACAACCCCGACACGGGCCTGGTGTACATCCCGGCGCATATCATGTCGGCCTACTACGAACACATCCCCGAGGCGCCCAAGCGCAACCCGTTCAAGAGCGTTTACCAGCTGGGGCTGCGTACCGGCATGATGCCCGAAGGCGCTGAAGGCCTGCTGGACATGGCCAAGAGCTGGTCGGGCAAGCTGATCGCCTGGGACCCGGTCAAGCAAGCGCCAGCGTGGGAAGTACCGTACATCACCATCTTCAACGGCGGCACACTGAGCACTGGCGGCAACCTGGTGTTCGAAGGCAGCGCCGATGGCCGGGTGATCGCCTATGCCGCCGATTCAGGCAAAAAGCTCTGGGAGTCGCCCGCCGCCAGTGGGGTGATGGCAGCGCCGATCACCTATTCGGTGGACGGCGAGCAGTACGTGACGTTCATGGCCGGCTGGGGGGGGGCGTTCTCCACCTTTGCCGGGGCGCTGTCGCTGCGCGCCGGGGTGCAGCCGTTCGCCCAGGTGCTGACCTACAAGATCGGCGGTACCGCCAAGCTGCGCGAGCCGGCTCCACCGGCCGATGCACCGGAGCCGCCCGCGCTGAGCGCCGATGCGCAGACGGTCGCTGCCGGGGCAGCGCTGTATGACGGCAACTGCTCGCAGTGCCACGGTATTCACGCCGTCAGTGGCGGCGTGCTCCCCGACTTGCGCAAGCTCACTGCCGAAAAGCACCAGATGTTCCTTGGCATCCTCTATGGCGGCCGGGTCCCCGATGGCATGCCTTCGTTCGCCGACAACCTCAACCCCGAGCAGGTCGAGCAGGTGCACCAGTACCTGATCAAACGCGCCCATGACCTGAAGGCCGAAGGCGATGCATGGCAGCGCTTCAGCGCTAAGCCCGTCGCCCAGCCGCCCCTGGCCGACAACACACCACAGGAGTGACCCAAGCATGACTGACACGACCTACCAGAACTTCATCGACAACACGTTCGTGCCCAGCGAGGCGCTGATCGAGGTGTACAACCCGGCCAACGCTCAGTTGCTCGGCCGGGTGCCGGAAACCCCGGCTGAACAGGTGGAGCGCGCCATTGCCGCGGCGCGCAAGGCGCAAAAGGGCTGGGCGGCGAAGACAGCCATCGAACGGGCAGGCTACTTGCGCCAGATCGCCAACAAGGTGCGGGCCAATGCCGACCGCCTGGCGCGGATCATTACCCAAGAGGGCGGCAAGGTGCCGGCGTTGGCCCAGGTCGAGGTCAGCTTTACCGCTGACTACCTGGACTACATGGCTGAATGGGCGCGGCGCCTGGAAGGCGAGGTACTGAGCAGCGACCGCGCCCACGAACACATCTTCCTGATGCGCAAGCCATTGGGCGTGGTGGCGGGGATTCTGCCGTGGAATTTCCCGTTCTTCCTCATCGCACGCAAGATGGCGCCGGCGCTGCTCACCGGCAATACCATCGTGGTCAAGCCCAGTGAGGAAACGCCCATCAATTGCTACGCGTTCGCCCAGTTGGTGGCCGAGACAGACCTGCCTGCGGGGGTATTCAACGTGGTCGGTGGCAAAGGGGCGAGCGTTGGTCACGACCTGTCGAGCCACGCCGGTGTCGATCTGGTGAGCTTCACCGGCAGCGTTGCGACTGGTGCACGGATCATGGCTGCGGCGGCACCGAACATTACCAAGCTCAACCTCGAGCTGGGCGGCAAGGCGCCGGCGATCGTGCTGGCTGATGCCGACCTGGAACTGGCGGTGAAAGCCATCGTGGCCTCGCGCGTGATCAACACTGGCCAGGTCTGCAACTGTGCCGAACGCGTGTATGTGCAGCGCAAGGTGGCCGACGCCTTCGTCGACAAGGTAGGCCAAGCCATGGCGGCCACCCGTTATGGCGACCCCTCGCGCCAGGCCGACCTGGACATGGGGCCGCTGATCAGCCAGGCCGGCCTCGACAAGGTGGCGCAGATGGTGCGCACGGCTGTAGGGCAGGGCGCGCAGGTGGTGACCGGGGGGCAGGTGGCCGACCTCGGCGCCGGTTTCCATTACCAGCCGACCGTGCTGGCCGGGTGTACGGCGGACATGGAGATCATGCGCAAGGAGATTTTCGGACCGGTATTGCCGATCCAGGTGGTCGATGATCTGGACGAGGCGATTGCCTTGGCCAATGACAGCGAGTACGGGCTGACTTCGTCACTCTATACCCGTGACCTCAATGCCGCGCTGAAGGCCTGCCGCGAGATCGACTTTGGCGAGACCTACATCAACCGTGAGAACTTCGAAGCCATGCAGGGCTTCCACGCCGGTGCGCGCAAGTCCGGCATCGGCGGGGCGGATGGCAAGCACGGGTTGTATGAGTACACGCGTACGCAGGTGGTGTATATCCAGGGGTGAGCGATCACGGCATCTCGCTGTCGCCAGCCAGCTGAGTAGGGGTTGGCGACGGGCTGCAAAGCCGGCGCAAATGCTCGCTGGTCCCGTCGAGCGCGCTCGGGCTATTACAGCTCTGCTATGGGGGCTGCTGCGCAGCCCATCGCCGGCAAGCCGGCTCCCACCCCGACCGAGCAGTTCTTCTGGCCTGCGCTTTACCTGCGAAAGCAACGGTCTTACCCATTTCTAGAAGCCGGCGCAATCCAGGTGGGAGCCGGCTTGCCGGCGATGGGCCGCACCGGTCACACCATCAGGTTCGGCTGCACGATCCCGTAGCGCTTCATCTTCCGGTACAGCGTCGAGCGCGAAATGCCCAACGCCTGCGCCGCTGCACTCATGTTCCAGCGCTCACGCTTCAAAACCTCCAACAAGTGCTGCACCTGAAGGTCTTCCACCCGCTGCTCGAGCGCCCCAGGCGGCGCCAGCGCTGGGCTGTCCAGCAACTCCTGGGGCAAGTCGGCCAGCTCGATCACCCCGCCTTCGGCCAGCGCCACCGCCTGGCGCAATGCGTTGAGCAGTTGGCGCACATTTCCCGGCCACGCATGCTCCAGCAGGCAACGATGCGCCTCTGTGCTCAAACGCAAACGCGACCCCGCCGACACGCTACACAGCAGTGTATCGATCAGCTCGCGGCGGTCGCTGCGTTCACGCAGGGCCGGCAACCGCATGCGCATCCCGCACAGGCGATAGTAAAGGTCCTCGCGAAAGCGCTTCTCGCCAATCATGGCCTGCAGGTCCTGGTGCGTCGCCGATATCACCTGGATATCCAGCGGCACCGGTGTTTCGGCCCCCAGCGGTACCAGTTCACGTTCGGCCAGCACTCGCAGCAGCCGCGTTTGCAGGTGTGCAGGCATGTCACCGATCTCATCGAGAAACAGCGTGCCGCCATTGGCGTGCTCCAGCTTGCCTTTCATGCCTTTGCGGCTGGCACCGGTGAAACTGCCAGCGCGGTAGCCGAACAGTTCGCTTTCGATCAAAGACTCGGGTATCGCCGCGCAATTGAGCGCCACGAACGGCTTGGCATGGCGCTGGCTGGCCTGGTGCAGGGCGCGGGCGAACGCCTCCTTGCCAGTACCGGTTTCGCCGTTGAGGAGGATGGCGATGTCCTTGTCCAGCACCTTGCGCAGCCGGCGCACGCCTTGTTGCAGTTGCGCGTCCTGGCCGGCCAACTGATCGAGGCCGGGGTGGCCAGCCCGCGCTGGCATCGGCGGTGCAGCCCGCAGCGGGCGGTAGCCTGCCGGGACGCGCAGGCCCACGTCCAGTAAAAGCGGCTGAGCCGGGCCACGCAACTGGGTACCGCGGGCGCCGCCACGGGTGAGCTCAAGCAATTGGTCGATATCAGCGTGCAACAGCTGTTCGACAGGCGCCCCTAGTAACGTGCCGCCATACGCCAGGAAGGCTGCCCGATTGGCTCCGATCACCCGGCCACCCTCATCCAGCGCCAGCAACTGCTCGGCCGCCAGGTCCGAGAACTCGTCACGCGGTTTCAGCGCCAGGGTCAGGCGGTCGCGGTAGCGTTCGCGGAAATGGCTGTTCTCGATCAGCCGGGCGTAGAGGGTCACCAGTTGCAAGGTCAGGTGCTGTGCTTGCTTGGGGCCATCGTTGTACAGGCAGGTGGCATTGAGGCAACCGAGCAATCGATTGTGGGCATCGAAGATCGGCGACACCGAGCAGCTCAGGCGCGCGTTGGCGGCCAGGAAGTGCTCTTGACGGTGGATGGTCAAGGCCTGGCCGCACGCCAGCGCGGTGCCGATGCCGTTGGTGCCGGCTACCGACTCGTCCCAGCGCGCGCCAACGATCAGCCCCGAGCGCGTATAGCGTTGCGGGTCGGGCGGCAAGCGGGCATCGAGGGTAATACCCTCGGCGTCGCTGAGCAGCACGGCGAAGCCTGCATCCACCACCCGCCGCGCCAGGCCGCTGACACCCTGGCTGGCGATGGCCAGGTAGGCCTCATGCTGGGCTTGGTGCAGGCGGATTTCGGTTGCACTAAGTATGTTGTCGACATGCCGCAGTTCAGGGTCCAGGTGATGCTGGTTGATGCTGCGGTACCAGGACTCGGCGATAACAGGTTCTGGCATCAGGCCGCGTTCGGCGAAATGGCAATCGACGAACGCAGCCAGCTCACTGGCGGGGGGTGAGGCGGTGTGCGCGGCCATGGGCGCTCCACGAAATTCTTGTTATTGGAGGTGGGGAAAACCATAGCTGATTTTTGCAGGCTCGGCAGCCAGGCTGGCCCGTGGCGAAAGCGTTCAACCGATCAACTCAAGCGCCTGCGCCAGGCTCAGTGACCGCTTCATGCGCTGGGACAACTGCGCCATGGCATCGGAATAGCCCCTGGCGATCACCGCTTGCACCTGCTCACCTGCACATTGCAAGGCAATGAAGTCGCCTTGTTCCGGCTGCCCGACAAATTCGATGCGGTCCCAGTCGCGCGCATGCCCCAGTACTTCATAAGTGAGCCCATGCTGATAGGTCCAGAAGAACGGCACGTCGTCATACCGGCGCTGCTCGCCCAGCATGTTGGCAGCCGCGATGACACCGTGTTGCTGAGCCAGGCGCCAATGCTCGATGCGCACCGGGCGGCCGGTGAGGGGGAAGGTCGCGATATCGCCGGCAACCCATAGCCGATCGGCGGCCTGCAAGTGGGCGTCCGCTGAAATGGACCGGTCTTCGGCCAATTGCACGCCCTGCACGAAGGCAGTGGCCGGGGTGACGCCGGTACCGAGCAAGACCAGTGACGTGTCGAGGGTCTCACCGCTGCTCAGCTGCACGGCTTCGACGTGCTGCGTACCGACGAAGCGTTCGACCTCGGTCGGGCCATGAAACACCACGCCCTTGCCCTCATGCAGCGCGCGAATGGAGCGGCCGATGCGCTCCCCCAACGGCGTGCGTAACGGAACTTCGTGGCGGGTGACCACGTGGACCTGTGCGCCGTATGCGCACAGTGCCGATGCGGCCTCCAGGCCGATGAAACCGTCACCGACGATCACCACGGGCTGGCCGGGTTCGGCGGCATCGAGCAGGCGCGCTGCATCTTCGCGCGAGCGCAGCGTGAGGATGCCCGCCAGGCCTGCACCGGGCAGGTCTGGGCGTTTTGGCTTGCCGCCGGTGGCCAATAATGCTGCGTCATAATCGATGCGTTGGCCGTCAGCGAGGATGATCTGGCGCTTTTTGGCATCCAGCAGGCGCACCTTGGCCGAGCGCCGTTCCAGTTGGCCGGTGCGCAACTGGTCAGCGTCAAGCAGCGCCGGCACCTCGTCCGGCGGCATTTCGCCGGCAATCACGAATTTGCTCAGCGCGGTCCGGTCATACGCCGGTTGCCGTTCCTGGTCGAGCCACACCAGGCGCCCGCCGAACCCATGGGCCAGCAGCGTGGCAACTGCCGCCGAGCCTGCGGCACCGGCGCCGATGACGACGAAGCAGCGCGCATCGCTGTGGCGCGGTGGCTCGGGTTGCGGCAGAGGCTGGTCATCGACCCAGACATCGCCATCCTTGACCCAGGCGCGGTAGCGGCGCAGGTCTGCCAACGCCGGGGGCTCGCAGACCACACCCTCGTCGATGGCGAAAGCAGCCTTGTGCCAGGGGCAGACCAGCAGGCCGTCGCACACCACGCCTTCATCCAGCGGCGCGCCGGCGTGCGGGCAATAGGCCTGGTAGGCGCGGACCTGCCCGGCGCTGCGGATCAGGATCACTTCTTCGCTCCCGGCCTGTACCCGCAGGGGGCGGTTGGGGTCCAGCTGGTCGAGGCGGGCCACGGCGTAGGCGGTCATGGGAGTCTCCAAAGGGGGCCTTTGGGATCATTTGACGCCTCGGACGGGAGGGTGATGCGTCGACCTGACGACCGGAAGCGCCGAGTCGCTTCCCGGCGACACACGCCCCTGCGGCAGCCGCCTTGCCGTCAATGGGCCCGGGCCGTCGCCAGGGCACTGCCGCGCGTCACCCGCAGCGCCACGAGGCTCCCCAGCACGATCAGTGCTGCCAGTGAATACAAAGCGGCGTCGGTCGAACCGGTCTGGTCCTTGATGAAGCCAACCCAGTACGGGCTGAGGAACCCGGCCATCTGCCCCACCGAGTTGATGATCGCCAGGCCCGCGACCGCGGCACTGGCGCTGAGCAGTGCGGTGGGCATCGGCCAGAACATCGGCAGGCCGGTGAGGGCCCCCATGGTGGCGATCGACAGGCCCAGGATGGCGATGGCCGGTGTGGCGGCAAAGTTGACCGCAATCAGCAAACCGACAGCGCCCATCAGCATCGGGACCACCAGGTGCCAGCGCCGTTCGTTGCGCAGGTCCGCCGAGCGGCCACAGAGGATCATGAACACACCCGCCAGCAGGTACGGAATGGCGCTCAGCCAGCCGATCAGCAGCGGGTTGTCGAAGCCCATGTTCTTGATGATCGACGGCAGCCAGAAGTTGATCGCGTAGACACCGCTCTGAATGCAGAAATAAACGAAGCCGAAGGTCCAGATCAATGGGTTGGTCAGCACGGCGAGCACACCGTCGCCATTGGCGACGGGTTTGCTGGCGGCATCTGCCTTCAAGTCGGCCTCGATCAGCTGGCGTTCGGCGGGGCTCAGCCAGGCGGCTTTGTGGTAACCATCGCTGAGCATGCCAATGGCCAGGAAACCCAGCGCCACGGTTGGCAGGCCCTGTATCAGGAACATCCACTGCCAGCCTGCCAGGCCATGCTGGCCCGTGGCGAAGTGTTCGAGAATCCAGCCGGAGAAAGGCCCGCCGAGCAGGCCCGATACAGGGATCGCCGACATGAACAAGGCCATGATCCGGCCACGGCGGTCCGCCGGGAACCAGCGCGAGAGGTACAGCACCACACCCGGAAAGAAGCCTGCTTCAGCAGCGCCGGTCAGCAAGCGCAGGGTGTAGAACTCGGTCG
This sequence comes from Pseudomonas sp. NPDC089758, assembly GCF_044748705.1. Classification (NCBI taxonomy): domain Bacteria; kingdom Pseudomonadati; phylum Pseudomonadota; class Gammaproteobacteria; order Pseudomonadales; family Pseudomonadaceae; genus Pseudomonas; species Pseudomonas sp. NPDC089758. The sequence continues at coordinate 127,210 of NZ_JBIVGN010000008.1, forward strand.
GGGTGGTGACGAACAGCAGGCAGGTCGAGAGACTGCCCCAGGCGATCATCATCGCCGCAATCCAGCGCCGCGGGCCGAAGCGGTTGAGCGCCAGGTTGCTTGGCAGGCCACAGAGCACATAGCCGATGAAGAAGATCCCGGCACCTAAGCCGTAGACGGTTTCGCTGAATTTGAGCGCGTCGAGCATTTGCAGCTTGGCGAAGCCGACATTGACGCGGTCGAGGTAGTTGAACAGGTAGCAGATGAAAATGAACGGAATCAGCCGCAGGGTGATGCGCCGGTAAAGCGCGTTGCGGGTGATGTCTGTGCCTTGGTCAGGGGCAGGGCTGTGTGCCATGATCGGGTTCTCTATTGTTATGGTTGTCGCCGCGTCGCCTGTGCCGGCGCTCGCCCTGATGAGTCTCGGGCAGTGCGACGCAGCTGTCTTTGTGCTTTTGCACAGCCATCTGGGCACGGCGCTGTGCTCACGAACAAAGCCTAACACCCTCAAGGATCATCGAATGTTCGAACTGGACCATGACCTGGCGCAGGATATTGTCGATCGGGCAATGGCCATTCTGCCGTGCAATGTCAATGTCATGGACAGCCAGGGGCTGATCCTGGGCAGTGGCGAACCGGAGCGCATCAATACCCGCCACGAGGGCGCGCAACTGGTATTGGCCAACGGCCGAATCGTTGAGCTCGATGCAGAGGCCGCCAAGTGCCTCAAAGGTGTACAACCGGGAGTGAATTTACCGCTGATGCTCGATGGGCGGCTGATCGGGGTGCTGGGGTTGACCGGTGAGCCGCAGCAGCTGCGCACCTACGGCGAACTGGTGCGCATGACCGCCGAAATGCTCTTGGCTCAGCGCCACTTGCAGGTTGAACAGCAATGGCGGCGCCAGCGTTGTGACGACCTGCTGGCGTTGCTGCTCGGTGGCACCGGCGACTCGCCGCGGCTGCTGGACGAAGCGCAGCAATTGGGCCTGAAACCGCAATTGCCGCGGGTGCCGTGCTTGTTCGAACTGAGCGCCGGCCCGGCGGCCGAGGCCTTGGCCGCCTGGTTGATGAGCCGTTACCCGGACAGTTGGTGCGTGAGCCCGGCGCGCGATTCCTTGCTATGGTGCCGCCCGGCCGGTGTCGTGCTGGACGATCAGCGCCTGTTCGAGCGCGTGCAGCGCAGCGGCTGGCAGATCGAGCGCCTGGCGCTGGGCAGCCCGGCACAGAGCCTTGAGCAGTTGCGCCGCGGTTACCGGCGGGTCCATGATCTGCTCGCCTATGGCCGCGAAGTGTTGCCGGGCGAGAAACTGTTGAGTCTTGCGCGTTACCGTCTGCCGGCTTTGCTGTGGCGCCATCGTAATGAAGACGCGCTGGATGAGCTGCTTGAGCCGCTGCGCCGCATTGGCGCCAAGGATGCCAGCGGGCAATTGCTCGCCACCTTGCGCGCGTGGTGTGCGCATGATGGCCAGAGCCAAGCCTGCGCCGATGCCCTTGGCATCCACCGCAACAGCCTGCGCTACCGCCTGGAACGCATTGCCGAGCTGGGCGAGGTCGATCCGCTGCGTCTGGAGGGCATGTTGAGCCTGTACCTGGGGTTGCAGCTGTTGCCAGCGGCTTGAGCGGGGCAAAAAGGCATTTGCCCAAACAAGCTACCGGCCATTTGTGCATCCGACCGAGGCCCGCACGCCAGACAACTGTCAGCATGCGGCTATCTGGACAGGAGAATCCCCATGAAAATCGTCATCGCCCCCGACTCGTTCAAGGACAGCCTCGATGCTGCCGGTGTCGCCCGTGCCATTGCCGCCGGCCTGGCCGAAGCGCTGCCGACCGCCGAGTTGCTCGAGTGCCCCATGGCCGATGGTGGCGAAGGCACCATGCAGGCGATTGTCGCTGCCAGCCACGGCGAGCTGCGCCGGCAAACCGTTCGCGGGCCACTGGGCCAGCGCGTGCAGGCCAGCTGGGGCTGGCTGGCCGACAGCCGCACGGCAATCATCGAGATGGCCCAGGCCAGTGGTATCCAGCTGCTGCCGAGTGCGCAGCGCGATGCCTGCCGCAGCTGCACCTGGGGTACCGGCGAGCTGATCGACGCTGCACTCAGCGCAGGGGCACAGCGCATCGTCCTGGCGATTGGTGGCAGTGCGACCAACGATGGCGGCAGCGGCATGCTGCGGGCCTTGGGCCTGCGCTTGCTGGACGCCGACGGCCAGCCACTGGCAGACGGCGGCCTGGCCCTGGCCGGGCTGGCACGCATCGATGCCAGTGGCTTTGACCCACGCCTGGCGCAGGTTCAGGTCGACGTGGCGGCTGACGTCGACAACCCCCTGTGCGGGCCCAATGGTGCTTCGGCGATCTTCGGGCCACAAAAGGGCGCCAGCCCCGAGCAGGTCCAGGCCCTGGACAAAGCGCTGAGCCACTTTGCCGACCATTGTGCGCAGCTGCTCGGTCAAGACGTGAGAGCACTGCCAGGATGTGGCGCGGCCGGCGGCATGGGCTTCGCTGCCAAGGCCTTCATGCAGGCGCAGTTCCGCCCAGGCGTGGAAGTGGTCGCGGAGCTGGCCGGCCTCGATGCGCTGGTACAAGGCGCCGACCTTGTGATCACAGGTGAGGGCCGCTTCGATGCCCAGACCCTGCGGGGCAAGACCCCGATGGGCGTGGCCCGGGTCGCCAAGCGCCACGGGGTGCCGGTGGTGGTGCTGGCGGGCACGTTGGGCGACGGCTATCAGCAGTTGTATGCGCATGGCATCGATGCGGCCTTTGCCCTGGCCAGCGGGCCGATGACCCTGGAGCAGGCGTGCGCCGACGCCGCGCACTTGTTGCAGGCCCGGGCAAACGATATCGCGCGGGTATGGCGGTGCGCCCAAGGGCGTTGAAGCCTCTGCGGCAAATATGGCGATGCGCCGCGTGGGCGGCGCACGATCGCAAAGATGCGGATAAAGCCCTTGGCATGCCCTAAATACCTCACCTGCTCGACAGCCTGCCTGGCTGCGTGGCGATAGTGCTGCAGCCGGACACCCTTTGGGAAATACCAAAAACATCTTTATCTGATATCCCGCCGGATCCACGGCGCGATGAGGGAAATGCGTTCGGAAAAAGCGCACTTAATGATCAGGTTTTACCTGCTGAAGTTGCTGAATAATACCCCGCGCCTATCACCGGCGGTTTCAAATAAGTATTTTACTTGAGCCGGACGCTCGCCAATTCTCTGCGCTGTTCATTCGAGAGGGCGAGTCGATGTTAGTTCATAGCGACCAGGATTACGGCGTGCTGCAGGCCGCGGAACGCGAGCTTCAGCTGCAAGCGGGGCAGGTGCCCGACGCCGCATTTTATGAACGCAAGTTGCAAGCAGTTTGGACGCGAGCACAACACAGCGCCCATTACGCAAACATAGGTCCTTACAGTGCAACGGCCTTCCAGCAGTTGCCTGTGACCGCCAAGGCATTGCTCAAAGACCAACCGCTCAAGTTCTGCACCGTAGAACTCGGTGATGCGGCCAAGTATTACGCGACCACCGGCACCACTGGCGAGCCGACACCAACCCCGCGTGTGAAAGAGGACATCATCTGGAACGCCGTCAGCGTCGCCAGCCATTGGCGGACAGTGCTGCGCCCGGGGGCTCGGGTGGCCAACCTGATGCCATCGGACATCGTGCCGGTAGGTGACCTGATCGCCAATGTCTGCGAGTACCTGGACGTTTCCCACGTGCGCCTCTATCCCTTTACCACCGGTATTACCGACTGGGAGCGCGTGTGCAAGACCTTCGACACGTATCGGCCTACGGTGCTGTTCATCGCGCCGGGTGTCTTGGTGCAACTGACCCGCTACCTGAAACAGCGCGAAATGCTGCACAGCTTCGCCGGGTCGGTGCGCTCGATCATGTTGCTTGGCGAGGTCAACACCCAGCCGTTCCGTGAACGCCTGGCGCGTTGGTGGCAATGCGATGTGTTCGATGCCAGCTACGGCAGTACCGAAACAGGCACCCTGGCCGCAGTGGGCGAAGACCTGCAGATGCGCCTGGCCACGGCGAGCAATCATTTCGAGCTGCTGTTGCCCGACGGCAAGCTGGTGACCCCGGCCGAGGGCCTCACGGGCCGCCTGGTGGTTACGCCGCTGAACCTCTATGCGCGGCCGCTGTTGCGTCTGGACACCGGTGACAGCGTGACTATCACCTCGCCTTGGACGCCAGGCCGGATCAGCCCGACACTGCAGGTCAACGGGCGTGACAGCGACAGCGTCCGGGTGGCGGGGGTAGGCCTTGAAATCCGCGCGGTCGAGGAGGTGGTCTACGGCAGTTGCGATGCCACCGGGTATGTTATCGAAGTGGACCGCCAGGCTGACAGCGCCGCGCTGATCCTCGAACGTGACGTGGTCTGGGACACCCGCCAGGAAGCGCGCCTGCAAGCGCATCTGCTGGAGCGCTCCGAGCAGCACATGGGGGTGCGCTGGAGCCGTGTACTGTTCGTCAACAACCTGTCGGCGCTGAACAAGAGTGGCGGGTCGCAAAAGAGCTGGAAGAAAACCAACCTGCGCTACGTCGGTGGCCAGCAATGACGCCGCCACGCTTCCCTGCGGGGCAGGGCCTGGGCAACGGCCAGGCGGATTTGTGGTGCACCTATGCGGCCATCCGCAGCCTGGCCTGGGTCGAGCGCCTTGAGCAAGCCGATGCACCGGTATTGCAGGCCTACATCCTGTCTCGGCGTAACCGCGATGGCGGCTTTGCCTGGAGCAAGGGGATGCCGTCCGATGCCTGGGCGACGTTTTACTGCACCGAAACCCTGCACGACCTGGGCGTTGCGGTTGAAAAGAGCGACGAGACAGCCGCCTGGATCACTACCCTGTTCGATGGAAACGCCTATGCCATGTGCCCGGGGCAGACGGCGGACGTGTGGGCCAGCCACTACGCGCTGCGCACCCTGATCGAAGTGTGCAAGGGCCAGGTAGCGGACCCCGCGCCCCTGTATGAATGGCTCGAAGGGTTGCAGTGCGCCAATGGTGGCCTGAGCTGGTCGGCGGATTTCGCCCGACGCAACCTCGCCGACACCCGTGCCTGTTTCTACGGCGTGATGGCTGCGCGAGCGTTGGCGCGCCAAGGCTTGCCGGCGCCGCAATGGGACGTGCCACGCTTGATCGGCTGGCTGCAGGCGCAGCAGCTGGAGTGTGGCGGCTTTCGCTTCAGCGAAGCGGCGGCTGTGCCATGCCTGTGGGCGACGTATCGCGCCACCGCCAGCCTTGCTGCATTGCAGGCGCAACCGCTGGGCCGTCAGCGCTGCGCCGAGTGGATCGATGCCTTGCGCGGCCCGACCGGTGCGTTCGTACGCTGGGCCGGTTATGACGGTGAGGACGTCTGGGCGGCATTCTGCGCAGTGGGTTCACTCAAGGCACTGGGCGAGCCGCTGGCGCACCTGGCCGATGACGTGGCTGCATTCATCGCCACGTTGTGCATGCCCCAAGGCGGTTATTCGTATCGCCGCGCCGACACCGCCGCCGACGTGCTGACCACTGCGGCCGCTGTGCTGGGCGATCGCCTGGCCCCGCAGCAGCGCGATGCAGCCCTGCGCTGGATCGAAGGCTGCCAGATGCCCAACGAAGCCGGGATCATGTACATGCCAGGCCGCGGTGCCGAGGTGCGGTGCACCAACTGGGGCCTTGCAGCGGGCGCCTTCAGTGGCCAGCCCGGGCCTCGCCAGGCGATCGGCCGCTGGCTGGCCTCGCTGCAGAACCCTGACGGCGGCTTCGGGTTCTGGGAGGGGCGCGGCTCGGACATGGTGTCCACCGCATCGGCCGTGTCGATCGTGCGGCAGTTGGGCGATGACAACGGCGTGGACCTCGCGGCCATCGAACGCTTCGTCGGCAGCTGCCGGCAAGCCCATGGCTACGCATCGTTCCCGCGGGGCGAAGTGTCACTGCGCGCCGGGTTGCAGGCCCTGGCCTGCCTGGCCCACACCGGCAACGACGTCACTGAGGCGGCCGCCGCGTTACTGGCTGCGCACAAAGTGCGCCAGGGGGGCTTCGCCAACCAGGGGCAGCGCATACCTGACCTGCTCAGTACCTACCAGGCGGTGGCCCTGGCTGCCGAACTGGGCCTGCCGGTGGACCTTGCCCACCTGCGCTTTTTCCTCGACAAGGTGCACGGCGACGCCGGCCACGCCTGGTCGCCCTTGTTCCTGCAAGGGGTGGACGCGCTGTCCATTTGCCTGGGCCGCCTGCTCGACGCCTTTGCCCAAGGCCTGCGCCAACAGCTGCCCAGCTTGCAGTTGTCGTAAGGAGCCGCCATGCCCACCCTCACTGTTAGCTGTGCACCGCTGCAACCCTTGGAGCGCAAGCGCCTGGCACTGGCCTTTACCCGCCAGCTCAAGCAACTGGGCGCTGACACTGCGCATTGCATGGTGTTCTTCAACCCATTACCTGAGGCCAGTGTGTTCAGTGCCGGCATGCCGATGCCGGTTGCCGACCGCGACGGCGCACCGGCGCAGTTCCATGTGCGCATCACCCTGTCGCAGGCCCGCGATCGTCACGCCCACCAGGCGCTGGCTGAAGGGCTGCACGGCTGCCTGCGCACGCAGTACCCCAAAGCCTTCATTTACCTGCATTTCGATCCGATCCTGCCCGAGCACGTGTTCTTCAGTGCCGGAGCGGAATTGACCAACGCTGCCCACCAACAAGGAAAGACCGGCTCGTGAACGACCTCAGCATTGAACAGCGTATCCGCCAAACCCTCGGCCAGTTGCTTGGCGAGCACGTCGACGCGATCGACAAGCGCGACAGCTTTCGTGACTTTCTTGGTGAACGCTTCGACAGCCTCATGGCTGTTGAAGTGATCACCGCCATCGAAGGCTGCTTCGACATCGAAGTGGACTACCTCAGCGACGATGTGCGCTTCTGGTTCGAAACCCTGGAAAAGATGGAACGCTTCGTCGGGCAAAAACTGGAAGATCAACTGACCCTGCAGGCCGCCAAGTGAACGCCGAGCATCTGTTCACCACCTCCGGCTCAACGGGTGCGCCCCGGCAATGGCTGCGCAGCCAGGCGCAGATGGCGTGCGAAGCGGCCTTGATCCTCGGCCGCTGGGCGCCTGATGCACGGGAGATTTTCTCGTTCGCGCCGGCCTGCCACAGCTACGGCATGATCCTTGGCGAGGTCGGTGCGCGGGTTTTGCATGCGCGGTTGCACGCCTGTTCGCTGGAGCAGCAGCGCCTGCCAGCGCTCGAGGGTGACGGGCCGTGCGTGATTCTGGCCATTGCCAGTACCTGGCGCGTGCTGCCGGCGCTGCTGGCCCGGCTGAGCACCCGGCGTCAGGTACTGGTGGTGCACAGCGCCTCGCTGCTGCCCGCTGGTGCCATGGCCACGGTGCAGCGCCATGCCGGGCCCCAGGTACGTTTCATCGAACTGCTCGGTTCCACCGAAACCGGGGCCATGGCTTACCGCGAGCTGGATGCGCACAGTGACGCTGAGCAGCCCTGGACGCTGCTGGACGATGTGACACTGCTCAGCCCCCCTGGCCAGCCCTGTGCGCTGAACGTGGCCAGCCCGCGCATCGCCCGCCAGCCGGGCCAGGCACGCGCTGCCGCGACGCACCGTTGCGATGACCTGGTACGGGTGCTGGACGCACAGCGCTTCCAATGGTTGGGGCGGGCCAGCAGCCTGATCAAGGTCAATGGCCTGCGTGTCGATCTGGCCCGCCTGGCCAGTGATCTCGCCCAGCGCCTGGACTGCCCGACGCTAGCCTGCGTTGCCGTGGCCGATGCCTTGCGCGGCGAAGCGTTCGAGGTGCTGTACAGCGGCGAGACCCTCACCGAGCACGCGGTGCGGGAGGCTTTGCGCCAATTACCGCCGGGCCATCCATGGCCGGTTGCGGTACGCCGTGTCACCGATCTGCCTTTGTCCGCCACCGGCAAGCCTCTGCCGTGGGCGGCTTCTACCTCAGTCAAGGAATGCACCCATGAACCACGTTGACACCCAAGACGCCATCGCCCACTACCTGAGCAACTGCGGCGCCGACGCCACCCGCGGACGTGAGCAGCCCGAATACCTGGGATTGAGCCTGCGCAAACGCCATGAATTGCTGCAGCGCAACCCCGAGCTTGCCGCGGACTGGGCGCAGCAGTACGCACACTGGCGCGTGCATGCCGACAGCCACTACCGTTGCCTGACCAGCACCCGCGAGGTCGAGGCACCGTGGTACCGCCTTGGGGTGAAGGACACCGTCGATGTGCAAGGTTTGCCGACCCGCCTGGGCCTGCGCAGCTACCGCCACTACCCCCAGCGCAGCGCCGAGGCGCTGGCTTTTCTCGACCCGCGCATTGCCCTGACCTGTAAGGTCGCCACTACCGAGCTGAACATTGCCTTCGGCGCAGGCTGCCGCAACCCGCGCTTCCCGAGCATCGATCCGTCTGGCTCCAGCACCGGTTCGGCCGTGTCGGTGGCAGCGGGGCTGTGCGATATCTCGTTGGGCACCGATGTGCTCGGCTCGGTACGCTGGCCGGCCTCGCACTGCGGCATGGTCGGCCTGCGCATGACCCAGAAGCCGGAGAGCCTGGCCGGCGTGTTTCCGCTGTCACCGCGTATGGACGCGCTGGGGTGGGTGGCCCGCAGCGCCGACGATCTTGGCCTGCTGTTCCCGTTGCTGGGGCTGGAGCCGCTGCTCGGCGAGCAACAGCCACTCAAAGAGCGCTATCGGGTCGCCATGCTGGAGCATGCGCTGGACCCGGCGCTGACCAGCGCGGCCATGCTCGACATGCTGGGCCAGGCGCGCAACGCGCTGGCAGACCTGGGCATGACGCCCGGTGAGGTTGCCATGCCGGACCTGTGGGCCTGCCGTGGCGACGCCTGGCAGCTGTGCGCGCGTGATGCGTGGCTGGCCTCGGCTGCCTGGGCACGGCGCTTCGACTGCGAGCTGCACTGGTCCACGCTCAGCGCCCTGAAGGTGGGTGAGGGCGTGAGCGATGCTGACTACCGGCGCATCCACCAGCGCATGGACAACGTCCGCGCCGGTATCGACGCCTGGTTCAACGAGGCCCAAGTGGACTTCGTGGTATTCCCCATGGACCCAAACCGACCCTTCGACCGGCGCAACCCGCAGCCAGGCGATTCGACCATCCCTTCGCCCGCGGACGAAGGCTATGAGCAGAAAATCAGCTTCACTCCGCTGGCCAGTTTCAGCGGCCTGCCGGCCATTACCGTGCCGATCTGCCTGAGTGCCGACGGCAAGGCACCGCTGGCCGTGCAGATCATGGGCCGGCGTGACAGCGAGCGCCAGTTGCTGGATATCGCCAAGCGCCTGCAGGCCCTGACCGGCCTGCTGCCAACCCGTCGTCTTCACGTGTAAGGAGCACAGCATGTGCGGAATCACAGGCTGGGTGGACTACACTCGCAACCTGAGCCAGGCCGGCGAGATCATCGACGCCATGACCGATACCCTGGCACTGCGCGGGCCGGATGCCAGTGGCAGCTGGCGGCATCGCAATGCCCTGCTGGGCCATCGGCGGCTGGCGATCATCGACCTCAGCGGCGGCGTGCAGCCGATGACTTACCGCTGCGCCAGTGGCGAGGAAGTCGCGCTGATCTACACCGGCGAGGTCTACAACCACGACGCGCTGCGTGAGCGTCTGCGCCTGGCGGGCCACCAGTTCCAGACGCGCAGCGACACCGAAGTGGTGTTGCACGCTTATCTGGAATGGGGCGAACACTGCTGTGAGCACCTGAGCGGTATGTTCGCCTTCGCGGTGTTCGACGGGCGCGACGGCCACTTTTTGCTGGTGCGTGACCGGTTGGGGGTCAAGCCGCTGTACTACGCCCACCACCAGCAGGGGCTGCTGTTCGGTTCGGAAATCAAGGCAATCCTGGCGCACCCAGCGTTCGCCAGTGCGCTCGATGTGGTCGGCCTGGTGGACGCGCTGAGCCTCTCTCGCGGCACGGCGCGTACGGCCTTGCGCGGGGTCAGCGAACTGCCGCCAGGGCATCGCCTGTCCTGGCGGCCCAACGGGCGCGCCAAACTCAGCCGCTATTGGCAGTTGCAGCGCCGCGAACACCAGGATGACCTGCCCGGCACTGTGGCGCGCACCCGCGCGCTGCTCGGCAAAGCGCTGGGCGAGCAGTTGCATGCCGATGTGCCGGTCTGTTCGCTGCTCTCCGGGGGGCTGGACTCGACCATCCTCACGGCCATGGCGCAACAGCGCCTGACGGCAGCGCAGGGCGGCAGGGTCAATTCGTTCTCGGTGGATTTCGTTGGCCAGGCCGAGCAGTTCCAGAGCGACAGCTTTCGCCCGGAGCGCGATCAGCCCTATGCGCTGGCAGCTGCCGAACACATTGGCAGCCATCACCAGACCATCCTCATCGACAACGGCGAACTGGTGGCCGAGCCTGCGCGCAGCGCGGTGTACCGGGCCAATGATTCGGCGGCCACCTTTGGCGATGTGGATACCTCGTTGTACCTGCTGTTCAAGGCCATCGGCCGCCATTCGACAGTGGCCATTTCCGGGGAGGCAGCAGACGAAGTGTTTGGCGGCTACGCCTGGTTCCGCGACCCGCAGGCACTGGCGGCGCAGCGCTTCCCTTGGCTCTCGCGCATGCAGCTGCTGCAGCCTGAGCTGATCAACCCGGACTTCAACCGGCTGTGCGACTTTGCCAGTTACCAGGACGGGTGCTATCACCAGGCGCTGGACAGCGTCGAGCACTTGCCCGGCGACAGCCCGCAAGAGCGGCGCATGCGTGAGATCTGCCACATGCACCTGCAACGCTGGCTGCCGATACTGCTCGACCGCAAGGACCGCCTGAGCATGGCCGCCAGCCTGGAGGTGCGTGTTCCGTTCACCGACCATGAGTTGGTCGAGTACGTTTACAACGTCCCGTGGTCGATCAAAGGTAAAGACGGTGTGGAGAAGTGGCTGCTCAAGCTGGCCTGCGTCGATATCCTGCCACCGGCCGTGCTACAGCGGCGCAAGAGCCCTTATCCGACATCGGCCAACCTGGGTTACGAACGGTTCCTGCGTGAGCGGGCCAGGCGCCTGCTTGGGCGGGCGGACAGCCCGGTGTTCCAGGTGATCGACCATGGTCGACTGGGCGCTGAGCTGCATCAGCCCGAGGGCTATTTCAACTCACAGTTGCGCCGTAACAACCTTGAGACCGCTCTGGCACTGGATGCCTGGCTGCGCGAATACCGCTTAGCGGTGTGATTCGCGCTTGTCGCTGCCATCCAGAATGAACGGTTGCTGGATGGTGTCGACGAATCGACGAGGGGCCCCCAGGTCGAGCATCGATATGAAACTGCCCAAGGCTGGGGAGGCGTTCTGGATGTTCCAGTTCATGTACAGCCCCATGGTCGGCGTGGGCTGGTCCTTGATCGGCCGGATAGGGCGAAACTGCACGCGCTCGCGCAGCGTCGAGTAAGCGATCGATTCAGGCACCAGGGCAACCCCGAAGCCGCACGCCACCAGCCCGATCAGGGTGTGGATCTGCGCCGCTTCCTGCACCACTTTAGGGTAGAAACCGGCCGATTCGCACAGCGCGATCAGCTGGCTGTGGTAGCCGCTGCCAAGCGCTTGCGGGGTGAAGACGAAATCCTCTTCGGCAAAATCGCGCAGGTCGACCACAGGCTGATGCACCTTGGCGTGGCTGGCGGGCAGCGCCATGACGATCTGCTCATTGAGCAGCAATCTGGATTCGATGGTGTCTGGGGGCATCGGCAGCTTGCGCATGAAACCGATGTCCGCTTCACCGGCCATCAACGCCTTGGCCTGGGAGGCTGACGGCATTTCGCGAATGGTAAGCCGCACGTTCGGGTAGGTTTCGCGAAATTTCTTCAGGGTATTGAGCAGCGACTCGTAGTAAGCGATGGAGATGGCGGTGATGGTCAGCTTGCCGCAGATGCCCTCGGACACGTTACGGGCGTATTCGATGCCTTGCTCCAGCTCCTTGAGGGTACGGTAGGCGGTTTCCAGGAAGGCCATGCCTGCGGCGGTGAGCTTGACCCCGCGCTTGTTGCGCAGGAACAGGCTGAAGCCCAGCTTCTCTTCGAGTCGGTTGATCGCCTGGCTCAGGGGCGGCTGTGCCATGTGCAGGCGGATGGCTGCCTTGTGAAAGTGCAGCTCCTCGGCCACGGCAATGAACTGCCTGAGCAAACGTGTCTCGATCATTCTACGTTCCTTCATCGAGTCGAACGGGGGCCGGGAAAGCGTTCACCGGCGGCCGACCCTGCAAGGCGGCCATGATAGTGCGTGGCATCGCGGCGACAAAGCCTCTGCTGCAAACGGCTGATCCGGGGGCCTGAGGTTGCAGGTCGGGGTGTATCGGAAGATGGCAGGTCTCAGGTGATATCCAGCAGATATCAAAGTTGCATGCTTTTAATATTAAGTCATTGATTTTTTTATTGTTATCGTAAAAAAGGAGAATCGGAAGGGCGCTACAATGCCAAGCACAGACCCATTCAAAGATAAAGTCGCCATCGTCACCGGTGCCGCCCAGGGCCTGGGCCTGGATTACGCCATGGCGCTGGCCGCGCGGGGAGCGCGGGTAGTCATCAGCGACCTGGGCACTGACCGCTCAGGTGAAGGGCAGAACCCGGCGGCGGTCAGCGTCGCGCTCGAAACGCTGCGGGGGCAGGGTTTCGAGGTGGTCGCTCATGCCGGCCACCTGGAAAACGAAGACGATTGCCGCGAACTGGTGGAACTGGCCATCGCGCATTTCGGCGCGCTGGATATCCTTATTCACAACGCCGGTTGGGTCGATTATCAAGGCATCGAGACCCAGGAGCAGGCGTTTCTCGATCGCGCCCTGGGCATCAGCGTGCACGCCCCGGTCTGGCTGGCCAAGCATGCCTGGAAGCACCTCAAGCAAGCCGAAGCACCACGCATAGTGCTCACCACCTCGGACCGCGCCATGTATCAGCGCTATGCCCAGCCAGGCCTGGTCGCCTACTCGGCGGGCAAGATGGCCCAGGTGGGCATCATGAACGCATTGAGCATGGAAGGGCTGGAACACGGCATCCTGGTCAATGCGGTCTCGCCGGTGGCCAAAACCAGGATGTGGGGCGTGACCCAGCCACCGGAAGAACTCAAGCCGCAATGGGTGACACCGGGCGTTCTGTACCTGGCCAGCCCGCTTTGCCGGGATACCGGGTACATCCTGCGGGCCAGCAATGGCCAGTTCACCGCCACGCGTTTCAGCGAGAACAGCGGCGTGAGCTACCCGCGTGACCTGGCGCGCGTCGAGGCTTCCAGCCTGGGCGAAGTGGCCGAACGCTGGAGCCTCATCAAGGAATGCCACTATGTGCCGACCAAGGTCGCCAACACCCGGGCCGACCTGGGAGAGAGCCCTGTGTGGGATGCGCGCACCGGCGCGTTGTATTTCGTCGATATCACCGGCGGGCGGATTCACCGGCTGCTACCGGATGGCGAAGTCGAGACCCTCTATGAATCCGCTGCCCGTATCGGTGCCTTGGCACTGACCGACCAAGGCAACCTGATATTCACCGAAGATGCCAGCGTTGCCATTCTGGATATGTCGTCTTGCAAGGTGCGCCAGTACTCGGCGCCTGTGCATCACCGCCCGAGCTACCGCTTCAACGACGGCGCCTGCGACCCGCAAGGGCGCTTTGTCACCGGGCTGATGGACGAGGGCCCGAGCGGCAAGACCGGCGCGCTGCTGCGCTTTGACGGGGAACTGCACGATGTGGTGATCCATGACGGCATGGCGTTGCCCAATGGCATTACCTGGTCCGCCGATGGCAATACCGTTTTCTTCGTCGACTCCGCTGCTCGCTCGATCTACCGCGCCGAGTATCTGCCCGAAGGGCGGCTGGAGCAGGTCAGCCTGTTTGCCGAGACGCCTGCCGAACTGGGGCGCCCTGACGGCATCGCGCTGGATCGTGAAGGTGGGTTGTGGGTGTGTCAGTTCAATGGCAGTTGCCTGCTGCGCTATGACCGCGACGGCCATTTGACCGAACAGGTGGTGATGCCAGTGCCGCGCCCGACCAGTTGCTGTTTCGGTGGCGAAGGCATGAGCACGCTGTACATCACCACGGCCCGGGTCGGCATGTCGCCGACCGAGCTGCGGCATTACCCGGACGCTGGCGACCTGTATGCGATTCGCCCGGAAGTGGGCGGTGTTGCCCGCTACACGTTCACGGAATGAGCGCTTGCCCCTGGCTGGCCGGTAATACGGCCAGTTCGCCAAAACGCTGGCCCGAGTCGATATAGCGCAACGCCGATTTGGCATCCTTCCAGCCCACGTAACTCATCAGTGACTTCAGCTCCCAGCCGTTGGCCGTGGCCCAGGTGGCAAAACCACGGCGCAGGGAATGGCCGGTGTACAGCGCCGCCGGCACGCCGGCCCGTTCGAGCATGCGCCGCAACAGGCCGACCAGGCTGTTGCTGTTGAGCGCTGTGTCGCCCAGGTTGCCCCAGCGGTCGAGCTTGCGAAACACCGGGCCGTGGGCGATGCCCGCCACTTCGAGCCACTGCAGGTAGGCTGCGACAGGGCACAGCGCCTTCAGGGCCGGGGTGCGGTGTTGTACGCCTAGCGCTTCACGGTCACCTTTGCTGCGTGGCAGGAACAGGCTGATACCCACGCCGGCCTCGGCCTGGATGTGCTCCACCCGCAGGCGCGCCAGTTCGTCACCGCGAAACCCACGCCAGAAGCCCAGCAGCAACAGTGCAGTGTCACGCCGGGCGCGGCGCAGTGCTGGCAGGTCATGCTGCTCGCGGGCCAGCCTGGCCTCTTGTTCAAAATGCTCGACAGCCGTTTGCAGGTGCTGCAACAGCAGCGGGGCGGCCTGTTTCGGCGGTGTCGGGTGCAAGGTGCGGATGCCGCGCAGCACCTGGCGCACCAGCGGGGCCTTGGTCGGGTCGGGGAAGCCTTGGCTGATGTGCCATTGGCTGAGGGCCGCAAGGCGTTGGCGCAGGGTGCTGACCGCATGCTGCCCGGCGTGATCGGCCAGGTAGCGGGCAATGCTGTCGGCAGTGGCCGGGAGGAACCCGCCCCAGTGGGCTTCGAAATGCTCGATGGCAGCCTGGTAACTGCGCCGGGTGTTGTCACGGGTGGCGGCGCGGACGTAGCGCTCTATGTCGGTCATGTGAGGGTGGTGTCAGCGTGTGTTGCCACCACAATAAACCCTAACGTCTGGTCTGTCCCGGCTCTTTGACGGGTGCGCCCGCCCAAGGCTTCAGAGCACGCATGGCTTTTCCTCGATGCCGTTGAAGGGCGGGTATTCACGCAGTTGCGCCGGCGACAAGGGGCGGCTGAAGTGGTAGCCCTGGGCAATATCGCAGCCGGCAAGTTTCAGGCACACCACCTGCTCGCGCGTTTCGACCCCTTCGGCCACTACCTCCAGCCCCAGGCGCTTGGCCAGGATGATGGTCGAGGAGACGATCGGGCTGTCGTCGTGGCTGTTGCACAGCGGTGCGATCAGCGACCGGTCGATCTTGAGCTTGCTCAACGGCAGTGACTGCAAGTGGGCGAAGCCGGCGTAGCCACGCCCGAAGTCGTCGAGGCTGATGCCCAGGCCGGCCGCGCGCAGGCGGTGCAGATGCTCAACCGCCGTGCCTTCCGGGTCCAGAATGGTGGTTTCGGTGATTTCCAGCTCCAGCCGCTGCGGGCTGATGCCGTACAGCTGCAACTTGGCCAGCAGGCGGGTGCTGAAGTCGGCCTGGCGCAGCTGCAATGCCGATACATTCACCGCCAGGCGGTTGTCGCGGCCCTGCAGATCCCAACGTGCCAGCTCCTCGCAGGCCAGGCGCAGCACTTCCCAGCCCAGCTCGATGATGAAACCGCTACGCTCGGCCAGGCCGATGAAGCGGTCGGGGTAGAGCAGGCCGAATTCTGGGTGGTCCCAGCGCACCAAGGCTTCATAGCCCAGCACGCGTTGGGTATCCAGGCGGATCTGCGGTTGGTAGTGCAGTATGAACTGACGTTCGGCCAGGGCACTGCCAAAGGCTTGTTCAAGGGTGAAGGCGTGGATGTCGGAAAGATTCAGCGAGGGGTCGAAGAAACGGTACTGGGCACGCCCGGCCTGCTTGGCCGAATACATGGCTGCGTCGGCGCAGCGGATCAGGCTGTCGATGTCCTGGCCGTCGCGTGGGCAGATGCTGATGCCCACACTGGGGCTGGTATTGACCTCCTGGCCGTCAAGGGAGTAAGTGGCCGAAAGTTTCTGCACCAGTTCGCGCACCCAGGTATCGATCTGTTCTTCACTGCGTTCGCCGGCCAGCAGTACCACGAACTCATCACCGCCGAAGCGCGAGGCTTCGTCACCTTGCTCAAGCAGGCGCTGAATGCGCCCGGCCACGGCTTGCAGCAGCAAGTCGCCGATCTTGTGCCCGAGCGAATCATTGATCGACTTGAAGCGGTCCATGTCGATGAACAGGATCGCCATCAGCCGGCGCTTGCCGCGTTGGCGGGTCAGCGCAAGGCCCGCCACCTCGACGAACTGGCGACGGTTGTGCAGCCCACTAAGGTGGTCGGTGGCGGCGGCGTGGCTGCTGCGCCGGTGCGCATCTTCCAGGCGCCCGATCAGTTGCTGGTTGACCTGTTGCGCATGCTCAAGGGCGCTGAAAGCCTCCTGACGCTTGTGCAGCAGACGCAAGGTCCAGACCAGGCTGGCAAGGATCATCACCGTCATGCTCCAGTTCAACCAGAACTGGCGTGAATACGCCAGGGCGGTGGGGGCGAGGATTTCGTCGATGCGCTGGCTGACGATGATGCTGAAACCGCGCTCGTCGATGCGCCGGTACAGGCTCTGGTAGGGCTGGCCGGATGCATATTGGATCAGCAGCCCCGACTCGCTGGCAGATGCCGGCAAACCGGGTTCGAAATCGACATCGGCCATGACCACGCCGCGGGTGTCGATACGCAGGCGCTCCTGGCCGTCGTCCTGCAGCAGGCGCATGAGGCCGGTGGTGCCCAGGTCAATGTGCTGGAACAGCACCGCGAGGTAGCCGATATCGAGCTGCACCACCAGGATCTTGTCGATCTCCCGGCCTGGCAGGCTGGTCAGCGGCAAGAGGAAGGGCAAGCGCCAGGTGGGCAGGGCCGAAGGGCTGAGGCCCGGTTCCACACGCGGCATGAAGGGTTTGAAACCGTAGTGCGCGACATGCAGTTTCAACTGCTGCAGCCAGCCGTCCGGCAGCGCCGCCACTTCGTTGACGTGACTGGCTGACAACAACTTGCCATTACGGTCGTACAGGCCCATGCGTTTGAACACCGGGTCCTCGGCAAGCAGCCGCGCCAGGCTCAGGCTGCCTTGGGGTAGCGCCTTCATGTCGTCCTGAGTGACGCGGCCCACGGCCTGGGCACGATCAACCAGCTGACGCAGGCTCTCAGCGACGATGCGGGCGAGGTTCTGGTGCTCGGCTGCCTTGGCCATCAGCGCATCCTGACGCGCGGCGGCCTTCTGGCTGAAGTGCACCCCCCAAAGGAAGGTGAGGGTGGCGGCACAGAGCATCAGGATCAATAGGCGCAGCAGGCCTGCTGACGAGAGAAAACGGCGTATCACGGCTGGTATTCCCGACCCTGGGTGAAGGCCGGAAAATACGACAATAAGATGACAGGCTAATGACTGGTGGCTATTTGCTTCTACGCTGTCTCTTTTGCTGCCAAGGCCCTTGAAGGTGCGGCTGTCGCGGGCTGCTCGGGGTGATCTGCTCCGTGACAAAGGCACCGGAGGTGCTGTATACCTTCACGCCACCAAGGGGAGCCCGGCAACGGGCTGAGAAACCGCTGGCACTGCAGCGCGGTGACCCTTAGAACCTGATCCGGATCATGCCGGCGAAGGGATGGGACTGCCGACCTGCCTTTTTGCCGGCCTCATTGCGAGGCCGCCCCATGCGCCACCGTCAAGGCCTCGCTGTCACCCTAGGGAGGGCAGCACCATGAACGAACCTTTCACCCACGCCTTACGCCGCCAGAACGAACCGACCTGGTCGGCTGCAGTCGGCCACCGCTTCGTCACTGAACTGTGCAACGGTAGCGTGGCGGACCCGATCATGGTCCGCTACCTGGTGCAGGACCACCGTTTTCTCGACAGTTTCCTGACCTTGCTCGGCGCCGCCATCGCCACAGCCGACACCTTCGAGGCGCGCCTGCGGTTCGGCCGCTTTGCCGGGATGATCAGCAGCGATGAAAACACCTATTTCCTGCGCGCTTTCCAGGCGCTGGACGTGAGCCCGCAGCAACGCACCGAACCCAAGGACACGCTGCCGACCCAAGGTTTCAAGGCCATCATGCGCGAAGCCGCCGCGACCCGCTCCTATGCGGCGGCGCTGGCAGTGCTCAACGTTGCCGAAGGCCTGTACCTGGACTGGGCGCTCAAGGCACCGAAACCCTTGCCGGAAAACTTCGTCCATGCCGAGTGGATCACCCTGCATGACAACGCGGCATTCCAAGACTTTGTCGCCTTCCTGCAGGCCGAACTGGACCGCGTAGGCCCGCAGGAGCCGGCACTGGCGAGTGACTTCTACCAGCGCACCGTGGCGCTG
The DNA here is from genome assembly GCF_044748705.1 of Pseudomonas sp. NPDC089758. NCBI lineage: Bacteria > Pseudomonadati > Pseudomonadota > Gammaproteobacteria > Pseudomonadales > Pseudomonadaceae > Pseudomonas > Pseudomonas sp. NPDC089758. The sequence goes on from NZ_JBIVGN010000008.1 coordinate 145,653, forward strand.
GAACTGGCCTTCTTCGACGCCATCTACGACCAGGAGGCCTGAGCATGGATATCTTCGAGCGCCTGAAAGCGGCCAGCGCCCACCAGTGGTCGAGCTATGTGGAGCACGATTTCGTTCGGCAGATGGGTGAGGGCACCTTGAGCGAAGCAGCGTTCCGGACTTACCTGGTGCAGGACTACCTGTTCCTCATCCAGTTCGCCCGTGCCTGGGCGCTTGCCGCTTATAAAAGCAGGCTGCCGGCCGACATCCGCGCGGCACAAGCTGGCCTGGCGGCAATCCTTGACGAAACCGAGCTGCACTTGCGCCTGTGCGCCCGTTGGGGCTTGTCGCAGGCCGATATCCAGGCCGCGCCGGAGCACCAGGCCACGGTCGCCTACACCCGTTACGTGCTCGACTGCGGCGCTGCCGGCGACCTGCTCGAACTGCATGTGGCCTTGGCACCGTGCGTGATCGGCTATGCCGAGATCGGCCGCACCCTCGCGGCGCACATCGGTGACCTCAGTGCTCACCCTTACCGAGAGTGGATTGCCGAATACGCCGGGGAGGGCTACCAGAGCGTGGCCTCTGCGGCACGCAAGCACCTCGATGAGCTGGCCGCACGCAGCATGACCGAGCAGCGGTTCGTGGAGCTGGCGGCGATTTTTGGCCAGGCGTCGAGGCTGGAGGCGGACTTCTGGCAAATGGGGTTGGATGTGGCTGCCTGAGCCCGTTCAGGTTCTGTGCCGGTTACATCGGGGTTTGCACGATGTGACCGGTTGGTCGTTCAGAGGATGGGCCAGGACGGTCCTGGAATAGGGGCTGCTGTTTCGCTCACAGGATAATCGCGGGGCCTCCAGCGCGGCCGCCCCCGGTTTTTGCGCAGGCATCGCTAGCAATTACAACAACAAAAGCCTGCAGCAAAACTGAAAAGGGCCCATCGATGGCAACGCAAGAGCACGTTGAAACACCGCCGCTAGGCGTCACCGACCCGTCCAAGACTGCCGAGGCCAGGCAGGACCGCCACCTTGAAGGCAAGCTCGACTGGGCGGTGTTCGGCGTCACCAGCCTGCTGGCAATCGCTTTCATCACCTGGGGTGTCGTCAACCAGGCCAGCCTCGCTGCAAGCGCAACCTCTGCGCAATCCTGGGTCATCGTCAACTTTGGCTGGTTCTTCGTGCTGACCTCCACCGTGTTCGTCATCTTCGTGCTGTGGTTGGCCGCCAGCCGCTACGGCAGAATCCCGCTGGGGCGCGATGGCGAAGCACCGGAGTTTCGCACGGTGTCCTGGGTTGCCATGATGTTCAGTGCGGGCATGGGCATCGGCCTGATGTTCTTCGGGGTCGCCGAGCCGCTGTCGCACTACATTTCACCACCGCCCGGCACTGCCGCAGGCCAATCGGACGAAGCACTGCAGGTGGCGATGGCGACCACGCTGTTTCACTGGTCGCTGCACCCCTGGGCAATGTACGCCATCGTCGGCCTGGCAATCGCCTACGGCACGTTCCGCCGCGGCCGTTCGCAGTTGATTTCCACCGCGTTCCGGCCCCTGATCGGCAAGCATGCCAACGGCCCTGTCGGCCGCATGATCGACATGATGGCGATCTTCGCCACCCTGTTCGGTTCAGCGGCCTCGCTGGGGCTCGGCGCCTTGCAGATTGCCGGTGGGTTGGAATACAACGGCTGGATCGAGCACCCCGGCAAGCTGTTCTACATCGCCATCATCACCTTGCTCACCATTGCCTTCGTTGCTTCGGCCGTGTCTGGCATCGGCAAGGGGATTCAGTGGCTGTCCAATATCAATATGGTGCTGGCATTGGCGCTGGCGCTGTTCGTCTTCCTGGTGGGGCCGACGCTGTTGATGCTCAACCTGTTGCCCACGTCGATCGGTGTCTACATCAAGATGTTGCCCGAGATGATGGCGCGCACCAGCGCCAGTGGGGGGGATGCGATGGACGCCTGGCTGGCCGGCTGGACCGTGTTCTACTGGGCCTGGTGGATTTCCTGGACACCTTTTGTGGGTATGTTCATCGCCCGCATCAGCCGCGGCCGCAGCATCCGCCAGTTCGTCAGCGGCGTGTTGCTGGTGCCGGGGCTGGTCAGCCTGGTGTGGTTCAGCATTTTTGGCGGCGCCGGCATCGATGCCCTGCGCGAAGGCAGCTTCGTCCTTATCGACGGTGCGGTGAACAGCAACCATGCCCTGTATCAGTTGCTCGACAGCTACCCATGGGCCTCGGCGACTTCGGTGCTGGTCATGCTCCTGGTGGCGATCTTCTTCGTCTCCGGGGCAGATGCGGCGTCGCTCGTGATGGGTACCTTATCCGAACACGGCACCACGCAACCCTCGCGTGCGACAGTGATTTTCTGGGGGGCACTGACTGGCACAGTCGCGGCCATCATGCTTGCGTTGGGCGACCCGGGTAACCCCGGGGAGGCGCTTACCGGCCTGCAGAACCTGACCATTGTCGTGGCGTTGCCATTTGTGGTGGTGATGGTGCTGTTGTGCCTGGCGCTGTACCGCGACCTGCGCAAGGACCCGATGATGCTGCGCCATCTGCGCGGCAGCGAGCTGATCGAAAAAGCGGTGCTGTACGGCGCGGTCAAGCACGGCGAGGAGTTCTACATCGTGGTGCAGGAGAAGAAACCCTCGTTCAAACCGGCCCCCGGCAAAGCCCGGGTGACAGAGCCTTGATCGACCGGGCGCGGCTGCGCCCGTCAACCTGCGGTGAGCGATGCCAACACGCAGCTTGCGATCTGGGCGTCCTGCACGGCCACCCCGGTCAGGTCGGCGAGCGTGATCTGGGCGTCATGCTCACGGCCGGTGGCGCGGCCCTCGAGTAGGGCACCAAGCTCGGCCAGTTGCTGTTCGCCGATCAGGCCGGCCTTCAGCGCATGGGAGACTTCGCCGTACTGGCTGCACTGGTAGAGGGAGTCGACGATGATACGGTCGGCACATGCCACCAGCGCAGGATCGAGCTCCTGCTTGCCCGGCGCATCGGCGCCAACGGCGGTGATATGGGTGCCAGGTTGCACCCATTCACGCTGCAGCAGTGGCTCGCGGGAAGGTGTCGTGCAGACGATCAGGTTGGCGGCGTGTGCAACCTCTGCAGCGTCACGGGTTACCCGCACTTCATAGCCCAGGGCTTCGGCAAAGGTTTTGTAGGCTGCCAGTTCCCCATCACTGCGCCCCCACACCACTACGCTGCGGCAGGACGTAACTGCATCCAGTTGCTGCAACTGCATGCGCGCCTGGGTGCCAGTGCCCAGAATACCGATCGCTCTCACATTTGCAGGTGCTAACAGGCGGGCGACGATACGCCCGGCCAGCGCGGTGCGGATGCAGGTCAGCCAGCCCTCATCCTGCAACAAGGCAAGAGGCTGCCCGGTACTGGCCGAGGCCACCAGCATCAGGCCATCATTGCTTGGCAGGCCCTTTGACGGATTGTCGTAAAAGCCAGTCGACAGTTTGACCGTGAACGTGTCGCTGCCCTCGATATAGGCAGCCTTGATGCAGCAGTCGCCATTGGCCTGCGCAAAAGTGAATGCCTGTACCGGTGGCACCTGGGCCTTGCCTTGGGAGAAGGCGATGAAACCGTGCTCCAGCCATTGCACTGCCTGCTCCACGTCGAGCCGGGAGGTGATCTGTTGCTTGCTGAAAATGTTCATCGTACGGCCTCGAGGAATTTATCCAGCACGATGTTGCGGCCGCAAATGACGACCGCGACGCGCTTGCCGCGGTATGACTTGGCCAGCTTCTGCATGCCTGCCACCGCGACACCGGCAGCACCCTCGATGATCCAGCGCTCATGTGCGGCCACATCACGCATCGCCGCCTTTATCTCTGCCTCGCTCACCAGCACGGTACGCGACAGCAGCGCCTGGCAGAGCGGGAAAGTCACGCAGCCTGGCTCGACCCCGCCGGCCGTACCGTCGGAGATCGTCTGCTGCTCTTGCATGTCGATGATTTCCCCGGCTTCCAACGAGCGCTGCAGGGTAGGGGCATTCGCTGGCCAGCAGCCAATGATGTCGATGCCTGGGTTGAGCGCTCGCAGTGCTGCGCCGATACCCGAAATCATCCCGCCGCCGCCCACTGCGACGAACACGGCGTCCAGGTCCGGTGCCTGTTCAAAGAGCTCCATTGCGATGGTGCCCTGGCCGGCGATCACTTCAAGGTCGTTGTAGGGCGAGACAAAAGGCTTGCCCTGCAGGGCTGCTTGACGCCCCGCTTCAAGCTCCACGCCCAAAGGGTCCAGATCCAGGCTGACCACTTCGGCACCGAGCGCGCGAATTGCACCCAGCTTGTAAGCAGACGCCGAAGTGGTGGTGTAGACGGTGACCGGCACCCCCATCACCTTGCCGGCAAGCGCGAGCGCTTGCCCATGATTGCCAGAGGAGGCCGTGATGACGCCCAGTGCGCGCTGCTCGGCGGGTAGCAGGCGAAGCTTGTTACTGGCACCGCGGAACTTGAACGAGCCTGTGTGTTGCAGGTGCTCGCATTTCAGATACACGCTGCATTCGGTCATCGCCGAAAGCCCGGCGCTGAAGTTGAGCGGGGTGACACTCACTTCAGGGCGAAGTGTCTGGTGTGCATCTGCGATCGCTTGATACAGGGAAGACAGGTTGGGGGCATCGACAGGCATTGTGGCTACCGTTCATATATGGACTGTGCGTCCACGATAGACCCAATATCCACGCTGCACAAGTGCTAGTCATTCATTCAGCGGGCTGGCCCCTCAGTTCTTTGAGGTACTTGTAAACGGTCGCCCGGCCCATGCTCAGTACATTGGCCACATAGTCCGCCCCGCTGCGCCCCTCGAATGCGCCTTCGGCATGCAGGGCCTCCACCAACGTGCGCTTGTCTTTCATCTTCAGCGTACGCAAGGACAAATTGCGCGCCTTGAGCCAAGCGTGCAGGAAGGTATTGATCCGTTCTTGCCAGTCATCCTTGAACAGCGCATCGGGCTGCGGTACCAGGCGGCTGACCTGGAAAAATGCATCCAGCGCTTCACGTGCCTGTTCCAGCACAGAGAAGTTCAGGTTGATGCAGAGCAGGTACTGGGCTTCACCGTCCTGGTTGTACAGCACGGTGGTAATGGAACGGATCTTTTGACCATCCCAGTTGAGCTTCTCGTAAGGGCCGAGCTTGGCCGCGTTGCGGAAGTCGCCCAACTCCAGGTCCAGTGCCGAGTCATCGCCAACCTTGCGCCTGGAAAAGTTGTTGGCGATGTGGACGACCGTCTGACTCTGTACCTCGTGGACGATCACTTCGGCGTGGGGGAAGAGCAGCAGCGCAATGCTATCGGCGATTGCCTTGTAGTTTTCGATGTTCATCTTGAGCCGGGGTAGGTGCTGATTGGGCGGGTAGCCATTTTGTCCATGGTGGACGCAAGCACGATTCAACTTCAAGGCATGGGCCAGAACTCTTTTCAGGGCCTTTCGTACTGCTTGTGCTACGCCAGGCGCTTCGAATCCCGCTCATACCGCCATCTCATGCGATAAGCCGTGATTATTGAACCTTAGAAATGGCTTGAGTTGTGGCCTCAGAACAGCCAAAATCAGTACGTAAATACATGGTACGTACCATGACACGAAATCGTAGGAGCAAACATGGCCCGGGGTGGTATCAACAAGGCGGTAGTGCAGCAGGCAAGGCAAGTGCTGATTGCCCGGGGCGAGTACCCCAGCATCGATGCTGTACGTATCGAACTGGGCAACACGGGCTCGAAGACCACCATTCACCGTTATCTCAAAGAGCTGGAAGGCCAGAAACCTGCGGCGCTTCAGGGCGCGCCAGCGCTGAGCGATACGCTGGCCAAGCTGGTGGCGCAGTTGGCCGAACAGCTGCAGGATGAGGCCGATGGGCGGATCGAGCAGATCGAAGCGGCTCACAACGAGCAAAAGGAGCAGTTGCAAGGGCAGCTAAAACTGGCGCAGGAGGCCTTGGCCGCAGCGCATCAGCAACAGCAGATCCAGGCGGCGGCGCTGGCCGCCGAGTCGGAGCGGCTCAGCGCCACCCAGAGCACGCTGCAAGCCGAGCAGTTGCGTGGGGCCAGCCTGAACCAGGCGCTAGGTGAACTGCAGCTGCGTTTAACCGACAAGGACGAACAGGTGCGCTCGCTGGAAGAAAAGCATCAGCATGCCAGGGATGCCTTGGAGCATTACCGCAGCGCCAGCCGCGAACAGCGTGACCAGGACCAGCGCCGCCACGAGGCACAGGTGCAACAGTTGCAGCTCGAACTGCGCCAGCTTCAACAAGGCATGATCGTCAAGCAGGATGAACTGACCCGCCTGCACCGCGACAACGAGCGCCTGCTTGGCGAGCATCGCCAGGCCAGCAGCGAGCGCAAGGCGCTGGATGAACTGCTGGAGCAGCGTGATACACAGATTCAGGGCTTGCGCACGATCCTGGCGCAAGCGCAGGGCGCCAGTGACGAGATGCGCAGGCAATTGCAGGCCCAAGGCCAAACCCTGGAAGAAAAACGTGGGCAATGTGTGGAGCAGGGCAGGCAGTTGCAGTTCCTGGAAGCTGAACTGCTCAGGCGCGACGAGGCGCTGAAGGCGCTGCGCGAGGGTGCCAGGCCGTGACGGGTACGTTGCGGGGGGCGGAAAGCCAGCCCCCGCTACGCACCATTGAAAGGCTGGAAGGGTGACTCAGCCTTCCACCCGCTTCGCCGCCTCGACACCCGCTGCCGAGAGCTTGATCGGATAGCTGACGCTGAACTGCTGGTTGCTGTCGACCGTTACGCTGCCATCGTGAATCAGCCCATGCTCCTGCAGCGTCTTGAGCGCATCGGCAACGGCATTTTCACCACGGTAATTATCCAGCACTTCCTTGCCCAAGCCCTGTGGGTGGGCGTGCAGCAGGCGCGTCAGGATTTCGCTGCGCAATGTATCGTTACTCATGTGTGTCCTCCGATCACTTGCCATGTTTGGCCTGAAGAGCCTTGGCCTCTTCCAGGTGCTTCTCGAGCGTTGGCAGGGTTTCGCTGGCGAAAGCCTTCAGCTCTGGTTTGTCAGACGAAGCGGCTTCTTTCTTGAACAACTCCACGGTTTTTTCGTGGGCATCGACCTGGTTGTTGACGTAGGACTTGTCGAACGACTCCTCGCGCCATTCAAGGATCATTTTCTTCACTTTGTCGGTCAGCGCCGCCTCATCGGGCACGCTGATGTCCAGCTTGCGGGCGATGTCGCCGAGCTTCTGGTTGGCCTTGGTGTGATCGGTGACCACATGCTGGGCGAAGGTCTTGATGTCAGGGTTCTGGCTCTTTTCCAGAGCCAGATTGCCGGTGACCACCTCGGCGATACCAGCCTCGGTAGCGGCATCGACGAAGTCATCGGAGGAAGCCGCCAGTGCCTGCAGCGACGCCATGCCCAGCACCAGCGACAAACCTGCGCGCTTGATGAACAGATTGCCCATGTTTCACTCCTTGCTATCGGTGGCGCGACCTCAGTGTCGCGTACGGTTGAGCCGGGGAAGTGGGCATAGGTTTAAATTTTTTTCAGGTTTTTGTCTGGGCGAGCCAGCACCGCGGCGCCACGGTTGAACGATACGCAGTGCTAGCGCTCACACATTCAAAGGTTGCCGCGAAGGAGCAGGGCATGAGCATAGAGCGCAGCATTCCCGAACTTGAGGCTTGGTACGCGCAATACGATGATGACAGTTACCGTCGCGAATCCCCGGATGCCTACCATCACGAATTACTGCGCACCGCCGAAGCGCTGCGTGATGACGGCGCCATCGACTGGGATGACTGGTTGGCCCTCAAGGCCCTGGCAGACGAGGCCCATGTGGGTGCGCTGCAGGCGGCGGTGCAGAGCCACGTGGATGACCCTGGCACATGAAGCCCTTGCGCATCGCCACCTTCAATATCAACGGCATCGGCAGCCGGCTACCGGCGCTGCTGGCATGGCTGGAGCGGGAAAAGCCAGATGTCGCCTGCCTTCAGGAGCTCAAGGCAGCTGACGCGAAGTTTCCCCGCGAGGCCCTGGAAGCTGCAGGCTATGGCTGCCTGTATAGGGGGCAGCCTTCGTGGAACGGGGTGGCCATCCTGGCGCGCGACAGCCAGCCGCTGGAGGTCCGGCGCGGCCTGCCAGGCATGGAGAATGACGACCAGAGCCGCTACCTGGAAGCCGCGGTACAGGGTGTGCTGATAGGTTGCCTGTACCTGCCAAATGGCAACCCGCAACCGGGGCCGAAGTTCGATTACAAACTGCGCTGGTTCCAATGCCTGGTCGAGCATGCGCGGGACTTGCTCAGGAGTGGCCACCCGACTGTTCTGGCCGGTGATTTCAACGTGGTGCCGACCGATTTCGATATCTACAACCCCAAATCCTGGCTCAAGGATGCCTTGCTCCAACCCGAGTCGCGCAATTGCTACCAGGCGTTGCTTGAGCAGGGCTGGACCGATGCCATTCGTCATCTGTACCCCGACGAGCGCATCTACACCTTCTGGGACTACTTCCGTAACCACTGGGCGCGCAACGCTGGCTTGCGTATCGATCACCTGTTGCTCAGCCCGGATATCGCCTCGCACCTCAAGGCCGGCGGCGTAGATGCGTGGGTGCGCAACGAGCCCAAGCCCAGCGACCATGCACCGGCATGGATCGAGTTGGGTGCGCGCAAACGGCAGTGATCTATAGTGACAGACGGCAAACGCGTCAAGGCAAGGACTTCCATGAGGGCGGGCGGAACACAGGACGAAGACGGGCTCTTGAGCGTACCCAGCGAGGTGCGCGCGGTGGCGCTGTTTCGCTTGGTTCTGTCGTTCATGGCGGTTGTGATGTTGACCTTCGTGTCGATCGAAGGGTGGCGGATCTGGCGCGATTACAAGCAAGCTTTCGTCAATGCCGAAAACACGGTCAGCAACCTGGCCAGGGCCACGGCGCAGCACGCCGAGGACGCCATTCGCCAAGTGGACGCGATTACCGCTGTGCTGGCAGAGCGCCTTGAAGGAGATGGCTTCGATCATCTCGATCGCCCACGCTTGCACGCGCTGTTGGCACAACAGAAAACCATCATGCCGCAACTGCACGGTTTGTTCGTGTACGGCCCGGATGGCACGTGGATCGTCACTGACCAGGCTTCCATCCCGGCAAAGGCCAACAATGCCGACCGTGACTACTTCGCTTACCACCAGACCCACACCGACCGTGCCGTGCATATAGGCTCGGTGGTACGTAGCCGTTCCACCGGTGACCTGATCATTCCAATCTCGCGCAGGCTGGAGAATCGCGATGGCAGCTTTGCCGGGGTGCTGCTCGGCACGATCAAGGTGGACTGGTTCGTGCGCTACTACGGTGATTTCAAGATCGACAAGCGGGGCGCTCTGGTGCTGGCCAAGCGGGACGGGACGATCCTGGTACGCCGGCCGTTTGTGGAGGACGTCGTCGGCCGCAGCCTGGCAAACAGCGAAGTCTTTCGCCACCACCTGCCTCATGCGAGCGAAGGGCTGGTAGAAGCGGTGGCGGTCGTTGACGGTACGCCCCGTCTGTACGCCTATCGCGCCTTGGCGCGATACCCGTTGGTGGTAGAGGCGGGTTTGTCGCGCGAGTCGATCATTGCGCCCTGGCGGCAAGACGTCATCAAGTCAGCCGTGATCCTGCTGCTGTTGCTGGTGGGGTTGAGTGGCTTCGGCTGGGTGGTATTGCGCCAGTTGCGTGAGCGAATCGCTATCGAAAGGGCGCTGTACCAGGCCCACCAGACCCTCAGGTCGCTGGCCCTGACCGACAGCCTGACGGGCCTGGGCAACCGCCGCAGGCTGGACGCGGTGCTTGATGCGGAAATCCGCCGGGCGCGGCGACTGGGGCAGGCTGTGGCGCTGGTGATGGTCGATCTGGATTTTTTCAAACTGTACAACGACCGCTATGGCCACCCTGCGGGGGATCAATGCTTGCGCCGCTTTGCCGACTTGCTGCAGCAGGTGTTGAAGCGCCCGGCGGACTTGGCGGTGCGCTATGGCGGGGAGGAGTTCACGCTTTTGCTCCCTGACACCGATGTACAGGGCGCCGAACAGGTCGTCGATGACATCCTGCAACTGTTGCGCCGCCTGATGATCGAGCATGCCGGCAGCCCGCTAGGCCGCGTATCTGCCAGTGCCGGCATCGCCGTAGGGCACCCGGCAGTGGATGCAAGCAGCCCCGAAAGCCTGATGTCTGCGGCTGACGGGGCGTTGTATCAGGCCAAACGCCAAGGGCGCGATGGCTATGTCGTTGCTGGCGGCATGGCGATGAATGCCGGTCATTAGGCCTGTAGCTGCCAGCATACCGAACTGACACCTTTCTCCAGGCTTACCCGGCTGACCAGGCGCTCCAGCTGCGCCGGTGCTTGTGGGTTACCGAGCAACTCTGCGCGCACCTCCAGCCGCGCGGGGGTGGGCAAGTCTTCGCTGTGCAGCGACTGCAGGCGCAGTTGCGGGTCGCTCAGGCTTTGCAGCATCAGGCTGCGTACCTGAATTTCATCTTCGGCACGGCACACCACTCGTACCTCGAAACGGTGTTCGGCCTCGCTGGCCGGCACCACGCCTTGGCCGTCCAGTCGTTGGGCGATGTCGCGCAGCAGTATGTTGGCACACAGCACCACCAGGCTACCCAGGGCCGCCTCCAGCAGCAGGCCGAGGCTGCACAGCACGCCGACAGCTGCCGTGCACCACAGGGTGGCGGCAGTGTTCAGCCCGCGCACCGTGAAACCGTCGCGCATGATCACACCGCCCCCCAGAAAGCCAATGCCCGAGACCACATAGGCGGCAACCCGAGACGCATCGGTAGGGGCCATGCCCGGCACCGCCTGGGTGATCAGCACGAAGAGGCAGGCACCCGTGCTGACCAGCGCATTGGTGCGCAGCCCGGTCAGGCGCTGGCGCAGCTGGCGCTCGGCACCGATCAGGGCACCGAGCAGCAGGGCGATGCTTACGCGCAGCAAAAATACTTTCCAATCCATAGCGAACCTCTTGCGCGGGCACATGCCCGCTCTAACGCCATCGCAAATGGCGTGGTTGAAAAACCAGGAATGCGCAGGACCACGAGAGGAGGAAGGAGGAGGGCTCAAGCCGTATAGGCTGAGAAATCCACCGTCTGGCCAATAGCGAGACAGTGGCAGGAAGCTGCCGGACTAGCTCGCCGTGTGGGCCTGTCGCAAGCGACTGGGGCTACTGTCCAATGCAGGACTCCTGTTCAGGGATGCGAAATTGCGGGGCGAACATACGCCGCAGTGTGTGTAGGGTCAAGGGCGATAACATGACAATGGCTTCATAAGGAAATGCCCTACAGCAAGCCACGGCCGAATGGAAAAACCCGCCGTTACTCGTTACCCTTGCGCCATTCTTTGGCATCCCCCGGACCGTTACATGCTGCTCAATTTCGTTGTGCTGATCGGCACGCTGGTGGCCATGGAAGGTGTCGGCACGCTGGCCCACAAGTACATCATGCATGGCTGGGGCTGGTGGCTGCACCGTTCGCACCATGAGCCCCATCTGGGCATGCTGGAGACCAACGACTTTTATCTGCTGGCCCTGGGCATCATCGCAGCAGTCTTGATGGCCCTGGGCAAGGCCGGCCATGCGCCCTTGCAGTGGGTGGGCGGCGGCGTGGCGGGTTACGGAATACTGTACGTGCTGGCCCACGACGGCTTCTTCCACCGGCACTGGCCTCGCAAGCCGCGACCGATCAACCGCTACCTCAAGCGCCTGGATCGTGCCCATCGCCTGCACCATGCGGTAAAGGGGCGCACAGGCAGTGTGTCGTTCGGCTTTTTCTACGCACCTCCCCTCAAGGTGCTCAAACGCCAGTTACGGGCCCGTCGCCGGCGCAACTGAGACGTCAATTCACCGTTTCGCCCTTGCCTTGGGCCTCCCCCGTGTGGTGCCCACGGCTCACCCACCAGCCAAACCCCGCCGCCGTGAAGAACATGATCAAGCTATAGAGCGCCGCCGGCACCGCCATGGTGGCGTTGTTGAGCAGCGATGGGCTCAAGGCGACGGCGATCGCCAGGGTGCCGTTATGGATGCCGATCTCCATGCCAATGGCTATGGCCTGGCGCTTGGGAATGCTCAACAGGCGCGGCACCCAGTAGCCCACGGCGAGGCTGATCACGTTGAACAGCAGTGCCGCCAGGCCGACCACCGGGGCGTAGGCAACCACGGTCTGCCAATCCTTGGCCAGGGCCAGCGCAATGGTGAAGACCAGGAACAGCGCCGCCACCAGTTTCATGGGTTTTTCCATGCGAGCGGCAAAGCCTGGCGCCCAGCGGCGGATCATCATGCCCAAGGCGACTGGCAGCAGAACGATGGCAAATACCTGCATGACCTTGGCAAATTGCAGCGGGATGGCCTGGTCCGACGCCATGAACCATATCAGTGACAGGTTGACCAGCAGCGGCATGGTCAGGATGGCGATCAGCGAGTTGACCGCCGTAAGGGTAATGTTCAGGGCCACGTCACCGTGAGCCAGGTGGCTGAACAGATTGGCGGTGGTGCCTCCTGGGGAGGCGGCCAGCAGCATCAGGCCCACGGCCAGGGCCGCTTCGAGCCCAAAACCGTTGGCAATCAGGAAACAGGCCAGCGGCAGCAATAGAATTTGGCAGGCCAGGCCGATGACCACCGGTTTGGGGTATTTCACCACGCGCGCGAAGTCGGCCACTGTCAGCGACAAACCAAGGCCTAGCATGATGATGCCCAGGGCCAAAGGCAGGAAGGCGGTAAGCAAGGGCGAAGCGGTCATGATGGCTACTCGGGCAAGGGATCAAGCCAGTCTAGGCCGGGCCTGATCGATAGCTAATTGCAATGGGCCAGCACTTGGTAACCTTTTGTTACTGAAGCGCCTGATGGGCTGATGGCAAAGGGACTGCACCTCTCGTTGCGACCGGCCGCTGCGCGCAGTAGCATTCGCGCTTTTACCAAGGATTCGCCTGTCATGCCGTTCCAGCAAGGGCTGCTTGCCACCCCGGTGCCTACCCAGGCCCGCCACTTGTTCTTCACCCTGCAAGCCCCCGAGGGTTTGCCTGCAGCACTGGATGCGCTGCTGCCGCATGTGGATGGCGAACGCCTGATCATGGGCGTAGGCGCCCCCTTGGCGAAGGCCTTGGGCCGTGAAGTGCCTGGGCTGCGCGCGTTCCCCCAACTGGATGCAGCGGTGGAGAACCCAAGCACCCAGCACGCCTTGTGGCTGTGGTTGCGCGGCGAAGAACGTGGTGACCTGCTGCTGCAGGCCCACGCGCTGGAGCAGGCCTTGGCACCGGCTCTGCGCCTGGCCGACAGCATCGACGGCTTCCTGCACCGTGGCGGCCACGACCTGACCGGTTATGCGGACGGTACCGAAAACCCGGTTGACCAGGACGCAGTCGACGCGGCCATCGTCGCGGGCGAGCAGCCGGGCCTGGCAGGCTCCAGTTTTGCGGTTTTCCAGTTGTGGAAGCATGATCTGGAGTACTTCAAGTCGCTGCCCCAGGCGGACCAGGACAACATCATCGGCCGGCGGCTGAGCGATAACGAGGAGCTGGACGATGCGCCGGAGTCGGCACACGTCAAGCGTACGGCCCAGGAAAGCTTCGCACCTGAAGCCTTCATGGTGCGGCGCTCGGTTTCCTGGGCCGACCACCGTGGCGCGGGCCTGGCCTTTGTCGCGCTGGGCCGAAGCTTCGATGCGTTCGAAGTGCAACTGCGGCGCATGAGCGGGCTGGAAGATGGCATCATCGACGGCCTGTACCGCTTCAGCCGCCCGCTGACGGGGGGTTACTACTGGTGCCCGCCGATCACCGACGCACACCTGGATCTGAGCCTGCTGCTGAAGGCTTGAGCAAATATCCAGAAACAGAATCATCTGCGAGGCCGGGGTAGAGCGGCTAGTCTTGGAAGTTTCCGACTTATGACGGGAGCTTTGCCATGTATGCACGTCGCGATGTCCTACGCGCCGGCGCGACTTTGGGGCTGCTGGCTGCCAGCCCTTGGTTACGCGCTGAGTCCCGCTCCGGGCTGCTGACCCGCAAGGTGCCGTCCACCGGCGAGGCCTTGCCGGTCATTGGCGCGGGGACCTCTGGCAGTTTCGAGGTCGAGGCCGGCTCGGCCGATTACCAGCGACTGAAGGCCGTACTGAAAGCGTTTTTCGAAGGCGGCGGCAAAGTCATCGACACATCGCCGAACTACGGCGGGGCAGACCGTATCCTTGGCCAGTTGCTGGAGGAGGGCGGCTGGCACCGGCAGTGCTTCATCGCCACCAAAATCGCCGCCGACAGCCGGGCCGACGCCGAAGCGCAATGGGCGGGCACCCTCAAAAGCCTGCGCACAGACAAGGTTGACCTGCTGCAGATCCACAACCTGCGCGACTGGAAGACTCAACTGCCCTATGCCCGCCAGCTCAAGCAGCAGGGCAAGACCCGCTACGTAGGCATTACGCATTACCTGAACAGCGGCCATGACGAAGTCGCCAGCATCGTGCGCTCCGAACCACTGGACTTCATCCAGATCAACTATTCGGTCAATGCGCCCAACGCTGCAGACGAACTGTTACCGCTGTGCCAGGACAAGGGCGTGGCAGTGCTTATCAACCGGGCGTTCGATGATGGTCGCCTGTTTGCCAAGGTCAAGGGCCAGCCACTGCCTGCCTGGGCTGCAGAAGCGGGCGTGAGCAGCTGGGCACAGATTTTCCTCAAGTTCGCCTTCAGCCACCCGGCGGTGACCACGGTCATCCCGGCAACTGGCCGCCCCGATCGCCAGCTCGACCAGCTCAAGGCCGGCCATGAGCCGTTGTTCACCCCCGCGCAGCAAAAAGCGCTGATCGAACAGTTTGCCTGACAACATGACCGGCTGGCGCAAACGCCTGGACCACGGGCTGAATATCCAGCCTGGCGAAGGCCCGGCCGTGATCGGCGGTCTGGCCCTGTTCTACCTGCTGTTCACCGGGTATTTCATGCTGCGGCCGGTGCGCGAGACCATGGGCGTGGCGGGAGGTGTCGACAACCTGCAATGGCTGTTCACCGGCACCTTCATCGCTACGCTCACCTGCCTGCCGCTGTTCGGCTGGCTGGCCTCCAGGGTACGCAGACGGCACATCCTGCCTTGGACCTACGGCTTCTTCACGGCCAACCTGTTGCTGTTTGCCATGTTGTTTGCTCGCCAGCCAGATGACCTGTGGACCGCACGGGCCTTTTACATCTGGCTGTCGGTATTCAACCTGCTGACAATCTCACTGGCCTGGAGCGTGCTGACCGATCTGTTTTCCACAGAGCAGAGCAAGCGCCTGTTCGGGCTGCTGGCAGCGGGGGCCAGCCTGGGTGGGCTGAGCGGACCGGTACTGGGTACGCTGCTGGTTGCCCCGCTGGGGCATGCCGGGCTGGTGTTGCTGGCCGCTTTGTTCTTGCTGGGCAGCATCGCTTCCGCCGTCTATCTGCAACGCTGGCGGGATCGCCAACCACTGCCTGTGCAGAACCAACAACCCGCGTCGCGGCCACTGGGCGGTAACCCATTTGCCGGTGCGACGGCTGTACTGCGTTCGCCGTACCTCTTGGGCATTGCCCTGTTCGTGGTGCTGTTGGCCAGTGTCAGTACTTTCTTGTATTTCGAGCAGGCGCGAATCGTCAGCGAAACCTTCACCGACCGTACACGCCAGACGCAGGTGTTCGGCCTGATCGATACAGTGGTTCAAGCCCTGGCCATCCTCACCCAAGTGTTCATCACCGGTCGGCTGGCCAAACGCATGGGGGTAGGGGTGTTGCTGGTGGCAGTGCCGTTGGTGATGGCGGCAGGCTTCGTCTGGCTGGCCCTGGCACCGGCATTTGCGGTGTTCGTGGTGGTGATGGTGGTTCGCCGCGCAGGCGAATACGCCCTGGTCCGGCCGGGGCGGGAGATGCTGTTCACGGTGTTGCCCGCCGAGGACAAGTACAAAGCCAAGAACTTCATCGACACCGTGGTTTACCGAGGGGGCGATGCGTTGAGTGGGTGGGTCAAGCGTGCACTGGATGTGCTGGGCGACCATCCGCAACTGGCCATGATGATTGGGGCAGCGATTGCCCTGGGCTGGGGCCTCACCGGTGGGTGGCTGGGGCGGCGGCAGCGCACGCTGGATGCCCACGGCACACAACCGGCTGGCGCGCAAAATACATCACCGCCGGTTATTTAACGCCGCCGGTCCGAACGCCCGGCAATAAAACGAATCCCTCGCTATCGCCAAACTCCGAACCTATGTACGGCGCTTGCCGTGCATCCAGAAGTCACATGAGGTTTCAGACCATGGCAAATAAAGACAACAGCCGCACCGGCAGCCAGGGCGGCCAGGGTGGCACCAAGAACCCCGGCAACTTCGCCAACGACCGGCAAAAAGCCTCCGAAGCTGGCCGCAAGGGCGGGCAGTCCTCAGGCTCAGGCATGGCCCACGACCGTGAGTCGGGCCGCAAGGATGCCGATATGCACAAAGACCGCGAGTCGGGCCAGAAAGGCGGCCGCTCGTAAGTGACGAGAGCGCGGTGCCGGACGCTTCGGCACCGCGTTTGGTTAGAAAGAGGACGTCCCATGCGCACCACAGCCATCATCATTGCCTTGAGCAGCCTGACGCTGCTCGGCGGTTGTTTCGATCGTGACTCCGATCACGCGGCGGAGGATGCCGACCACAGCAAACCTTCGCTGCAAATGCAGCAGCCCGATGACAAGCCTGCGCCACAACCTGCACCTGGCCCTGAGCCGATGCCACGCGAAGGCCAGAGCCAATAGTCGACAAAGGAGCGAGGCATGACGGTTCTGACGCGCAGCAACCCCTCCAAGGCGCCGGCGCCAACCGCACAGCCGCTGAGCAGCCGCTACCATGCGTTTTTATCCGGTGATTACACCACTGCACGTCAGTGGCTCGCTGAGCAGTTTGCGAAGGCGAGCGCCATGGCCGATGACCTGCCGGACACGCCTGATCAGTTGCAGGCATGGAGCGCGCGTCACGCCGCACAGGTTGCAGCGGAACACGCCGCCTACCTGGCCCAGCGCCGTGAAGGCGCGCCTCGGCGGTATTTTGCCAACCGCGCCCACGCATTGTGGTTCCTGCAACAGGTTGCACCGACCAAGGTCGTCGATGGCGCCTGGCTTCATGGGGCCCTGCGCCACTGGCAAGACCCGCGCTACCACGGCCTGATCCGCACCTACCTCGAGGAGTTGGGCGACGGCGATCCGCATTGCAATCATGTGCTGATCTATCAGCGGTTGCTGGGCAGGCTCGGCTGCCTGGAGGGCTTGCCTCTGGAGGACGAGCGCTATTTGCAAGGGGCCGTGCAATTGGCGCTGGGCAGCTGTGTGGAATGGTTCCTGCCCGAAATCATTGGGTACAACCTGGGTTATGAGCAACCGCCTCTACATTTGCTCATCACCACCCACGAACTGGCTGAGCTGGGCATCGACGGCCATTATTTCCAGCTCCACGTCACGATCGACAATGCTGCCAGTGGCCATTCCAGCAAGGCCATTCAGGCGGTTCAGCAACTGTGCCCGGCACAGGATGCCGAGGTGTTCTACCGCCGAGTCAGGCACGGCTACCGCCTCAATGATCTAGGCACTGACACGCCGACGCTGATCAGCACCTTCGACCTTGAAGCCCAATTGCTGGCTGCGTTGGAGCGCAAGCGCGTGTTCGGGCAGTTCATGCACGCTGACCGTTGCCGACTGCAGCAGCGCACGGTCAACCAATGGCTTAGTGAACCCTCGGCGCTACCGGGATTCTTGCAAGCGCTCGTGGCGCAGGGTTGGATCAAACGCGGGCAGAACCCAGCCGACAGCCGCTGGTGGTCGCTGATCGATGGCCCGGGCGCGCCGATGTTCGGGGTGTTCAATGCCTACGAAAAGCAGTTGTGGCATGACTGGATTGCCGGCGACTGGCAAAGCACTGTGCGCCGCGTGCCGCCGGGTAGTTGGGAAGCTGCCTTGCACCAGCAGCCCAATGGCGAACAACGCCACGAAGTGATTGATATCGAGACCTTGATAGAGCGCATGGCAGGCAATCAGCACGCCCTGCCGCAGGGGCTTGCCGCCACTCGGGCGTACCTGCGTGCTACAGGCCTTGGCGAGGAGGGACCGCACTGATGACGCTTGACCCGCAACAAACCCGCGCCGATGAAGCCCTGCTTCAACTCGGCCGGCGCCTGCGCGCTGACGGTTACCGGTTCACCTGTGTGACGCCAGCCACCCATGGCTACAACAATGCCCGCGCCGGCGCAGAGCGGGCCGCCAACCTGCGTGACGTGTTTGGTTGGAGCCGCCCATTCCCAGCAACATTGATCAGCGCCGATGAGCTGGACCAGCTCAGTACCGCGCACGTGCTGTACGAGGACGGTGACCTGCTGCGCAGCCGGGTACGTTGGTCCAGCCTCGATGATCTGCTGCTAGTGCACTCTGCCTACCCGACCGAGGCCGCTGATGCGGTGTTCTTCGGCCCCGACAGCTATCGCTTCGCCCAGGTCATCCATGACCATCTACAACGCAGCCCGGTACGGGTCGAACACGCGGTGGACATTGGCTGCGGCAGCGGCATCGGTGCCTTGCTGATCGCGCGCGCGGCGCAACATGCCCAGGTCAGCGCTGTGGACATCAACCCCCTGGCACTGCGGTACACCGCGATCAATGCGGCGCTGGCGGGGGTGAGCAATGTATCCATTGCCCACAGTGACCTGCTTGCGGGCATCAGTGGCCATTTCGACCTGATCGTGGCCAACCCACCCTACATGCTCGATGACGGCCAGCGTACGTATCGCCACGGTGGCGGTTCTCTGGGCGCCGACCTGTCGTTGCGCATCATCGAGCAGGGGTGCGAGCGTCTGAGCCCTGGCGGGTCATTGCTGCTGTACACCGGCGTGGCGATTGTCGAAGGCCGTGATCCTCTGCTCGAGGCTATTCGCCTGCGCCTGGCGGGGCCTGAATGGGCCTGGGTCTACCGTGAGGTCGACCCGGACGTATTCGGCGAACAATTGCTCCAGCCAGGTTATGAGCATGTCGAGCGCATCGCTGCCGTGGCGCTGACGGTCAACCGCAGTGCGTGACGCGCTAGTGCGCCTTGCCACCACTGCGGGGCTTGCAATCAGTTAGCGTTCACCGACAATGGCAGCGCCCTTAGCTAGCCATTCGGAACGCCCTGCGCCATGATGCTGACCCAGCAATTTCCCGCCATTACCTTGGCCGATACCCTGTTCGTATTTGCCCTTGAGGCGGAAGCCGGCAGCGTATTCGCTGACGTCCATACCGTGTTCACCGGCATCGGCAAAGTCAATGCTGCCATCGCCCTGACCAAGGCAATTGAGCGCCAGCGGCCCAAACTGATCGTCAACCTTGGGTCGGCAGGCAGCCAGCGGTACGGCAAGGGGGAGGTGGTGTGCTGCACGCGCTTCGTGCAACGCGACATGGATGTGACTGCGCTGGGCTTCGCCCGCTACCAGACGCCGCTGTCGGACGTGCCGGTGCTGCTTGAACATGGCCACGCGATAGAGGGGCTGCCACTGGGCACTTGTGGCAGCGGCGACAGCTTTGAGGTCAGCCACGGTGATGCCCCGTACGACATCGTCGACATGGAAGCCTACGTGTTAGCGCTGATCGCCCGTAATGAAGGCATTCCGTTCGTGTGCCTGAAATACATTTCCGATGATGCCGGCAGCGATGCGGCCCAGGACTGGTCCGTGCAGGTGCATCTGGCAGCCGCGGCGTTCAAGCGTGTGCTGTTCAACAGCGAAACCTGATCAGGCATGACGGCCAATCCAGTGTCGGTAGCAAAGCCATAGGGCACTTGGGCTAAACCTTCCGCCCGCCGCGCAGTCATTTCAGGTAAGTGCCCGACATTTGCGGGCCAAGGAGGTGGCTGATGACCTTTGTCTGCCTACTGCGTGGCTGCCATTGGCGTGCCATGGTCAAACCCGAAGTGCCCGGGCTGCAGTGCCAGCTTTGCGAGCGTTGTGGTGCGCTGCGCTACTGCCAGCCCGGTCATCCCCTGCAACCCTAGGAGGCACGTCATGGCCAGGGCAATCTGGAAAGGTGCGATCAGTTTCGGCCTGGTGCATATCCCGGTATCACTGAACACGGCGGTGCGCACCGAGCGCGTGGACTTCGACTGGCTGGACAAGCGCAGCATGGAGCCGGTCGGCTACAAACGGATCAATAAGGTAACCGGCAAGGAAATCGACAAGGACAACATCGTCAAGGGCGTGGAATACGAAAAAGGCCGCTATGTCGTGATCAGCGAAGAAGAGATCCGCAAGGCGCGCCCAGAAGCGACCCAGACGATCGATATCTTTTCGTTCGTGGCTGCCAGCGAAATACCGCTGCAGCAGTTCGATACGCCGTACTACCTGAGCCCGGACCGCCGCGGCGGCAAAGTCTACGCCTTGCTGCGCGAAACACTGCAGAGCACTGGCAAGGTGGCGCTGGCCACCGTGGTGTTGCACACACGTCAACACCTGGCATTGCTGCGGCCGCTGGATGACGCGTTGGTGATGATCACCTTGCGCTGGCCGGAAGAAGTACGTGGGCTGGATACGCTGGAGCTGGACAAGAGCGTGACCGACACCAAGCTCGACAAGCGCGAACTGGCCATGGCCAAGCGCCTGGTCGAGGACATGAGCGGTTCGTGGGCCCCGGATGACTACCATGATGCGTTTCGCCAGACCATCATGGACCTGGTGGAAGAGAAGGCCAGCAAAGGCAAGATCAGTGTGGTGGACAAGGGCGAGGGGGGCGAAGCCGAAAAAAGCGCCGATATCATCGACCTTACCGAACTGCTCAAGCGCAGCCTCGGCGGCAAAGCTGCGAAAAAAGCACCTGCCGAAAAGAAACCTGCCAAGCGTACGCGTAAAGCTTCATGAAGGCTTGGGCGGGTTGCCTGCCTTGTTAGCACAGCATCATTCAGATAGAGCGCCATCCACGCGGCGCTCTATCTGAAGAATTCCGAAGAGCATGGTCCAGCTGATCAACCGCCCAAACGCACCTGCAGCCCTGCCAGAAAATCCCCAAACCCTTCACGCGCCCGGCTGTCCCTTCGGCTGCTGGTCGCAACACTGTGCTTGGCTGTCCAGACGATCTGCGCGCCGCTGGCCTCCAGGTCGCGGACCAGCTGCACGTCCTCGTGCGCCGCCAGCGGTTGAAAGCCGCCCACACGTTCATAAGCGCGGGCACAGACCCCCAGGTTGGCCCCATGAATATGCCGGTGGCCTTCACAGGCCTGATACCCGCTGCGGTACAGCTTGCGCAGCGCCGCACGCTGCCACGGCTGCCAGTGTTCGATATGTACCGTGCCGCAGACCACCTCGGCAGTGCACGCCAGTTGCCACAGCAGCCAGTGCGAGGGCACTTGGCTATCGGCATCGGTACAGGCCAGCCACTGGGCGCCGCGCTCCAGCATCAGGGCCGCGCCAAGCCGGCGGGCCATGCCGACACTGCCAGCTTCCACCGCCAGCGTGCGTACACCGAAGCGCGCGGCCACCGCCGCACTGGCATCACGGCAACGGTCCAGCACCACCAACACTTCAACCTGATGCCCTGCCTGCTCGGCCAAGGCTACCGCCGATGCCATGGCCTTAAGGCAGCGCCCCAGCCGTCGCGCTTCGTTATGGGCAGGAATGACGACGGCAATCATGAGCATGTCTCGTCCAGGTCGACCACGCTGGGCTCGGCTGACCAGTATTCCAGCAAAAAGTCCGCCTCTTCATGGCGAAACACCGGGTACAACGGTACATGCTTGGCCAACAGCTGGTGCACCTCACGCCCATCCTGGGGGCAGCCTGCGATCGGATGGCGCCAGTGACAGGCCAGCAGGCCACCGTCATAGGTCAGGCTCGCAACCGACTGCTCGATCACCTGCAACCAGTCGGTAGGGTTCAGGTAGTAACCCACTTCGCTGAGCACGATCAGGTCGAAGCTGCCGCCCGGCCAGTCCGCCGGCAAGCGGCCAGCGACGACTGAAGCATTGGGCAACCCCGCCAGGCGCTGGCGGGCCAGGGCAACTGCAGTAGGGTCAAGGTCCTGGCACAGCAGCTCGGCACAGCGATCGGCCAGCGCTGCGCTCAGCTCGCCATTGGCACAGGCGGGTTCGAAGACCCGTTGGTAGCACTGGCGCGGCAGGCTGGCCATCAGCAGGTCACGCTTGCGGCGTTCGTACCAACGGGTGCGAAACGCCCAGGGGTCGTCATTGCTGGAATACAGGTCGGCGAAATATTGCGCATCGATACTCATGACAACTCCTTCACAGGAATACCAGTTCGAAGGGTTGCAGCATGCAATCGAGCAGGTCGGCAGGCAGCACCGGCGCCCGCCCTTGGTCGGGCTCCAGCTGGCTGTGATACGCCGCCAAGGCCTGACGCTTGCGCGCAACCCGTGTTTCGTCCAGCTCGATGCGATGTGCCCGTTGCCAGGGTAGGCGCGGGTCGTCAGGCTGTGCCCAATGCCAGGCCCACACAGGCACCTCCACCAGTTGCACCTGGCGCGCGAGGGCAGCCTGCGCTGCCGCCCGGCCAAGCGCTTCGTGGTCGCAGTGGCCGTCGCCGCGCCAGGTAGTCATCAGCACATCATCGGGCTTGAGCAGTTGGTTAAGGTGATTGACCAGGAACGCTTCGTCGCGTGACAGCGCGCCGTCCTTGAGGTGCAGGCGCCGCCAGTCCAGCCGGTTGAGGTCCAAGTCCAGCTGCTGCAGGGCGTGCCGGCTTTCAAGTGGCCGTTGACGGCGCAGGCGGTGCTCGGTCCAGGTCGCCGATTCTGGGTGGCTTCCTTCACCATCGGTGACGGAGATCAGCAACACGTCCTGTTCGCGGCCGTGCAGCCCGGCCAACAGTCCACCGGCCATGAGGATCTCATCATCGGGGTGGGGCGCCAGCAGTACCAAGCGCCGGCCTGCGGGTAGTAATTGCTCCGGCGTGATCCAGCTCGCCCGCGCCAGGTGTGCAGACTGCTGCCACTCGGCCCACGGCCTGCCTTCACTGGCCTTGATCAGGTTCTCACTCATAGTTGCCAGGCTCCTGCCGGCACCAGGGCCAGCTGTTGGCCAAGTGCGGCCAGGTCACGTTCTGCATGGCTTTGGCGCAGAAAGACCGGGAGGTCGGCGCTCAGCCGTGCAAAGTGGCTACTGCGGCAGAACGGCGTTGCGCCCAGCGCACGCCCCACATGGTGGATCACCTGCTCTACAGCCTGCTCTACCTGGGCACGCACGCGGCGCACCTCGAAGCTGGCGTCGGCGCTGGGCTGGCGGTCTATCCATGTGGCGCATTCGCGCAGTGCCGCACGGGCACCGTACAACGCGGCATCCACTGCCCCCAGGTGTGCCTGGGCGTGGGGATCCGAGTTTGGCTTGCAGCAACGCTCACGCAAGTAATCGGCCAGCGCCTGCGCCGCGCCGTACCAGCAGGCGGCGATGCCCGCACCGCCGTGCCAGAAACCGGGGCGCGACAGGTACTGCCCGGGTTGGCCTACGGCGATCCCGGGCGCATCCTCGAAGGTGATTTCAATGCTGGCGGTCGTCGCCATGCCCACCGCTTGCCAATGATCGACCTGCACCCCCTGGCTGGGATGGGCCAGTTCGATCGCCACCAACTGCGGCTGGTCGTCATCCTCGGCCCAGGCCGTGATCAGCGCGCGGTCTATCTGCAAGGCACCTGAGCACCAGGCCTTGCTACCGGCAAGGCGCACCTGGTCGCCGTCACGACCGATGATCCGAGCCCGCGCATCAGGGGGCTCGGCGGCCCACACACCCCATATTGCGTTGCCCGCCAGGTGTGCGGCGCCGCATTCGGCAAGGATCGCCAGTGCGTCGGTATGGCCTTCGTACACTTTGGCCAGCGCCAGGTCGCAACCGGCAATGCGTGCCAGCGTCTGCCAGCGCTGCAAGGTATGCCCTTGGCCCGGCAGCGGCAGTTGGTCGAGATGGTCCGCCTTTAGCGCCTGCATCAGTTGCGACAGCTTGTTGTCCAGGTTCAAAGGCTGCGCGCGCTCGCTGAACGTACGCAGCAGGCTATCGAGGGTGTTCAGGTCAACATCCTGAGTGATGCTCATGTCATTCCCATCTGTTTGCGCATGCGCGCTGTGATCGACTGTCGGGTCTTGCCCATGTCCGCCCAAGGGTCATCGACCTCGGCCAAGCGTTCGTGCAGGTTGCCGATATGCCACTGGTTGGCGCCTTTGAGCTGGGCAAGTTCCTCGCGCCAGATCGGCACAGACACCGGTAAGCCTTCCCGGGCCCGCAGGGAGTAGGCGCAGGCTGTGGTGGCGCCTTTACCGTTGCGCAGGTAATCGATGAAGATCCGCCCGACCCGGTTCTTCGGCCCGGACACTGCGCTCAGCCGGTCGGGGAACAGCTTGGCCAGATAACTGACGATGGCATGGCTGAAGTCTTTCACCTCATCCCAGCCCGCACGGCGGGTCAACGGCACTACAAGGTGCATGCCTTTGCCGCCGCTGGTCTTTAGGAACACCTTCAGGCCCAGTTCGTCGAGCAGGGTGAGGGCCAGCTGAGTGGCTTCGATCATGGCCTTCCAGGGCAGTGCCGGGTCCGGATCGAGGTCGAGCACGAAGCGGTCGGGCTTGTCGAAGTCCTTATCGGCGGCATTCCAGGTGTGCAACTCGAGCATGTTCATCTGCACGGCGCCCAGTAGCGTGTCAGCGCGGTTGATGACCATCGCCGCCTGGCCGGCCTCGGCTTTGTCGTAACTGAGCACATTGGCGATATGCAGCTGGTCGGCGTTTTTCTGGAAGAACAGTTCGCCGTTGAGGCCCTCTGGCGCCCGTACCAGCGCGACCGGCCGGTCCTTGAGCTGCGGGAGAATCCACTGGCTGACGCCGGCGTAGTATTCGGCAACCTGGCGCTTGGTTGCGCCAATGCTGGCGTCGATGATCCGGTCCGGATGCGTCAGGCGCAGGTCGCCCAAGTCTTCTGGCGCTTTGCTACGCCTGGTTTTGGGCAGGGTCTTGGCTGGCATGGCGCGCTCCAGGTCGATGGCGCTGGCAGGTTTGTCGTCGCGCAGCCCGTGGAAAACCGAATGCCGTACTACGCCGTCGCGCGTCATTTGCGCGTACGCGACCTCGGCCATCAGTTCTGGCTTGAGCCAGTGAACACCCCGAGCCTCCGCCCCGGTGGGTGGCCGGGGCAGGGCTGGCTTGCGGATCTCCAAAGGCTTGAGGCGAGCATGGATACTCTCGAGCGTGGTGGCGCTGAAGCCGGTACCGACTTTTCCGGCATAACGGAGCTCGCCGCTGTCTGGGTCATGAAGGGCGAGCAACAGGGCACCGAAGCCGCTGCGGCTCCCCTTCGGATCCGTGAACCCAACGATGACGAACTCCTGGCGCTGCTTGCACTTGAGCTTGATCCAGTCCGCGCTGCGCCGCCCTGTGTAGGGGCTGCCGGCGCGCTTGCCGATCAACCCTTCGAGTTCAAGGCGGCAGGCGCTGTCGAGCAGCGACTCGACCGGCTGCTCGAAGTCGGCGGAAAATTGCAGAACATCGGACTGATCATGCTCAAGCAGTTCGCTCAAAGCTTTGCGCCGGTCTTCCAGAGGCAACGCGCGCAGGTCTTGGCCACCCAGGAAGGGCAGGTCGAACAGGTAGTAGACGATCTGCTCGTCGCGCTCGGTATCGAAGGCATTCTGCAATGCCTGGAAGTCGGCCACGCCGTTCTCGCCGTTGACCACCATCTCGCCGTCCAGCCAAGCGCTGTCCAGGCCCAAAGCACGCAGCGCAGCCACCTGCCGGGGCATTTTGTGGCTCCAGTCGTGGCCGTTACGGGTGAACAGGCGCACGTCTTCGCCTTCGATACGGGCGAGCACACGATAGCCGTCGAACTTGACCTCATAGCGCCAGTCGCCAGCGGGAGGTGAATCGACCAGGGTCGCAAGCTGCGGTTGCAGTTGCCCGGGCAAGGCTGTTTTCTTGCCAGCGCCGCTTGGTTTGCGCTTGGGCGCCTTCGCAGGTTTGGCGCCAGGACTTTCCCGCGGCACGAGCGTTCGATCGCTGATCACGCTGTCAGGCTGCGCTTCGACGATGCTGTAGTCGGCCTCGCTGCGTGCCTGTGCATCGGCGGACTTGACCAGCATCCACTGCTCTTTCTTGCCTGAAAGACGGGTGCGGAACAGGTTCCACACGCCACCGAGCTTTTCACCCTTCAAGCGAAAGCGCAGCTTGCCCTTGCTGTAGGCTTGGTCCGCGTCGCCTTCTGGCTCCCAAATGCCACGGTCCCAGACGATCACATCGCCGGCGCCATAGTGCCCCTGGGGGATATTGCCTTCGAAATCGGCGTAATCGAGTGGGTGATCCTCTACATGCACCGCCAGGCGCCGAACCTTGGGGTCCAGGGAGGGCCCTTTGGGGATGGCCCAGCTTTTCAGGGTACCGTTCAGTTCGAGACGGAAGTCGTAGTGC
Source organism: Pseudomonas sp. NPDC089758 (assembly GCF_044748705.1). Taxonomy (NCBI): domain Bacteria; kingdom Pseudomonadati; phylum Pseudomonadota; class Gammaproteobacteria; order Pseudomonadales; family Pseudomonadaceae; genus Pseudomonas; species Pseudomonas sp. NPDC089758. Next base: position 171,968 of record NZ_JBIVGN010000008.1, read on the forward strand.
AGGTGGCTGGCGTCGTGCTTCTGAATGCAGAACTGCAGGGCCTGGTGACGTTTTGCACGGCCGCGCTTGCCACTGGGTTCGGGCGAGGCATTGAAGTCGCGCTTGCGCTCATATTCCTGCAGGGGCTTGGCCTTCATCTAAGGCTCCCAGGGGTGGCTGTCTCTCATTTGGGAGGCAGCGGGCAGGGCGGGAGTTCAAAAAATCGATTGCCCGCGGGCGGGCAAAAAACTCTGAATTTTCCAGGCCCACTCGCAGTCGACCGAACACACCCCCTGATGGAGAGCCCAAATGAGCCGACCCGATGATCGCCAGCCTTACACCCCCAGCGAAATCGATGACACCGAGGACCGCATGGGCAGCGTGCACGAGCTGGACTTCAGTGACCGCCCGGAGGGGCGTATAGGGGATGAACGCCCAGCCGCTGAAGTGGCGAAGGACTTCCCGGCGCGGCGCGTCGCTGAAGGCGGCATGACCGGCGGTGAGACACTGACCGACAGCGTGCATGAAGACAACGTCACCGACGACGACCTGAGCCCTGGCACCCTGCTGGATGAGACTGGCGCGCGCGACCTCTACGAGCTTGGTGATGACGAAGGCCCGGCAGACCAGAACCTGCGTGAAGTCGATGCGCAGGAGATCGGTGGTGGCATTGGCCTGGATGAAGCCGAGTTGGCACGGTCCGCGCCGCTGGACGGTGAACCTTGGACTGATGAAGTGGTTGATGACGAGCCGAGGAACTGACCATGAATGAGCGACGATGTGCCTGTGGGAACTGTTCGTGCATGGTGGACGAGAATGCCCGCATGCAGAACGAAAAGGCCTACTGCTGTGAAGCCTGTGCGTCCGGGCACCGGAACGGTGAACCGTGCCGCATGAGTGATTGCAAATGTGGTGAAGCGGCTCAGCCCAATGAAAGCAAGGTTGACAATGCCTTGGATGAAACTTTCCCGGCCAGCGACCCGATTTCCCCGTGACGGCTTCAATAGCTAGATAACTGCTGTAGCACACGCCCCAGGGCTGGCCATACCAGCTGCTGGGGCTCAGTTATGCCCGACCGTCAATGCGTTTGCCAGATCCCGTTATTACGCTCGCAATCGGCACGGGCCTGCCCAAGGCTGGGGGTGTCGTAGTAGTACGTCATCACCCTGGCTTCCTTGGGCAGCGCCGGGCTTGTGGAGGGCGCGTCACGCCCTGCCGATTTCGGGTTGGCGAGGGTTTCCTGGGTCAACGGTGCGATGCAGCTACCGACACTGCCATCGGCGCAGCGCGGCACCTTGCGCTTCTCGGTGCTGAGCATCTCTTTGCTTTCATTGCTGCACGACCAATTGATCGCTTCAGCCGGCATGTCGCTGAAGCTGTAGCAGGTCCGTCCCTCAACGGGCTTGACCGCTTCGCTGGAGGAACGCGTTATCACTTCGCACGCTTCAGCCAGCACTTCTGTGCTGGCCAGGCTGCCCAGCACCACCATCAGCAGGGATAAACGCATGTGCCACCTCCCGGGCTCAGGGCCCGTGGTCAAGTCTTGCGTAGGGTCGCTTCACCGCGTTGGCGCATGGCGCGGGCGCGTTTTTCCAGTACCAGGTAGGTGATCACCGCCAGCAGCAGCGGGATCAGGTAGTAGAGGGTACGGTAGCCCAGCAATGCTGCCACCAGGCTGCCCTGGCCCAGTTGGCCGTGCAGCAGCGCCAGGAACACGGCTTCGAGCACACCCAGCCCGGCGGGAATATGGGCGACAACGCCAGCCACGCAGCTGATCAGCAAGATGCCGAGTATCGAGGGGTAGAACAGGTCACCGGGCAGCAGCCAGTAAATCAGTGCGGCCATCAATGCCCAGTTGCTGGCACCCAGCGCCACTTGGCACAGCGCCAGGCGCATCGAGGGCAGGGTGATTTCATGGTCGCGCACACGCCATGTACGACGCTTGGCAAAACCGCAGGCCAGCAGATAGGCCAGCGCCACAGCCAGCAGCAGAAAACCGATCAACTGCAGCCCGGTCACACCCACCGCCCAGCTGTCCGGCAACTTGACCAGGCGCAAGGCGAACACCGTGCCGGCCAACAGCATGTAGCCCATCCAGTTGGTCAGCAGCCCCAGGGTCAGGATTTTGGTGATGGTGCCGGTGTCCAGGCCCAACCGCCCATACAGCCGATAACGCAAGGCAACGCCGCCGACCCAGGTCGTGAAGTTGAGGTTGAAGGCATAGCAGACGAAGGCCACCGGCAGCACCTGCCGCGCCGGCAGGTGGTGGCCGGTATAGGCGCGTGCCAGCAGGTCGTAGCTGGCGAATGTGAGGTAACTGCACACCGCCAGACCCAAGCCGATAATCAAGGTGCTGGGCTTGTAGTCGACCAGGGACTGGCGAACCTCGTTCCAGTCAAGGTTGCGCGCCAGCATGTACAGCAGCGCCGGAATCAGCACGATGAACAACAGGGTCAGCAGGCGCTTGCCCCAGATATGCCAGTCTTTGTGCTTCATCAGGTATTGCCCTCGTGCAGGTCGCCCTGGGCCTGGACTTCAGGCTGGACAGATTTCAGGCGTTGCCGGTGTGCCGGGAACCAGCCGGCAATGCGCGGGAAGTAGCGGGTGAGGTGGAAGCCGATGAAGATCAGCGGCGCCCGCCACCAGTAGCCACGGATCATCCGCTCCAGGGTCACCGCCTTGCAGTGGTCGCTGGCGAGCGAGGTCAGGTGTTGGTAAAGGTGCTGGTTGAATGCCCGATCACGTATCAGCAGGTTGGCCTCGAGGTTGAACGACAGGCTCAACGGGTCAAGGTTGCTGGAGCCTACCGTCGACCATTCATCGTCCACCAACGCGACTTTGCCATGAAGGGGGCGTTGGCAGTACTCGTGTATGCGTACGCCGTCACGCAGCAGGTAGTTGTACAGCAGCCGCGACAGCGCGCGGACCCAGCGCATGTCCGGCTGGCCCTGGAGGATCAGGGTGACCTGTACACCGCGGCGCGCTGCATTGCGCAATTCACGCAACAGGCGGTAACCGGGAAAGAAGTAGGCATTGGCAACCACGATGCGTTGACGTGCCGCGCGCACGGCTTGCAGGTAGCAGGCCTCGATATCGCTGCGGTGGCGCGTGTTGTCCCGTTCGACCAGCACAGCGCTGATTTGGCCAGCGGGCTGGGTAAGCGGGCGCACCTGGCTAGGCGGTTCAAGCACCGGGGCCATCAGCTGGCGGCTGGAAGCGTGTAGCTGCGCCACCACCGGCCCGCGCACTTCCACCGCATAATCCTGCTTGGCCATCGGCCCATAATCGCCAAGGTGATCGGCGCTGTAGTTGATTCCGCCAATGAACGCCAGCTCGCCATCGATAACGACGATCTTGCGGTGCAGGCGCCGGAACAAGTTGGTCCGCATGCCGGCCACCCGCGGTTGCGGGTCGAATGCGTGAAACCGCACACCTGCTTCTGTCATGGCCGCAATGAACGCATCCGGCAGGTCGGCTGTGCCGTAACCGTCCACCGCCAGCTCCACCCGTACGCCGCGGCGCGCCGCCTCGATCAGCACCCGCTGCAGCTGTTGGCCGACCTTGTCGTCGAAGATGATGAACGTTTCCAGCAGAATCTCTTCGCGCGCCTGGGCCATCGCTTCGAACACACGCGGGTAATAGCCTTCCCCATTGATCAACAGCTCGACACTGTTGCCCTCTACCCAAGGTTTGTTCACAGATCGATCTCCGCAGCCAACGGTGCATGGTCAGACAAGTGTGACCAGGGATAATGAGACAGCACTTGCGCCTTGCTTGGTTTGGCATTGCGCAAGTAGATACGGTCCAGCCGCAGCAGCGGCAAGCGCGCCGGAAAGCTGCGGGCAGGGCTACCGAAGTGCTCTCCGAACGCTTCCACGAGGCGTTGCGAGAGCACGGCATCGGCCTTGAGGCGCCAGTCGTTGAAGTCCCCGGCGACAATCACAGGTGCGTCGGCAGGCAAGCTGTCGAGCAAGTCGAGCAGCAGGCTGACCTGGCGCTGGCGGTGGGCTTCACGCAACCCCAGATGCACGCACACGGCATGAACCGAATCGTGGCCTGGCACGTCCAGGCGGCAGTGCAGCAGGCCGCGCTGTTCGTTGCCATGGATCGATACATCGAGGTTGTGGTGCTCGGCGATTGGGAATTTGGACAGCAGCGCGTTGCCATGGTCACCATGCGGGTAAACGGCGTTGCGGCCATAAGCGAACTGCGGCCACATGCTGTCTGCGAGAAATTCGTACTGCGGGGTGTCGGGCCACTCGGCATGGCGCAGGGCATGGTGCTCATGGCTGCCGTGGACTTCCTGCAGGAACACAAGATCGGCATCGGTGGCGCGCACCGCCTCGCGCAATTCGGGCAGGATGAAACGCCGGTTGAGCGCGGTGAAGCCTTTGTGCACGTTGATCGTCAGTACATTGAGACGATGCACCGTGGTGATCCTGTCGATGACGCTGGTGGGTGTAGGCAATGTCTTGTTCACAGTTCCACCTGCGGTGTGACACCCGGTTCTGTCACCAAGTGGCCATTGAGATCCATCTTGTCCAGAAGGCGGCGTGCATCGTAAGGGGCATGTACCTTCTGGTCGTTGTCGAAGTAGCAGTAGACATCCCGTGAAGCACGCCGGGGTGGCGGCTGATCGACGATCAGGTGGGCATCATCCGGCTGCTCGCCGCGGCTCCAGCATTCGATACGCTGCTTCCAACGGCGCAAGGCGCGGGCGGTGTAGCCGCTGCTGTATAGCTCGACATCGCCATGCAGGCGCAGGTACACGAAGTCGGCGGTCACGTCTTCGACGTAAGGCCACTTGCCCGCGCTGTCGGCGACTACGAGCGCCACCCGGTACTTGCGCAGCAACTGCACGAACGTCTCGCACAGAAAGCTCTCATTTCGAATTTCCACCGCGTGACGCAGGCGGGTATTGCCGTCGATGGGGCTGCCGCCATTGTGCTGTAAACGTTCTGCACAGTTGCGGGCGAAGGCGTTCGCCGCCTGGTGGTCGTGAGGCAGCAGCGCCAGGAAACGCTCGAAGCGGTCCGCATCAAATGTCATGTTCGGCGGGAACTGCCACAAAATCGGCCCAAGCTTGTCGCCCAGCGATAGAAGGCCAGATGCAAAGAAGTTGGCCAGCGGCTGTTCGATGTCCTTCAGGCGCCGCCCGTGGGTGATATAGCGGGGCCCTTTGACTGAAAAGACGAAGTCGTCCGGCGTATCGTCCCGCCAGCGCTCATAACGTTCCGGGGTCTGCAGGCTATAGAACGACCCGTTGATCTCTATGCTGTTAACGGCGCGCGAGGCAAAAGCCAATTCATCATCCTGCCGCAGGCCATTGGGGTAGAAGTCCTTGCGCCAGGGGCCATAGCGCCATCCGGATATGCCGATGCGGATCTCGCTCACACTGTGGTCCTCATTGCTGTCCCATTATTAGCGACACGCAGCGACCGCAAACGGTTCAGGATGGTTGACCAGTGGCGATCTGGCCCGCGCCAGGGAACTTTGCACCCGCTCACGTTTCCACCGCAAACCAGGCCTGAAGAATACCTTGCGCTGGCGCAAAGGGAGGCCTGTTCACCCTACGGGAATGACCCCCACATTGGAGGTAAGCATGGCCCGACACATCATTCACTTCACCGGCCCGATCAACTCGTCCACCTGTGGCAACCTGATCAGCACCTGCTCCAAAGTGATGCACCAGGGTGGCGATGTGCTTCAGTTGAACATCGCTACGATGGGCGGCGAATGCAGCTATGGGTTTACCTTGTACAACTTCCTGCGCGCCTTGCCGGTACCCGTGCACACGCACAACCTCGGCACCGTGGAATCGATGGGCAACATCCTGTTTCTGGCGGGCGAGCGCCGTACTGCCTGCGCGATGAGCAAGTTCCTGTTTCACCCGTTTCACTGGACTTTACACGGTGCGGTCGACCACGCGCGTATGGCCGAATACGCGATGAGCTTGGATTACGATTTGCGGCTGTATGCCCAGATTGTCGCGGAAAGAACCGCAGGCAGTGCCGAAACGCTGGACGTTCAGCGCTACCTGATGGCTTACCCGCGGATACTGGACCCACAGGAGGCACTCGATAGCGGCCTGATTCATGCCGTCGATGAAATGCCAATCGATTCGCAGGTGACCCAGTGGAGTGTGCATGCCTGACACCCGGAGCACGGGCAAATAGGCTGTACGCAAACATTTTCCCGGGCGGTGTTTCGTGCCACCGGTCAGCTGTCCACGATCGAATTGAGCATTCCTGTGCGTCGACGGTTCGGAAAAGGGGCATGGCAGAGATTCATGCGTCCCACCATCCCATCGCAAGGAGAAATGGCATGGCTCGTGATCAAGAGCGTACTGGACAACGTGGCGGCACCAAGGAAACCAACCCGGGCAACTTTGCCAATGACCGTGAACGGGCTTCCCGTGCAGGCCAGAAGGGCGGGCAGGCGTCGGGTGGCAACTTTGCCAATGACAGAGAGCGCGCCTCGCAAGCTGGCCGCAAGGGCGGGCAGAACAGCCATGGCGGGGGGCGCCAGCCGAATTGAAAGGTCGCCGTCGTCGAGGCCCGTCGGTACGTCCAGAGGCCTCGACCTCTGGACGCGCAGGGACACTCACGCATCCGCGCATGGCCCCTCGTTCGATGACCAGCGGGGCGCTACCACTAGGGGATCCTGCTACCTGGCGATGCACCTAACCCGCTGCTTTTCGAGGTGGTGCGGGAGAAAAATTGTTGGACAATTATTTTGAATCTTTCCCGATGGGCATCACTCAATGAATGAGTCATCCATGGAGAAGAGGAGGGCCCCGTGATGCCTAATCCCCAGCTGTATATCATTGACTACCAACTGCATGGCCAGCCACGCAGTTTCATCATCCGCATGGAGCGGATGGATAACACCGAAGCCTGGCATTGGGCCAGTTGTGATGCGGGTATTGGCATCATTCCTAAGTTCGGCCGCGAAAAAATCAAGAAAGTCAGTAAACCCATGGCTGAACGCTATGGCATTACCGCAGTGAGTTGGCGGCTGTCTGGGGGTAAACCCAACCAGCCGGTCAGTGACTCTGCAATTAGCAGTTGAGGGAAACGGAGCGGGTTCTCGCCCGCTCCCTAGTGTCAGGCGCCTGATTCGGGGTCGCTTGCTGGTACGCCTGGATGCTGCTCTTCATCGTCGGTGACATTCGGGTCAGCATCTGGGTCGTCCACGCGGTCGTCAGGCTGGTCCGGATCTAGTTCAGGCCAGTCATCTTGGGCATTACCGCCCCCCATTTTCATTAGTGGGTTCATCACGGTTCTCCTTGGCGTCAGATGCACTTTGGAGTGCGATCGAGCGACAGATGATCAGCCGGCGTAATGGGAAAACCGACAGATGGATCACGATCGCAGCACGGTTTTTATCGGCCGACTTTGCCCGAATTGCCAGGTGGGGCAGGGTGTCATTAATTGATGGTCGAGATGATTGCCAGGCAACGCTGAACGATCGGGCTGATGTCACTGGCTCGGCGACTGAGGATGATTGGAGAGACGGCTTGGCTTTCTTCCAGCCGTGCGTAGGTCAAGTCGGCGCGGTGCTGCTGCTGGACCGAGGCGGGGACAAGGGTAATGCCAAGCCCTGCCGCCACCAGACCCAGGGCGGTCTGCAACTCGTTGGCCCATTGGGATACCTGTATGCCCATGCCATGGTTGGCGAATAGCGCCAGTACATGGTCGGCGTAACTGGGCCGAGGGTTGGCTGGGTAGAGTACGAAGCGTTCCTTCGACAGACGTTCCAGCGTTATCGGTTGGCCTATCAAGTGGTGCCCAACGGGTAACACCGCGACCAGTGGGTCTTCACGCAACACCTCCTGATGGATAGCCGGGTCGTCGAAATGAATCCGGCCAAACCCTATATCGATGCGGCCGCTCTTGAGCGCCTCGATCTGCTGCAACGTGGTCATCTCCTGCAGCCCCAGCTCCAGGTCTGCATCGCGCCGAAGTTCTCGAATCAGTTCCGGCAGCACGGCATACAGGGTTGACGGGGCGAATCCTATGCCCAGCCATTGGCGTTGACCTCGGCCTATGCGCCGGGTGTTTTCGCATAGCTGCTCAAGCTGTTTGAGCAACGTGTCGCTCTGCTCATAAAAAAAACGGCCGGCCTCGGTCAACTGCAACGGCCGACTGCGCTCCAGCAATGCGGTGCCCAAATGCTCTTCCAATTGTTGAATTTGCCGACTCAGCGGCGGCTGGGCGATATGCAGGCGTTCTGCTGCGCGGGTGAAATTCAGGGTCTGCGCAACGGCCTGGAAATAACGAATATGCCTGAGCTCCACAATACCTCCCAGGTATGGTGCGAGATGGAAACAATATTGGACTCAACGAATGTCGAAGGTCGATCCTAAGGTACACGAAACAAGATCCTATGGGTATTGAAGCCTTGTTGGCGATCCTTACCTCTACCTTGCGAGATGGAACCTGAAATGACAGCAGCCCGGATCGAGCGCCTTGAGACGATCATTGTCGACCTGCCGACCATTCGGCCACACAAATTGGCGATGCATACCATGCGCGGCCAAACCTTGGTCATTCTGCGCTTGATGTGCAGCGATGGCATCGAGGGTATCGGGGAGGCCACCACCATTGGTGGGCTCGCCTATGGCAACGAAAGCCCGGAGAGCATCAAAAGTAACCTGGACAGCTACTTCGCGCCTTTGCTGATCGGCCAGGACGCGGAGAACATCAATGCGGCAATGCAGCGCCTGGACAAAGCCATCAAGGGCAACACATTTGCCCGTTCTGCAGTGGAAACGGCGTTGCTCGATGCCCAAGGCAAGCGCCTGGGGCTACCGGTCAGCGAGTTGCTGGGCGGCCGGGTGCGTGACGCGCTGGAAGTGGCCTGGACCCTTGCCAGTGGTGACACCGGCAAGGACATCGAAGAAGCCGAGCGTATGCTCGAACAACGTCGCCACCGCATCTTCAAACTCAAGATTGGTGCCAACGCCCTGGAGCATGACCTTGCCCATGTGGTGGCCATCAAGAAAGCCTTGGGCGACCGCGCCAGCGTCCGTGTCGACGTCAACCAATACTGGAGCGAGTCTCAGGCCATCAAAGGCTGCCAGGTGCTGGGTGAAAACGGTATCGACTTGATCGAACAGCCGATTTCGCGGATCAACCGGGGAGGGCAGGTGCGCCTGAATCAGCGCAGCCCTGCGCCCATCATGGCGGACGAATCCATCGAAAGTGTCGAGGACGCTTTCAGCCTGGCGGCCGATGGTGCTGCCAGCATCTTCGCGCTGAAGATTGCCAAGAATGGCGGCCCCCGCGCGGTGCTGCGCACGGCCCAGATCGCCCAGGCAGCCGGCATTGCACTGTATGGCGGGACCATGCTGGAAGGGGCTGTGGGCACCCTGGCATCGGCACATGCGTTCATCATCCTGGATCAGCTGCAATGGCACACAGAGCTGTTCGGCCCGCTGCTGCTCACCGAAGAAATCGTGACCCAAGCGCCGGTGTACCGCGACTTCCAGCTACACGTTCCTGCCACGCCGGGCCTGGGGCTGACGCTCGATGAAGAGCGCCTGGCCAGATTCCGCCGTACTTGAAACCTTTATAGGAGATTGGGCAAATGCTGTTTCACGTAAAGATGACTGTAAAGCTGCCAGTGGATATGGACCCGCAAGTGGCTGCCCGCTTGAAGGCTGATGAAAAGGAACTGGCCCAGCGCCTGCAGCGTGAGGGGAAATGGCGTCACCTGTGGCGCATCGCCGGCCACTACGCCAATTTCAGTGTGTTCGATGTGGACAGTGTCGACGCGCTGCACGACACCCTCATGCAACTGCCTCTATTCCCCTACATGGACATCGAAGTGACCGGCCTGTGCCGCCATCCTTCGTCGATTCATGAAGATGATCGCTGAGCGTCGCCACGCTCGCTGTTGTGAATCATAAGAACAAGATGAGGATCCCATCATGACTGTCAAAATTTCCCAAACCGCCGACCTGCAGGCGTTCTTCAAAGAAGCTGCCGGACTGGACAACGACCAGGGTAGCCCTCGGGTCAAGCAGATCCTGCTGCGCATCCTGCAGGACAGCGCACGCCTGATCGAAGACCTCGAGATCACCGATGACGAATTCTGGCGCGCCATCGATTACCTCAACCGCCTGGGTGGCCGTGGAGAGGCCGCGCTGCTGATCGCCGGCCTGGGCCTCGAGCATTTCCTGGACTTGCTCAACGACGCCCGGGACGCACAGGTCGGCCACACCGGCGGCACCCCGCGTACCATCGAGGGGCCTTTGTACGTTGCCGGGGCCCCGCTGTGCGAGGGCGAGGCACGCATGGATGATGGTACGGAGGACGGCGTTGCCACCACGTTGTTTATCGAGGGCCAGGTCGTCGACCTGCTAGGCAAGCCGATCGCCGGGGCAATTGTGGACCTGTGGCAAGCCAATACCAAAGGCAACTACTCGTACTTCGACAAGTCGCAGTCGGCGTTCAATCTGCGCCGCCGCATCGTGACCGATGCCGAAGGCCGTTACCGTGCCCGCAGTATCGTGCCCTCGGGGTATGGGTGTGACCCGCAGGGGCCGACTCAGGAGTGCCTTGACTTGCTCGGGCGTCATGGGCAGCGACCCGCGCACATCCACTACTTCATCTCGGCACCGGGCTACCGCCATCTGACGACGCAAATCAACCTGTCAGGGGATAAGTACCTGTGGGATGACTTTGCCTATGCCACACGCGAAGGGCTCGTCGGCGAAGTGAAGTTCATCGAAGACGCTGGCTTGGCGGCCAAACGAGGGGTGGAAGGGCGTTTTGCCGAGTTGTGCTTTGACTTCCAAATGCAGCCTGCGGTTGAGACGGGTGAAGAACAACGGAGCTTGAGGCCGCGGGCGCTGCAGGTTTGAAGCAGAGCGGGGTGTCGGTCTTTGGCCGAAGATCCAGGATTGGTCATTGCCCAAAGGGATTCGATTGTGAGTTGAAGTTGATAGCCGGGCAGGGGGCGTTGGCGCTCCCCGAGAGGCTTACGAGTCGTTTGACATAGAGGGGGAAATCGCCTTGATAGAAGCAATTTTAATCAAGGCGGTACCACCATTAACACGTAGTTGGGGCCAGGGCGATCATGGTCAATCGAATATAACTAAACTAAATGAATATTTAGTTTAGCCGTCCATAAAATGTTGCTTGCGATGAAGCAACAGAAGCCCAATTTGCGCCGCCCAGGGCGGTGCGATCCAATACACCAGGCTGCCAGCACTGTGACCGCCATCGCTGGCCATTCCAGCAGCTCAACCCAATTTTCCATCAAACCATTCCAGACCGTTTCCATAAACCTTGAGCCATCTTCAAACGGTCAATCCGCTTGTAGTAATCCGGATTCTCTCGGATTTGGAGTTCACTCTGGAGGACTGGGTTCCGCATACGATATGGCAGGTGATAGGTATCCGCCGTGTCCAGATCGGGCCGGGTGCGACGCTGTTGACCCGTATGACTTGCATGCCCTGCAGCTGAGCGAGGCGGGCTGTGAAATTGGCAATGGTGCCTTGGTCGCGGCTTAGGCCAACAGGCTGAGTGAGGGGCGTTGGAGTTGACCGAGCTGGTGTTGCATCGACCCGCCTTTGGGCATCGACGGCAACGCGCGCTGGCAGATCCGGAAAATGGCGGTGATGTTGGTAGCGAAGGTCTTTACCCATTCATCATCGTCAATCCCGTCCAGGCCCTCGTGAGCCTTTGGAACGCGGCGTTGTGACGAGCTTATCGATGCGACCGAACTGCGCCACAGTTTTGTCGACAGTGTCGTAGCCCTGCTGCTTTTGCGCCAAGTCGCAGAGCAGTAGAAGGCACTGCCGGCAAGCAGCCTCCACCCAACGCGCCGGCACATTTGTCTTGAGAAATTCATCCTAGGCCACAAAAGCTGCTCTTCTGAACCTTTGAGGCATTGACGACTCAACCGAGCATTGACGAGAGAGGGCTCGCGAGGCGCACCTTTGTGAGAAACTTCTTCGCACCTCAATCGTTAAAGCTCAAAAGTTTGGCCGCGTGGTTTCGGGTTGCTAGAGGACAGGGCATGGCGTATGGAATCGCCGGACGACTATCACGAGGAATTGCTTCGACGGGCGGATGAAATGGATCGTCAAGGAATCATTTCCTGGCAGGAGTGGCGTGATCCACGTCCCCAGGCTGATACTGCTTACCTCAGAGCGGTAGCAGGGGACGATTTTCCCTCACGGTTTTTCGGGAGTTGAGGTAGGGGATACCGCTGCGCTGCGCCCTGAGGTAGGGGAGGGCTTCATCGACGCCGTGCCGGTATCCACGTAGGTCAGTTCAAATGACATGTCAGCCCTTACTGTGTTCGTCTGACGTAGGCCCAGTCCCGCGTTTGATCCCGCGCGGGCCCGCAATTCCCCAAACAGCTAGTCCAACCAGCGGTAGAGCCAGGATCACCAAGGCCCACATGGCTTTGGTCGCATCGGTCTTGTCGCTTCGAAACACGCTGACTATCGCCCACAGGTCGATCAACAAAAGAATCGTTGCTACCGCGATCCAGAAGTACGTACCAAGATCGTTCATAGGTTTGTCCTCCGATGGCTTACACGTAATCACTCCCTAACGTTCCAGCGGCCGCCCCTGGAACGAGGATCACTTTCCGGCAGTTATCCTGTTTTTGATCGAACATTTTGTAGCCCATGGCAGCCTCTTCCAGGGCGAGGCGGTGAGTAACGATCAGTTCGGGTTGCAGGCGCCCTGCTTCGATGTGCTCCAGCAGTTCGGGAAGGTATTTTTGAACATGGGTCTGACCCATTTTGAAGGTCAGGCCTTTGTCGAAGGCATCAGCGAACATGAAGGCGTAGAACAGCACGGCCCCAGTGGCGTGGCTTTCATTCAATGCCCCTAAGAAACCTGCATCGCGGCCAGGGAACGACGCTGACGGTACGGACACCGCTAAAGAGCACAAAGACCTTCTGGACGGTGGGGGAGTCGAGCTAGCAGGGCGCAAGACTGGAGGCTCATCATAGTGGAACGACGTTCAACGGCGGACAGTCGAAACTCAGTCAGCACGTCTTTGGGGGCAGCCGAGTTAATGACCTTTATCGTCTGGTTCGCCATGCTCGGCGCAGTGCTATTGCTACTCGCACTGTCATCCTCATACTTGCGTTGGGTACCGGTAACGTCCTCAGTGGTGTGCCTTGGGCTGGGCATCACCTTGGGGGGCTTCCGGGCTGGGTTTCTTGCATCTCGATGTAGCCAGCTCCAGTGGCTGGATGGAGCACCTAACCGAAGTCGCGGTATTGTTTTCTTTATTTTTCAGCGGTTTAAAACTGCGTCTCCCTATGTATGACCATAGGTGGTTGAGCGCTTTTTACCTAGCGGGGCCGGTCATGGTGATTTCTATCGCTGGAGTGGCTCTTTTGTTGCACTTCGGCTTGCATCTTGGGTGGGGTGTATCGGTGATGATCGGTGCGATCATCGCACCTACCGATCCCGTTCTCGCTACCCTCGTGCAGGTGGTTGATGCCCGGGATGATGATCCTGTTCGTTTCAGTTTGTCGGGCGAGGCGGGCCTGAATGACGGAGTGGCTTTTCCCTTCGTCGTCCTTGGTCTGCTCCTGCAACAGAATACGGGGCTGGGGTGGCTGAGCGATTGGTTGTTGAAGGATATGTTTTGGGCAGTGACTGCAGCCCTCCTGAGCGGCTACTGGATGGGGCGCGGTCTTGGCAAGCTCACGCTCTTTCTACGCCTGCGCAATGACGACAGTACTGTGTCTCCCAACGATTATCTGGCCCTTGCACTGATCGCACTGGCCTATGTATCAGCCGAAGCGATGCAGGCTTACGGATTCCTGGCGGTGTTCGCCGCAGGGCTCGGCCTGCGCCAAGCCGAAGTGCAGACTTCGACCAGGCCCGATGATCCGGCTGCGGAGCACTTGGTGCAGCCGGTGGTTGGGCACCAGCATATGGCCCCAGAATTGGCGCTAAAGGGCGATGTTGATCGGCTTGAGAATTCCCAGGTTGCAGCAGGGATAATGCTGGGAGACATGCTCGCGTTTGGAAGTTTGGTGGAGCGGGCGCTGGAAGTGTTTCTGGTGACGTTGCTCGGCGCTGTTCTGCTCGCGCACTGGGACTGGCGGGCACTCATCGTCGCTGGAGCGTTGTTCCTGGTCATCCGGCCTGTCACCATCATCCTCATGCCTTTGCGGGGGATGCTGAATGTAAAGCAGCGCGGACTATTGGGCTGGTTCGGTATCCGTGGCATCGGCAGCTTTTACTATCTGTTTTACGCCCTTAATCATGGGCTACTGCCAGCATACGCGGCGCAGAGTACCAACCTGGTTCTATCGGTAGTGGCCTTAAGCATTCTTCTTCATGGGCTAACGGTTCAACCGCTGCTGGCACGTTATGAGGCCTTGAAAAAGCCCGTCTGCAAAGAGTAGAGGAGCCGTGCTGGCTTCGACATTTGAGGCGGCATTCGGTGGAAGACATTGCTCTGGATTTTCTCGAAATTTTTCATCGCCCATCCTGGGCTTGAGGGCATGCGTTCCTGGAGTATGTCCTAGGGCTTGATCAGCTTTGTGTAATACGCTGGGCTCGTAGATAGCCAGAATATATAGACTCCGCCATGGAGTTCACATGGTGGATCAATCGGACAGCTGGGCGCAAACAGGCGCATCGAAACCGAAAGCCCTCTCAGACCAGAGAAGGGAAAGTTATACAAGAAAAATTATTTGTATCGGAAATTAGGCCAGTTGTCCGATACCCATATTTGTCCAGGCCATAGTCATTGAACCGCCGTCTTACTTTGCTATGGAAGACTAAAGTCGTAGGAGGGCGGCATGCGTATTCGTGGTGACATTTTTTGGGATTGGGCGGATCCCGTGCTTCATCATCGCACGCACGACGAGGAGCTCGATGACGGTACGACTATTGATGTTCAGGTCAGACTATCGCGCACAGGTCAGACGCAGATGTTCATTGGCGTTTATGCAGGATGCGGGATGGCGTTGCACGAGGAAGCTTTCGATTCCCGTCCAGGTGAGTCAATGACCCGGGCATTAGCCTGGGGGGTTGGTCGAGCACGGCGTCTGGCGACAGACCAGCGCCTTCACGTGAAAAAAGTGGCCTAGCTGCAGCCAGTGCCCAGTGGCCGTTGGCTCAAGCGTCAGCGGCCACCACCATTTCTTTTAATGCCAAGCCATTTCTCAGCGTTTGGGGCAGCAATTTGCTGCTCGTCCCCTAATGCCTTTAATGCCGCGTGTTGGTCAGCTCTCATCCAAAATATGCCCAATCCTGAGTCATCTGTGGCGTCCACAGCCCTGAGTGACCTCAGTAACTGGCCACAAGCTAAGTTGAGTCGTTATTAGGATCGATTGGGATAGCAGTCCCGACCTTGCTAAATAGCCTGTTGTTTCCAAGCCTGGGGCGTCATCCCTTCGGATCTCATGAACGTTCGACAGAAATGTGGTTGATCGTAGGAACCGCACTCCAGCGCGATCTCGGCGAGCATCATCGTCGATGTCTCCAGCAGTTCCTTGCTCTTCCTGAGCCGCTGCTCCCGCAACCACTGCTGAGGAGAGACCTGTGTGGTTTCCTTGAACATTCGCGAGAAATGGCTGCGCGGAAGTCCGCAGGCTTCGGCGAGTGTGGTGACCGATATACCGGTATCCAGATGATCCAACATCATTTGCTTGGCGGTTGTGACCTGCCAGGGTTTGAGTCGCCCCGCCGACTGAAACGCAACGGTGGCTATCTCGTATAGCGCCGGAACCGGATCGATCAAGATGAAAGCCCTTGATGCCAACAGCTCGAGGGCCATCTCGATCACAGCGCGGCGAATCGCCGATCATTGCTACTTGAGCCGCACCGCCGAACAAGTGGCCAGGCACAACCCCAAGATCATGGGACGCGGCGCGATAGATCGCTGGGTCGGGCTTGGTGACCCCGAGCTCGTAGCTGAACGAATAGGCGTTGAGATCTGGTAGGCGTCGCTTCACGGCTAGTCCGTAGGGTGCAGCAAAGAGCTTGCTTCTCTCGGGCCTGGATAGCGGGGAGGTTGAGCTCTTGATCGGTTTCCTGCATCGGATGAGTGCAAAAATGGAAGTGGTCAACGCTGTCGAGCCCAAGGGCTGAAGCAGGAACCCGGCAGTAGAGCGCCGACCCTTCCGCGGCTGCATTTGACAATTGTCTGCAGGGCAGGAGGCGCGAGTGGGTATCGAACTCGATACTCATGCAAGTCCCTGCACCCTAACCGATGACTGGACTCATCAAGCTGGTGTTTTTTGCCTGTCGCACGGGATACCCCAGAGGATCAAAGCAACACAGAGGAGACAGAACGGCGCCAGCGCCAGCATCCCCATGAAGGTGTTTCCCGTCTGATCGTTGATGTAACCGACCAACAACGGTGCCACCATGCCACTGAGTTGGCCAACCGTGTTGATTGCCGCGATACCGCCCGCGATTGCGAGGCCAGAAAACGCCTTTTGCGGAATCGTCCAGAAGATTGGAATGGCGATGAAGACTCCAGCGGTGGCCAGGATCAGGAACGATGTCAGCAGGTAGTGGTTGTCGTTGAAGTAGCACGCGGCAAAGTAGCCGATCCCACCTACCAACATGCATTTCCAGAGGTAGTGTTTGCGTTCGCCGCTGGCATCCGAGCGTCTCGTGATGAAGACCATGCCGATCGCGGCGACCAGGTAGGGCAAAGCCGTCAGCAGCCCCACAGCCATCTGATTTTTCACACCCGCTGAACCTATCAGGTGTGGCATCCAGAAGTTGAGTCCATAGCCGGTGAGCTTGATCATGAAGTAGATCACCGAGAGGATCATGACTTCTCGGGTGAGGATGACCTTCAGTAAAGAGGCATGGATCGGCTTGGAATCCTTGCGATCATTGTCCAGATTCCGCTGCAGGAGGTCTTTCTCATCCTGCGTCAGCCACTTCGCAGACTGGATGTCCCGATCCAGCTTGTACAGAACGATGACGCCGAGCACCGCACACGGAAGACCCGATAGGACAAACAGCCAATGCCAGCCGGCAAGGCCCAGGAAACCATTCATGTATTCCAGGATGACGCCCGACACCGGTGCACCCAGTACACCCGACAACGGAATGGAGAGGAACCAGAGGCCGTTCATGCTGGCCAGCTTCTTTTTGGGGAACCAGCATGCGAGGTAGAACAGCAGCGCCGGCCCAAACCCAGCCTCCATCACACCGATCAGGAAGCGCAGGAAGTACAGGGTGTACTCGTTGTAGGCAAATACCAGGCAGGCAGTGGCAATACCCCAGGAGACCATGATGCGGCAGATCCAGCTCGGCGCGCCGTACTTCTTCAGCCCGTAGCTGCTGGGTACCTCGAACATCACGTAGCCGAAGAAGAAGATGCTGGCGGCAAAGCCGTAGGCGGCATCGCTCAGGCCCAGCTCGGCTTGCATCTGGGTTTTAGCGAAGCTGATGTTAATGCGGTCGAAGTAGGAGAACAGGAAGCAAATGATGGTCAGAGGCAAAATGCGCCAGGCGATACGACGGTACAGCAGCAGTTCTTGTAAATCCGAGTCGACAGCGGTCGCTCTGTGAGCCAGGATGGCCATAGTGCGTTCTCCATAGTTGTATTTGTCGGAGATGCGGTGTGCTGATGAGGTCTGCCCATCAACGAGTATCAGGTACCACGTGAAGCAGGTGTGTCCTCGATACGCCTTATGCGGCGCTCAATTCATGGGGGCTGATCAAGACGCCGTCCTCATCGGCATAAATCCAGTGGCCGGGGTTGACCTTTACACCACCCAGGATGAGCGGCATATCTACTGCGCCGCCAGGCTCATTCCTGGAGCGTACAGGCCACGTCCCAGTCGCGACCACGGCGAGATCAATAGAGGCGAGGGCGCTGATATCACGGATATTCCCGCTTACCAGCACACCAGCCCAGTCGTTTGAACGCGCAAGGGATGCGAGGTTATCGCCGAGCAATGCGCCGCGATGCCCGCCCGAATCAATCACCAGGACATGCCCTTTACCCGGCTGCTTGAGCAGATCACGAAGCTCGACATTGCAGCCTCGGGCCTCAAGCGTCTGGACTCTTCCGGACATGGTGTGCAACGGGCCAAACCACTGCCAGGCACCCTCCAGAACAGCAAGCTGCCCCGAGTCGATCAGCTCGGCAAAGCGATCGCACAGGTCTGCGGTCGAGACGCTCATGCTACAGGTACCTCTTAAAGCGCCATCTGCTGAAGCATCTGGAAACTGGCAAGCTTACCTGCCAGGGCGCTGGCCGCAACCGTGTAGGGGCTGGCGAGCCATACCTGACCCGGCCCGGAGCGACCCGGGAAGTTGCGGTTGATAGCACTCACCGTGACCTGTTCCGCGCGGGTTGAAGAGCCTGGGCCGCAGTTCGCACAGGCACCACAGCCTGGCATGATCAGCTCTACGCCGGCTTCTTCAAACGTCTCTAGGTAGCCTTTCTCCTGGCAGTAGTCTCGTACCGCGAGCGTGCCAAATTGCAGATAGAGCTTGGTGTGGTCGGGGATTTTCAAGCCCTGACCAAGTCCCCAGGCGAGCACTTCATGGTAGTAGTCGAAGTCCTTTCGTTTGCCAGCAGTGCAGGAGCCGCCGTAGGCGATGTCGACAGAAACGTCGCTTTCAAGATCCACAAGCGCGATGCCGTTGCCTGGGTCGCCCGGTGCAGCCACCAGCGGCGCAAGGATGGAGCAGTTAATCTGGATATGCTCCTTGTACTGCGCATCGGGATCGCTGAAGAGCCAGTCTCCCAGCTCGATCTCAACGCCTCGGCGTTCACGGATGAAATCGACCGCCTTCTGATCCGGGATTACGATGCCGGTGAATCCACCAAGCTCGGCCACCATGTTGGTGAGCGTTGCTCGCTCGTCAATGGACAGTGCTGCGACCGCTTCGCCCGAGTACTCGAACACGGCACCGATAGCCTGGCCTTGACGGATGGGCTCACTGCGCAGCAGCTCAAGCACGATGTCCTTGGCAGTGACATCAGACCTTAACTGGCCGGTCAGTTCCACCTTGATGACCTCAGGCATGCGGCAACGGATGAAACCGGTCGCCCAACTGTTGGCGATATCGGTGGCGCCCGCACCAAAGGCCAGGCATCCGAGGGAGCCAGAGTGCGGCGTGTGCGAGTCGGTACCGACGATCACCTGACCTGGAAGCGCGTACTGCTCCGTCAACAGTGCGTGGCAAATGCCCTCGGATCCGCTCTGGCCAGCAAGCGCCCCGTGGGCACGTACTGGGTAGCGGCGTACAAACTCATCATGAGCAGAAGCCAGGCCACCCACGGCTGCGAGCAGGTTGTCGCGCACATGCGGGTAGCTCTGGTTGGCCAGGATCAAGTGATCCTGGAAGGCGATGATCTCTTCAGGCCGCGCGAGTTCGAGATCCTGACCAAATGCGCCATGCATGAGGTGCGCGCACATTCCGGTGAAGTAATCATGACTGAAGCGCCAGTCGACAGAGAGGAAAACACCGTCGCCCCGTGCCAGGTCACCTTGAGGCGCGACACGACGACGTTCAATGATCTTTTCGACCAAGGTCATCGGACGGCGGTTCGAAGGCAGGGTGTTGAAGACCTTCGAGGGGTTACGCGGCAGATGTTGCTTGCTGTACGGCAGTAGACCGCCAGCCCGGATCACTTCCTGGGTGACCTCATCGCGCCCGGCCAGAAACTCTTCAAGATCGATTTCCTCGCCCGCTCGTATCCGGTCAATCAGCGAGAAGTCAGTGGAGGTATAGATCCCGATGTTGTCGCAGTTCTGGCGATAGATGCGCTCGAAGCTCTCGGCGATGATCAGGCGAATGCCTGCCGACTGTTCAGCCAGCGGGCTGGATTCCCGGGACGAACCCTTGCCATATCGTTTGCCGGCAACGGTGATTTCAAAACCACCATTTTTCACCGCGTCATTGCCGATTGGCAGCTTATCCTGGGTTTTGAATCCAACGTAGGGGTAGGTACCCAGGCGCTCGTCGTAGGTCATCATGATCACCACCGGGGTGATCTCGTCGGTGGAGATGTTGTCACGCAGCGGCAGCACGTCCTGAAGATTCAGGTCTTCACCCGCAATTTGGCGTTGCACGGCCTCACTATCACAGGATAAAAACAGGAATCGACCAGCAAAACGGATTTTTGTTGTCATGGTTACCTCCTCAATGGAGCTCATGATAGGAAGCGATACCGCCAGCTGGCCGCGACATTTCCTCTACTCAGCCAAGAAAAAATTTCCGGTCACTCATGCATTCAACCTGGCGCTACGATCCAACGACCCTTCGACTGTTCATTGCCACCTGCGAGGAAGGTAGTTTTACCCGTGCCGCAGAGCGGGAAAACATGGTGCCCTCCGCTGTGGGCAAGCGGATCGCTGAGCTTGAGGAAGTCGTAGGTGCACCCCTGCTATATCGCCACAGCAAGGGCGTCCAGCCTACGCCCGCTGGCATGTGCCTACTTGCGCATGCACAGCGCTTGTTGACCGAAATCATGAAGATGAGCGCTGACCTCTCGCAATTCGCTAAAGGTGAACGTGGGCACGTTCGGTTGCACGCCAACCGATCCAGCATCATCCAGTTCCTTCCTGATGACCTGAACCGCTTTCTGGCCGCACACCCTTATGTGGACGTAGACCTCGAAGAACACACCAGTGAGGCAGTTCTCGAAGCCGTGCTCGGGCATCAGTGTGATCTGGGAATTGGTGCGGGACTGGAATCAGCGGCCCAGCTTGGGCTCACTGTCCATGAGTATCGGCTAGATAAACTGGTGCTGGTAGTGCGGGAAGACCACCCGCTGGCTGGCCGCGATAGCATCCCATTTGCTGAAAGTCTGACCTACAAACAGATCGCCCTGCACCGTGATAGCCCGCTGTATCAGACGCTGGAGAATGCTGCGAAAGCATCTGAGTCAAGCATCAAATATGGCGTCCACCTGCAGAGCTTCGATGCCGTTTGCCGAATGATCCAGGGCGGATTGGGGATAGCCGTCCTGCCTGATCGGGTCATCTCCGAAAGCCCCGATGGCCCGCCACTTGTCCGGATTCCGCTCCAAGACGACTGGGCGCGCCGGCAATTCCACGTCATTACGCAGCCAAATGAGCTTACCACCGCCACCTGCAGGAGCTTCCTTGAGTATCTCAAAGGCGATCGGTGAGGTGCATGCATCGTCCACTAGATCACATTGGCTGAGATTAGAAACTGCTGGAACGCCCTCGCAACGGGGCTGAGGGCGGCGCTCGTTCGCCATATCAGCCCCAACTCCATGGCCGGGACGGCATCTGCGAGCGGGCGCGCCTCGATCTTGCGCCCCTCTAGAGACCAAGGTCGATAGATCATGTCCGAAAGGATGGTGACACCGAAGCCATGGGCCACAAGTCCCCGGAGCGCTTCGATCGAAGAGGTGCGGAACACCACCCTCGGCTCCATGTTGGCAGCACGCCAGTAACGCAGCGCTGATGCTTCCCCCTCATCCACGGTACCTAGGATGTAGCCATGCTGGGCAACATCCGTGAGCCGAATAGTGTCCATCTCCATGAGCGGATGATCGCTGGACAGCCATAATTGGCGTCGTGAACGCATCAACATGTGCCGCTCAAAGGGCAAATCGGTATCGGCGTTCGAGATGATCGTCAGGCCCATATCCAACGAGCCCCCTGAGACACCTTGTTCGATCGCAGGGCGATCCATGTCTATCAGGTCGATGTCCACTTGCGGGTAGCTGCGTTTGAAGCGCGCCAGCAGCATGGGTAAGAAATAACCGAGAACAGTGTAGGAGGCCCCGACTCGGACGCTCCCACTGAGTGAGTGGCTGAGAAACGCAGGTTGCGCCACGGCGTCTTGCAAGGTGTCCAGGATGTGCCGTGCATGCTGATAGAACTTGTGCCCTTCGGCAGTCAGCTGGACACCGTGGGGTAGGCGCTCGAATAGCTGAACACCCAGCAAGCTTTCCAGCTGGCTCACGGCGGTAGTGATCGCCGACTGCGAGACATGAACTTTCAGCGCGGCCTGAGAGAACTGGCCATGCTCGGCTGCTGCTACCAGATAGCGCAGCTGACGCATGGAGATGTCTGGTTTGGTAGCCATTAGCTTTTCAGATACCTCATGCCTGTTTTTATAATTTTACGATACAGAACTTGCTTCCTAGACTCCAGCCAACCCAAGCAACCCCTCCTCAATGCCGTTGCTTGAATAAAAATAACTGGAGGATTAGCCGTGAGTACCCCTGTACCTTCGCTTGACGATAAGTACACCCAACAGACTGGCAACGTGTTGATGACCGGGATTCAGGCGCTGGTGCGCTTACCCATGATGCAGCGCCAGCGAGACTACGCGAACGGTCGCAATACCGCTGGCTTCATCACGGGCTACCGTGGTTCACCGCTCGGAGGTTTCGACCAGGCCTTGTGGAAAGCCCGTGACCACCTCCAGTCCCAGCACATCAAATTCCATCCTGGGCTGAACGAAGATCTGGCTGCCACATCGGTGTGGGGCACGCAGCAGGTCAACATGTTCGAAGGTGCCAGCTACGACGGCGTATTCGGCATCTGGTATGGCAAAGGCCCAGGCGTTGATAGAACTGGGGATGTGTTCCGCCATGCGAACGCGGCGGGTACCTCTCGCTTCGGTGGCGTGCTTGCCATTGCCGGCGACGACCACGGTGCTAAATCCTCTTCGCTGCCGCACCAGACTGAACACGTGTTCAAAGCCGTGATGATGCCGGTGCTGGCGCCGTCCGGTGTTCAAGAGTATCTCGACTACGGGCTGCATGGATTTGCGATGTCCCGGTATTCCGGGTGCTGGGTTGCCATGAAGGCAGTGGCTGACACGGTCGAGAGCGGGGCCGTTGTGGACGTCTCGCTCGATCGAGTGAACCCGGTGATCCCCGACTTCAAACTCCCGCCAGACGGGCTCAATATACGTTGGCCAGACCCACCCCTCGCGCAGGAAAAGCGGCTGCTAGAACACAAACTCTATGCCGCCGTCGCCTATGCCCGGGCCAATGGACTGGACAAGGTGGTGATGGACTCGGCGGGGGCTCGCATCGGGATCGTCACTTCTGGCAAGTCATACCTGGATGTCTGCCAGGCACTGAAGATCCTGGGTATCGACGAGCGACGTGCAGCGCAGATTGGTCTCAGGATCTACAAGGTCGGCATGGTGTGGCCACTGGATGCGGAGGGCGTTCGTCACTTCGCCCAGGGCCTCGATGAGATTCTCGTGGTCGAGGAAAAACGCCATTTACTTGAGTACCAGCTAAAAGAGGAGCTCTACAACTGGCGAGAAGACGTACGCCCGCGCATCGTTGGCAAGTTTGACGACAAAGGGGAGTGGACGCGCCCACACACGGACTGGCTGTTACCCGCCACGGGCGAGCTATCTCCGGCGCACATCGCGCGCGCGCTCGCCAAGCGCATCCTTCAATACAAAAAGCTGGGAGAGCTGCAGGTCACGCTCGCCGTGCTGGAGGCTCAGTTGTCTGCGCGCCGTGGTCTGACTACGCTGATGGATCGCGTACCGCACTATTGCTCTGGTTGCCCCCACAGTAGCTCGACCAAAGTGCCTGAAGGTAGCAGGGCGCTTGCCGGGATCGGATGCCATTACATGGCCGCGTGGATCTATCCGCAAACCAAAACCTTCAGTCAGATGGGGGGCGAAGGTGTGGCCTGGATCGGCCAGGCCCCGTTCACCAGCACCAAGCACGTGTTCGCAAACATCGGTGATGGCACGTACTTCCATTCCGGGCTTCTAGCCATCCGTGCAGCCGTCGCGGCTCAAGCCCCGATCACCTACAAGATTCTGTTCAACGACGCCGTGGCCATGACTGGGGGCCAGCCGGTTGACGGCGCGCTAACCGTGCCGCAGATCTCTCGTCAGCTTGCAGCCGAAGGCGTGCAGCGCATCATCGTCGTCACAGACGACATGGATCGCTATACGGACGTTAGTGACCTCGCGCCTGGCGTACCGGTACTGCATCGAGAGAAGATGGACGACGTGCAACGTGAGCTTCGAGATTTTCCGGGCGTATCAGCCATCATCTACGACCAGACTTGCGCTGCCGAGAAAAGACGGCGTCGCAAGCGTGGAAAGTTTGCAGATCCGGCCCGACGCGTTGTCATCAACGAGGCCGTCTGTGAAGGGTGTGGTGATTGCAGCAGCAAGTCCAACTGCATGTCGGTCGTAAATGTCGAGACCCCGTTGGGTAACAAGCGCCAGATAGATCAGTCCTCGTGCAACAAGGACTTCACGTGCCTGGAGGGTTTCTGCCCAAGTTTTGTCACCGTCGAAGGTGGAAAGCTTAAAAAGCCTGCAGCGCTGGCGCTTTCTGATAAAGAGGATTGGCCACTGCCAGAGCCTCTAGTTAAGCCTGTCACTGAGCCTTACAACATCCTGGTAACCGGGGTAGGTGGTACGGGGGTGGTTACCATCGGCGCAATTCTCGGCATGGCCGCCTACATCGAAGGCAAAGGGTTGCTGACGCTCGACATGGCAGGGCTCGCGCAGAAAGGCGGCGCCGTGTGGTCACATATCCGCATCGGTGAAAACCAGGCAATGCTCCATGCACCTCGAATAGCCGAGGGCGAGGCCAGTCTGCTGCTGGGCTGTGACCTGGTGGTAAGCGCCAACGCCGAGACGCTGGCAAAGGTCAGCAAAGAGGTCACGCACGCCCTGGTGAACCTGCAGGAGAGCATCACGGGTGCGTTTGTCAGGCGATTCGCGGCGCAAGCTGAGACAGGTGACCTGGAGCAGTTCTCCGACCCAGAATTCGGCAGCGACGGTCTCATTGCACAGATTACGGAAGTGGTAGGGCCAATTCATTCGGCCTTTGTCCAGGGCAGCGCCTTGGCGACCGCACTGATCGGAGACTCGATCGCCACCAACATGTTCATGCTGGGATATGCCTGCCAGCTCGGCTGGCTACCGGTTTCCCACGTGTCATTGATGCAAGCTGTAGAGCTTAACGGAACATCGGTAGGGCTGAACAAGGCAGCATTTCTCTGGGGCCGGCGAGCGGCCTTCAACCTTGCGAAAGTCGAAGCGTTGGTGGCGCAGGGTCAGTCAGGGCACCAGCCTGAGCGGGCCGCCTCGACACTGGAGGAGACGCTTGCCCATCGGGCGGCTTACCTGACGGACTACCATGATGCCGGTTACGCGCAGCAGTACCGCCGGCGCGTTGAGGCGTTTGCCGTGCTTGAGCGAAGCATCTGCGGCTCGCCGGGGGCACTCACTGAAGCCGTCGCACGCAACTACTTCAAGGTACTGGCGATCAAGGACGAGTACGAAGTCGCGCGCCTGCACAGCGCTCCTGAATTCCTGGAACGTATCAGCAGTGAGTTCGAAGGGGATGTCCAACTTCGATTCCACTTGGCGCCGCCTGTGTTTGGAAATGACAAGAAGATCGGATTCGGCCCATGGATTCTGAAAGCATTCAAGCTACTCGCCATGACGCGACGCATTCGGAACACGTGGCTGGATCCTTTCGCGAGAACGCATGAGCGCAAGACCGAGCTTGCGTGGCTTCACGAGTATGAAGGGGTGCTGGAAGTGGTGGCGTCTGGGTTGGAGGCTCACAAGCTTGAGCTGGCGGTGCAGCTGTGCGAAATGCCTGAGAAGGTCAGGGGCTATGGCAAAGTGAGAGAGCGGTACCTCGAAAACGCTCGGGCTACGCTGCAAAGCACGCTGCAGGGTTGGAATCGCGCCGTTGCGACGCCCGTTGTTGTAGAGCCCAGGATTGCTGTGAAGCAACTTTAAGCAGCCCAGATATGCGACCCAGGCAGGCGCGGGTTCATCAAACCCCCGCTGCTGGCCACCACCTACACGTAAAGGTATGCAGCATGATCGAGCTTTACCACAGCATGAGCGCACGCTCCTTCAGGCCTTTGTGGGCGTTGGAGGCTCTCGGCTTAGTGTACAAACTGCACATGTTGCCGTTCCCTCCACGCTATCTCGCTCGGGAGTTTCTGAAGATCAATCCGCTCGGTACCGTCCCGGCGCTCATCACCGAGCAGCGTTCCTTGATGACCGAGTCCGCTGCCATTTGCGAGTACTTGGCGCAGGCGTACGGGCCAAGCACATTAGCGGTAAGATCCGATGAAAAGGATTTTGCCAGCTACCTCAACTGGCTTTACCACGGGGAGGCGACGCTGACCTTCCCCCAGACGATTGTCTTGCGCTATGGCAAACTCGAGCCCGCAGAGCGTCAACTCGATCAGGCCGTCCAAGACTACAGCAGGTGGTTTTTTTCCCGGCTGCGCGCGGTGGAGGCTAGCCTGGCGGGCAGGGCATACCTCTGTGCAGACCGGTTCACCATGGCCGATATTTCGGTGGGATATGCCCTGATGCTTGCGGAGTTCATCGGTCTTGGCCGCGAGTTTTCTGCGCCCGTGAATGAGTACTGGGAACTGCTTCGCTCCGAGCCTTCGTTCCAGAAGGCTTGGAGCGCGCAAGAAAAGGCTGCGAAACAGCAGGGCGTTCTTGCTACGCATGCGCCTCTGGTAACTCCCTGAGCGGACAACCCTGGCGACAGCATTCTCCCTCCGCCCATCTCACAGGCTGTGAGTGGGCGGAGGTAGGCTCCAGGGTTTTGATCTCAACTTATGAGCTGATCAGCTCGCGTGCACCTGCGGATGCTTGGGCTGCCAACGCCGCAAGGTCGATACCCAGAACACGGCCATTGCGTTTAATGATCCGCCCATCAGCGATGACCGTATTCACATCGGCTGGCGTACCCGACTGAACGATCGATGCCACAGGGTCTATCACCGGGAACATGCCCAGGTTACGTGTGTTGACCAGGATCATGTCAGCACGCTTGCCCACCGTGATCGAGCCGATCTCCTGGCCCAAGCCCGTGGAATTGGCGGCATCCTGTGTTGCCCAGCGAAGCACGTCACGGAACGACATGAACTGCTCCTGGCCGGTTGTGCCGATCGCAAAATTCAAGCAAGTCTGCATGAGCAAGAAGGGATTGGCATTGCCACCCAACACCAGGGTATCGATCCCCAGTGTGACGGGAAGCTTCGCTCGGTGTAGTGCCTCGACTAGTGGCAACCGATAGCCTATGAGCATTTCAGTCAACGGGGTGATGCAGACCGAGGCCCCGTTATCAGCGATGCTTTTGAGGTATTGCTCGTCGACATGCGTCGCATGCACCAGTTACACGGCTGGCGACAGCAGACCGCGACTGGCCAAATGTTGGATCGCCTTCTTTTCACGCATCTTGTGGGTGACTCCAGTGACCCTATCTGGATCGATGCCACCTACGTCAAAGTGCGGGAGGTCGGACGCATCGTCTCGGTTGCCGTAATAATCGCCGTGGCCGTGAACACCGACGGTGGCCGCGAAGTCTTGGGCATGCGGGTTGGGCCGTCAGAGGCTGAGCCGTTCTGAACAGACTTCCTGCGCAGCCTCATGCGACGTGGCTTGCGGGGCGTGAAGCTGGTCATCGCGACGCCCACGAAGGCCTGAAAACAGCTGTATCCAAGGTCTTCAAAGCGACTTGGCAGCGCTGCCGTGTGCATTTCATGCGTAATGCCATGGCCCACGTCGGCAAAGGTCGGCGCACCATGGTGGCGGCCCTACTGCGCACGGTCTTCGCCCCGGACAGCCGTGCCGAATGCCATCAGCAATGGCGTTTGGTCGCTGATCAGCTACGCGAAAAATGCCCCAAGATCGCGACACACATGGACGGCTGCGAGGATAGAGTGCTGGCTCCATGGCGTTTCCAAAAGCGCACCGACAGCAATTACACGGCACCAATCCACTGGAGCGGCTCAACGCGGAGATCAAACGCCGCACCGACGTCGTAGGCATCTTTCTCAACGATCCTGCAATCACACGGCTGGTAGC
Source organism: Pseudomonas sp. NPDC089758 (assembly GCF_044748705.1). Classification (NCBI taxonomy): domain Bacteria; kingdom Pseudomonadati; phylum Pseudomonadota; class Gammaproteobacteria; order Pseudomonadales; family Pseudomonadaceae; genus Pseudomonas; species Pseudomonas sp. NPDC089758. Next base: position 199,750 of record NZ_JBIVGN010000008.1, read on the forward strand.
CGCGATGCTGCTGAAGCAGAACTACCAGTGGTGCCTGCAACGGCGCTACATGCAGTTGGAGGCCTTTGAGGCAGTCAGCGATAATCCACAGGCCAAGCTGTCGGCCGTGATCAACTAAACGGCGAACTCAGCGGCCAGAGCCATGATGAGTTACACCACTTCCTGGGACACGATCGCCTTCCCTGAATGAGTTTCCCGTTTTGGGTAGCCACTTGCAGCGTTACTCGACTCGTCTCAACGCAGTGAAGATCAACAGCTCGTTCTATCATCCGCATCGGCCCCAGACCTATGCTCGGTGGGCAGCGTCGGTGCCAGAAGGTTTCAGATTCTCGGTAAAGGTGCCGCAGACGATCACTCACGAATGTCGGTTGACGAGTTGTGAGGCACCGCTGAAGGAATTTCTGGATCAATGCGGCCAGCTCGAAGGACGTCTCGGTTGTATCCTGCTGCAATTACCACCCTCACTGGAGTACGAGGCAAAAATTGCTCAAGATTTTTTTGCGTTGGTGCGCAAGCGCTACTCAGGCGCCTTGGCACTAGAGCCTCGGCATCCTTCTTGGAGGGGTGCACACATCACTTTGTCAGCATTTCAAATCGCCCGGGTAGCCGCAAGCCCACCCCGTTTCGATGATGATGTCGAGCCCGGGGGTTGGCAAGGCATGGTGTATTGGAGGCTGCACGGAGTTCCTCGGATTTACTACAGTTCTTATTCGGAAGAGTTTCTGCAGCACTTGTCGGAACGGCTCGAAGCGAGTAGGGCCAACAATGTGCCAACCTGGTGCATCTTCGACAACAACACGTCCGGGGCAGCGTTAGGCAATGCGCTTTCGATGCAGAAATTCCTCGATTTGGTATGGCGTTGAGGCAGCCAGTCGGTGTCAAGGATACTGCTCCGCTGCCCCGCCATTTGTGTACAAAGAAGCAAGCGGAGCGCGCAGGCCACGGAGGGGCCACAGACGTGAGGATGGAAGCCCAAAGGGCCGCAACCAGTCGAAGCCAGAGTGCGTTTTACGACAGCCGTCTCCGATAGGAGCACGTGCAGCTTCAGATATTCCCACTGGTGTTACGACCCGAAACTTTCAGTCTACTGGCTTGATCGACTGTTCGCTTTCTCAGGTGTCGCGATGTTGCGGCGGTGCAGATGATCACCGGTTGGATCGGTGATCTGAATAACGTTGCCGTGCTCCCAACCATCCGCTTCGGGATCAGCGGCAGGGATTTGAATGTCAGCCCGCTGAGCTTTGGTTTTTGCCGCATCCACTCCCAAACGCCGATTCCGCTGCTCAACATCGCTTGGTCAGCCTGTCCATCCGCAGTGAATCCCATCATCAATTGCGGAACACCCACAGGGAGCGATTTATCCTGGTCGGTATGCCACGTGTGCCATGTCTTTCCATAGGTATGGGCCAGCCGCTCCATGAGGGCATGTTCAGCAGGTGCAGGAATCCCAGGCGCGATCAACTGCCCGGATGAAACCTCATAGCCATGGCTGTGCTACATCGCCTTCTCCTGGGCCGGCAGTCCAGCGAAGAGATTCTCGTCGATGATGTACTCGACGCCCATGATCTTCGCGTCTTTCCTCTTGCCATCGAAGATGACGCACTGAATTACATCCTCGTTGAGGATGGAGCAGTAGTGATGCGCCTCCATCTGCACATCGGGATGACCGTTGTAAAAATGAAAGCCATCCAGGTAGGCGTTGATAGCCTCAATGGGCGGCTTGGCATGCAGTGTCGCTGCCCCCGCTTCCAGCAGTTGAGTCTTTACTGATTCAGGCCTGCCGGGCGTGTTCACTGGAGACCTCTTCTCGTGAGCAGAACAAGCCCACAGAACGCTGCAGGCCAATGGAATGGATACGGATTTTAGGAACGGTCGCATGAGGTAGGCTCTGGCTGATGTCCAGAATGGACAGCCTTGGTCTATCGAATGAGCGGCCCAATAGACGGATGGCCGACTCAAAAAATTTGGCAAAAGAAAACCCGCTGCTAGGCGGGCTAATGGGAGCTTCTATCACACGTAGGGATAACTGAAGTGTCGACGGTGAGTCGTGAAAATTGAGTGAAAAGAAAGTCCTCATCCTGTGATCCGAACTGACCATGGCTCATGGTACTTGCGCTGACCCAGCGGCTCCTCCGAGTGAAAAAAGCCAGCGAGTCTCTCTGATCGCCATGCACAGCCCAGCCAGTCGCGAGTCTAGTAAGCCGAGTTGTGGATTTGTCAGCTGGGCAGCTGTGCCTATCAGGTTGAACGACTCGCCACAGAGGTGAGTCTTCAGAGAATAAGTCTCTCCTCGCTAAACGAGACGGATATGAACTTAATGACGAGCTGAGTGTGTGCATGCGGGACAAAAAAGAGCGAAAAGCCAAGATCAAGGCCAGGGCGACGATAATCTGTCTTCGAAGCGGCAGGGTTCTTCTAGTCCGGAAAAAATGCGGAAAGTGGAATTTTCCTGGCGGTGCTATCGAGCCAGGAGAGTCACCTGCCGCAGCGGCTGCACGGGAGCTTCAAGAGGAGACTTCCATCGAAGGCCACGGCTTGTGTCCCCTATGCACTGTTCAGGTGGGTCTAACCGTGCACCACGTATTCACCACGCATTTCGATGATGAAGAGAGGCCTGTTGCTCGCAATGAGATCGCGGCCTGCAAATGGGTGCTCAGAGACAAGCTCACTCCCGCGATGCTGAATGCGACAGCCGCTGGGCTTTTATCAAGTCGGTTGCCAGCCTTGACCACGTAGAGTTCATCAAGACAACTTGCCGAAGTGATGACTACCCGTCTCTCGGCTACGGTATAACGAGAGACCCAGGTTCGTGTCGGTGGCCCAGCAAACTGCTTCAGCCCTCGCTAGCTCCAGGGATCTGGGAGCAGAATGTTCTCTCTTCCCCCATGGATTTCCATGCTCAATACAGCTCCGAGAGTGTTCGCCACTGTCTCCCAGTGCGCAGCTTTAGCCTTGTACTCCTCAACGTTTCTCCAGCCGCCTCGCTCTGCGGTCAGTGCAGCAATAGCGCAGTTAGATGATTGTTCACAAGCAGCCCCATACGCGGCTAGCAAATGGCGGTTCTGGGGGGTGTCCGGCCACTGTTGATCCTGCTCGAAGTCCAATCTACTGATTGCATGAGTGCATCCTGCCAGGGATAAGGTCGACATATAATTACTCCTTCCATGATGGAGTCTGCATTGGGGCGGCTCTCGATGCCCTTCCTATAGCCAAGTACACGACTCAAGGATTTCTAGCACCGCCTGTCGCTGCAGTAACCGCTAGGGAGCTACTGCGCCAGGTGGTGGATCTCTTTAGGCAGCGTCATCCACTTGCGGATCACTGGCGTTGATTCCATGCCTGCTGGTGACGCTGGACACGGTTAGGCTCTCGTGAACCAAGCCACAATGTGGCTCGGCCCTGCGGGCTTCGATCCTTCACGTCTTCGGCCGTCGGCCTGCGCTCCGCTTGCCTGTGCTCCTCGCTAGCTCTGAGCTGTTTGCTCTGAACCGATGTGGCTACTTCAGTGGAGCGGCAGTCCAGCCCACGGGCATTCGTCCTCTAGCATCTTTAACGGAGCCCTTCAGCCAACAGCCATATCCGAAAAAGGGCAGATTTATACATAGGATTCATAGGCTTGAACCAGTCCGAGTCGTTCGATATGATCGATTTCGGCTCTCCGCCAAAGCTCTGGACGGCTTGAAAAACAGAACGTTAAACCCCGCTTCATTCCTGCTATCGCATTCCGGAGTTTCCGGTTAATCGCTAGTGACAAAACGCCCAGCGCAGCGACACTTCCCCGGAATTTCTTGGATGACTGACTTCGTCAAGACAGCTGTATTTGCAGCCAAAAAATCTCTCGCCCTCAAGGGCATCAAAGTCCAACACAGCATTGCGCAAGAGATCGTTGCCGCGTTCTTGGGATACAGGACGTATGCTGCCCTGGTGGCAGACCACTTACCTGCAGTCGACCACGCCACAGTTCTTCACCCGTGTCGTTATCCAAGGCACGGCTGTAGTAATCCAGGGAGCCATGGAAGAAGGTCAGACCGCCTTTGGTGACCAGCGGGCCACCCATAGTTGGCATACCCAATGGAATGTGTACGCCTCGAACGATCCCATGAACTGGGGCGTCCTGGATTGTACCCATAGGCACTTGCCACTTGGTTTCACCAGAGGTCAGGTCGATTGCCGTCATGGTGCCGAATGGTGGCTTGAAGCACGGGACGCCCAAGTGGGAGACGAACATCGAACGCTATCAAGAGTATGCTCGACGCTGTAAGCCGAATTATGAAGCGCACCTCGAGCAATTTAAACTAATTCGCCGTGCTCAATTTCTTCTTTCCAAGCTGGTTGCCATCGATGTTCATGCCCTCGTAGCGCGTATCCGCCGAGTCTTCTCTCATCTAGCTTGCATCAGAGTTCCTCTCTTCGAGTATGGGCCAGAGCTCTCAGACTACCGCCACCGCTTCGCTAACACTTCCGCTTAGAAAAAACGCACCAGTGACCAGGTAGACTCCCCCAAGGTGCTCCCATGTCGTATGTTGGTCATGACGGCAAGCAGTACATTGTTGTAACCGTTGGCGGTGCCACTCGCACGGGCTCCAATGAAAACCGTGGTGGTTACATCATCGCCTACGCTCTGCCATGCGCTGCTAAGTAACATCCGACCCAGGCTGCAGGCCTTCTCTGCAGCCGCTCAGGCCATTCGAAATGCAGATACCATCCGTGTCGGAAGACAAGTGCGGCTTCGGCGATCTTGCCCTGGATACTTCAAGTCGCGAGGTCGTTTGCGGTCTGCGGCGGATTCCTGTGAAGGCCAAATCAGGATATTGGAGTTGCTGGTTCGACACGCGGATCAGGTGTTCAGCCGTCAAACCATTTTCCTGAATGTATGGGGCTACCATTTTGATCCCGGCACGAAAGTGCTCGAGGTACAACTGAGCTACCTACGGCGTGTGCTTGCGGCATTGGGATGCGCGGTGAAGATTGACACTCACCGTGGCCAAGGCCTTCGGCTTTTAATCTTCTCCTAGGATGAGAGCCGCATTGGCCATCCACGAGCGGGGAGTGCGGAGCGTTGCTCCCGCTTTAGGCAATCGACCTGCTTGGCTTCTGCTTAGCGATTCGGTTGCCTTTTCCAACGTGCTCGTCCAATCAGCACGGTGAGGTCATAGGTCAACACCCTACCTGTACCAGCTGCTAGCACTGTGATCGCGAACGTGACCCAGCCGCAGTCGTCTCGGCGAGCGTGCGGCATTGCATTCATCACCTCTACCGTCAGGCTGAGCATATCTCTCGGCCTCACTGGCCGATGCATGATGAAGCTATCGATGCGGTGACCAGCCACGACATGCGTCATGGAGAAGAGCGCATCACAAAGCATTCGCTGAGCAATAGCGAAGGTATGTACGCCGCTTGCACAATGCATCCCAAGGGGGCCGGAAAGCGCTCGTACCGGGTCAGTGTGAATGTAGAGCGGATCATACTGCTTTGCGAAGGCGATGATTTCGTCCTCATCCAAGGCCTCACCTCGATGGTGAGTCCACTCTTGTCCGACTGAAAAATGCTCCCAGAACATAACGCTGGCACTCATGAAAGGGGCCTTCAACAGGTGGGCTGAACATCCTGGAGGTATGGTGGAGAATGAAGCAATGCCCGCTTACCTCAGTTGCGGTGACTTCTAAGGACAGAACTCCAAAACTTGTTGCAATAAAAAGTGGGTAGGCGTTGACATCTGGCATAGTGATATTGGTACGGTGATCTTCTATGGGATTGCCTGCTTTGCTAGGCCATCCCGGTATTGAGTTAGCGACGGAGCCCCAGATGGAGTTTTCTGCACACAACGGCACCACGTCTATCAGCCTCGTGCGGGACGCACTTCAGGGAGCAGAACAGCGTGGCCTGGATGTGGCTACCTTGCTCAGCCACGCGCACATAGATCCTCTCTTGCTAGCTCAGAATTACGCCAGGGTGCCTGCCGGTACGTTCTCCCGATTGTGGATTGCGTTGGCTGACTTACTCGACGATGAGTTCTTCGCGGCAGATAGCCATCCTCTAAGAAGAGGAAGCTTCAAGCTGATGGCTCAGCTGGCCTTGGGGTGCGAAACCATTGGACAGGCGCTCAAGCGAATCTTGGCGTTCCTCAGGACAGCCCTTGATGACATCTACGGGACGGTGGAATGCGATGGGGAAAATGTTGCGATAGTTATCCATGACCACGGTGAGCTGCGAAGGGCGTTCTGCTATGGGGCCTGGTTGGTACTCGTGCACGGCCTACTCTGTTGGTTGTGCGATAGGCGTATCCCTGTCCTGAAGCTGACGATGCGGCCTCCTCAGCCGGAAGACGATAGCGACTATCGAATGCGCTTTTGTGAGGAGATCCAGTGGAGCGCAGACAGAACCTCCGCTGTTTTTGAGAAGAGCTTTCTGGAGTACAAGGTTTGCCAAAACCTCGGTTCTCTTCCTGCATTTTTGAAGGGGACGCCAACTAATTTCCTGGTGAAGTACCGAAACGATGACAGCACAAGCATTTTGATCCGCAGGCGGCTGAAGCTTCTCTCTCCGTACAGTTGGCCTGAGCTCGATGAACTCGCCCGCGAGCTGAACATGTCCAGCTCCACCCTACAGCGAAGGCTCTATGCTGAAGGCTTCACCTATCAACGGCTGAAAGACAATCTGAGACGGGATATTTCCATCAGCCTGCTTTGCCAGGCAGGTATGACGGTCGATGACGTTGCCTCAGAGGTCGGCTTCATTGAGACCAGTGCCTTTCACCGGGCATTCAAGAAATGGACGGGCATCACCCCTGGTGCCTACAGGCGCTCCTTGCGTAGGCCTCGAGGTGCCTAGCCCTCTGTGTTCGGGCTGATCATTTTATCCGCAGTGTGAAGCCAGCTCGTTTCCAAAAATGCCCGTTCCGGTCAAACAGAACGATGCCATTGGGCATGGTTGGTAATTGCCGTTAGGCCTACGATTTTCCTCAGGCGCCCCCCAGTGCGGGCGACTCACAACTCCCCCGACTAACAATCGGAATCACGCGTACTTGTACGTGTGGTCGAGTTGTGCCGAATTGCTATACGTATGTGGACTTCAAAAGACAAAAATAAGATTGAAGGAGACAAGGTATGAGTTCTTTGAATATGTACACGGTGGCCGGAGAGTCAAAGTTCAATCGCTTTCATGGATTGATTCTTTTTTGGTGCGTGTTAATTCTTATAATTGATGGTTACGACTTGGCGGTGGTTGGCGCCGCTCTGCCAGCAATCATGGCTGACATGCAAATTGACGCTACCAGTGCTGGTGTTATGGCTGGCTCAGCGCTGTTTGGCACAATGCTCGGGGCAATTTTCCTGGGCACTCTGGCAGATCGGATCGGTCGGCCAAAGATGATTGCAATCTGTGTAGCTCTCTTCAGCGTATTTACCGCTGCAGCAGGTCTCACTGACAACCCGCTCACCTTCAGTATCATGCGCTTCATCGCCGGCCTGGGGATCGGCGGCGTGCTCCCTATCTGCACGGCGCAGATGGGGGAGTTCTCTCCACTGAAAGTTCGCACCCGCCTGGTGACCATCGTTTTCGCGGGCTATTCGGTGGGCGGAATTTTGGTAGCGCTCACGGGTAAACAACTGATCGAAAGCTACGGCTGGCAATACGTGTTCTACGTGGCGGCCCTGCCAGTAGTTTTGATTCCCTTCATACTGAAGACCATGCCCGACTCCATCGGCTTCATGTTGAAGCAAGGCCGGCAAGACGAGTTGAAAGTCATTGCCCGTCGTCTCCGTCCTGACCTTGTGATCAAGGACGACACTCAGCTCGTCGGCAACCCTCAAATTATCTCTGTCCAAGACAAGCCTGTACGAAGCCTTTTCCAGGAAGGGCGTGGGTACAGCACCGTCATGATTTGGTTGGCATTCATGACCGGACTTTTCATGGTGTACGCGCTCAACTCATGGCTCACCAAGCTGATGGCCATGGCGGGCTTCAGCCTCGGCTCCGCCCTGAATTTTGTCATCGTGTTCAATCTCGGTTCGATCTTCGGTGCCATTTTCGGTGGCTGGCTCAGCGACAAGTTCAGCATCAAGCACGTCTTAGTGGTGTTCTACGTAGTGGGGGCTGTTGCACTCACGCTGCTGGGTTATACGCGCTCTACTGAACTGCTCTTCGTCGTAGTGTTCATCGTGGGTGCCTCGACGCTCGGTACCCAGCTCCTGGCCTATGCATACGCCGGAGATTTCTATCCCTCCACCATCCGTTCCACTGGGGTCGGTTTTGCGTCGGGCGTCGGTCGCATCGGGGCGATTGTCGCGCCTGTTTTGATCGGTGCCCTCGTATCGATGGCCCTGCCCCTGGAGCAGAACTTCATGGCCATCGGTCTTGCCGGCCTGATTGGTGCCGTTGCTGTGACCATGATCAATCAATCTCGCGCGGACTCCGCTGTGGTGAGGAAGAAGGCCACTGTTTCGCACGATCTGACCTAACCGTAAATCTGAGAGACAGGTTCAAAAATGCTTACTGATCGCTTACGCAAGTCACCGGTGGGTTCGGACGAGACGGCTCGCTTGATCGACTGGGCAATTGTCTCACGTCGGAGCATAAGGTCGTTCCTCACTACTCCCGTACCTCGAGAGGCAATTGAAGCGATTCTCAACGTGGCTCGTTATAGCGCAACGGGAGTCAACATGCAGCCCTGGAGAGTGCATGTTGTTACAGGTGAGATGAAGGCTCGGTTGTCCGCTGCACTCACCGAGGTTGATGACCGTCCGGATGATGACCAGAGTTTTTCTGATCCCTATGAGTATTACCCGAGGGAGTGGACGTCCCCCTACATTGAGCGACGAAGGGAAGTGGGTTGGAGGCTCTATAGCCTGCTGGGGATCAGTCGAAGCGACAAGCAAAGAATGCATGAGCAGCATGGCCGGAATTATTGTTTCTTCGGGGCGCCGGTTGGCCTGTTCTTCACAATCGACCGCGTACTCCAGGAAGGAAGTCTGCTGGACTACGGAATGTTTCTGCAGAACATCATGATCGCAGCCCGGGGAAGGGGATTGCACACCTGTCCCCAAGCAGCATTCCTCAAATATCACAGCATCATCTCTGAAATGCTGGGAATACCCGATAGCCAAATGCTCGTCTGTGGGATGAGCCTGGGTTATGCGGACGATGACAGTATCGTGAACACTTTAGTTACTGGCCGTGAACCAGTGCGCGCATTCACTACCTTTCACTCAGAATAAAAAAGAGGTTCAGCGAATGAAATATAATGCCTATGACAAGGGGCTAGACCGTGGCCCTGCAAACCATGTCCCGCTAACACCTCTGGGTTTTTTGGAGCGAGCGGCACTCGTTAATCCAAACAGAACTGCTGTTGTACATGGTGAGCTGCATAGGACATGGCTTGAAACTCGAGATCGCTGCTATCGCCTGGCATCCGCTTTGGCTAACTTAGGGATCGGGCGTGGTGACACTGTTTCCATCATTTCCCCTAACACTCCTGCTATGTTAGAGGCTCACTTCGGTGTTCCACTAGCAGGCGCTGTCTTGAATCCGCTGAATTACCGCTTGGATGCAGATGGCTTGGCTTTTATTCTTCGTCATGGTGAGTGCAAGCTGCTCCTCGTCGACCGCGAATATGCAGAGGTCACTAAAAAGGCCTTGAGTATGCTGGAACGGGCTCCCATGGTCATTGATATCAATGACCATTTAGCAGGCCCTGGTTTCCCAATCGGCATTACTGACTATGAGGGTCTGCTGTCGTCGGGTGATATCCAATATCCGGGTAAGTGGCCCGAGTCCGAATGGGAACCTATTTCGCTGAACTACACCTCCGGAACGACTGGTGATCCGAAAGGTGTTGTGGCTAGCCATCGCGGAACGTATCTGATGAGCATTCTGCAGATGACGAACTGGCCGCTTTCAAGAAATCCAGTTTATCTCTGGACGCTGCCAATGTTCCATGCAAATGGATGGTGCTTTACCTGGGCGATTACTGCCGCAGCGGGTACTCATGTATGCGTGAGAAAGGTGTCGGCTGAAGGGGTGTTTGACGCCATTCGTGATCACAATGTCGATCACTTCTGTGCGGCACCTATTGTGATGGCCATGATCGCGAATGCAACCGATGCAGAGCCGCTGACGCGGCCTGTGAAGGTTCTAACCGCAGGATCACCGCCGCCTGCTGCGATCCTCGACGCGGTTGTGTCCCTCGGCTTCGACGTAGATCACGTCTATGGCATCACCGAGGTTTCTGGGACGCCTATCAGTTGCGTCTGGCAAGACAATTGGAGCGACCTGCCACAATCGAAACAAGCTTCGCTTCGGGTCAAACAGGGCGCCAGGGCAGCTGCTTTCGAAGCCTTAATGGTGGCTGATCCAGACACCTTGGAGCCGGTGCCGCACGACGGTCATACTCCAGGTGAGGTGCTGTTGCGTGGCAATACGATGATGATGGGCTATCTCAAGAACGAGGCAGCTACTCAGGCAGCGTTCAAGGGTGGTTGGCTGCACACTGGGGATATCGCAGTCGTCCATGAGAATGGTTACATCCAGATCACTGACCGTTGCAAGGATGTAATCATTTCTGGGGGTGAGAATATTTCATCCATCGAAGTGGAAGAAATAATTCATCACCATCCTTCGGTGCTGTATGCCTCAGTTGTTGCACAGCCTGATGATACCTGGGGTGAGGTGCCATGTGCTTTCATTGAATTAAAGCCAGGTCATGTCCAACCGTCGGAGCGTGCAATTATTGAGTTCTGTCAGGAGCGACTAGCGCGATTTAAGTGTCCTCGTCGAGTGATTTTCCAAGAGCTTCCAAAAACTGCGACTGGCAAGGTTCAGAAGTTCATTCTTCGAGAGTTGGCCGGAAGTCGAGATGCAATCACTAGATTGGCGTCTAATGGTTAATCCGTCAGCAGGGGTTTGATCCTACCCAGGGTCGGCATTTACATGGGTCGCTGATGTGCGGCCCATGCTCAAGCACACAACAAGAACAAGGTGCCTGTGATGTCTATTGTTTTTAAAAAGTCGTTAGCGTGTTCTGCTGCACTGTTGGTCGCGCCTTATGCTTCTGCTGCGTTCGTGGAAGACTTCAAAGCCAGTCTCGAGCTTCGAAATTTCTATTACAATCGTGATTTCCGCAATGATAAGGCCGCGCAGTCCAAGCGCGATGAGTGGGCACAAGGCTTTATTCTGAACCTGCAGTCTGGATTCACGGAAGGGCCAGTGGGTTTTGGTATCGATGCCATGGGCTTGTGGGGGGTTAAGCTTGACTCTAGCCCTGACAGAACGGGGTCTGGGCTGCTTGCCTACGATTCCGACAGAAATGTGGAAGACGAGTACGGAAAATTTGTGGCCACCGCTAAAGCGAGGGTAGGCAAGACTGAGTTGAGGATAGGAGGGGTGAATCCTCTGATGCCTCTCCTCTGGAGCAACAATAGTCGCCTACTGCCTCAGATTTTTCGCGGCGGTTCTCTGACCGTCAACGACATTGATAAATTGACGGTAACGGCTACAAGGGTCAACGCTGTGAAACAGCGTAATTCCACCGACTTCGAATCACTCACAGCGTTTGGCTACGCCCCGGTCGAGGCTGATCACTACAACTACCTAGCATTTGACTTCAAACCTGCGAAGGACATGACGTTCAGCCTGCACGCCGCCGAGCTTGAAGACCTCTACAAATCCTACTTCGGCGGAATCAAAGTCATTCAGCCGTTGTTGGAGGGCAATGTAATCGCGGATGTTCGCCTCTTCGATGCCAGCGAGACCGGCTCCAACAAACTGGGTGAAGTGGATAACCGAACGCTGAGTAGCTACTTCGCCTATAGCATCAAGGGGCACACCATCGGGGGCGGTTACCAGAAGGCTTGGGGCGACACGCCATTTGCGTTTGTAAACGGCACAGATACCTACCTGTTCGGCGAATCGTTGGTCAGCACATTCACTGCCCCCAACGAGCGCGTCTGGTTCGCGAGGTATGACTTTGACTTCGCTGCTTTGGGTGTGCCTGGCTTGCTGTTTACCACCAGGTACATGAAAGGTGATGATGTTGATCCTGATCTGCTGAGAAGTCGCCAAGCAGCTTCCCTCCGCCTCAACGGGGAGGAGGGGAAAGAATGGGAACGGGTCACTGACATTTCATATGTCATTCAGAGTGGGCCGGCAAAGGGGGTTTCGTTCCAATGGCGTAACTCCACGAACCGTTCGACCTACGCCGATAGCGCTAATGAAAATCGATTGATCATGCGTTACACCTTCAACTTCTAAAACTAGCGAAGTGGGTCGGCTCTGCCGAGTCGGCCCTTCCTCCCCACTCACTCCCAGTCGAAGGATTCGCTCTCTCCCGTTTGAATTGCACCAGGGGTTCGTGAAAAACGAGGTGCGGGAGCTACATGGAGAACGCCATCTCGTTCCTGGTAGATATTTCTGTCTCGGATATGAGGATGCTCTACCGCCTCAGCGAACGACAGCACAGGAGCGAAGCAGGCGTCAGTCCCTTCAAGCAACGAGCACCACTCTTCTCGTGTACGAGTTGCAAAGAGCTCGGCCAGGCCTTCGGACTTTTGCATCCAGCTGCTTGAGTCTGACTCCGGGTCAATCAGCTGTACCGAAGCGCCGATTGCCTGAAGCAACACTCTCAAGAACTGAGGTTCCAGTGCGCCTACAGCGATCATCTGCCCATCGGCGCAACGGTAGCAACGATAGTCTGGCGCGCTTCCTGACAAAACGTTTTGGCTCCTAGCTAAACTGATTTTTTTACTCGGGATCAAGCCTGTGAAAAAGCTCATCATTGAGGACACGCCATCAATCATTGCCGCGTCAATCACCTGACCCAGGCCTGATTTCTCCCTTTCCCAGAGTGCACTCACAATACCGAACGCCAGGTACATCGATCCGCCTCCGAAATCGCCAACTAGGTTAAGGGGAGGGCGTGGGCATTCGGAGGGATCACCCATGGCTGCAAGCGCGCCGGTGAGAGCAATGTAGTTAATGTCGTGACCGGCGCTTTTGGCTAGCGGCCCTGTTTGGCCCCAGCCTGTGACACGTCCGTAGATCAGTCGTGGGTTAGCTGCGTATGCTTACTTCGGCCCCATGCCGAGGCGTTCCATCACTCCGGGCCTGAACCTCTCGATTACTACGTCTGCGTTTTGAAAAAGCTCGAGGCACTTCTCCTTGCCAGCACTGCTCCTGATATCGATGCTGATTCGCCTTCGCCCCCGGTCGACCACCGAAGGGAACGGCGGCACATCCATTTACAACCTCCAATTCACATTAGTTCAGCCACGATCCTTCATTGAGAGCTTCTGAATCGAATAGGCTCGCTGATTGTCATGACTGCTATAATAGATGTTTTGGGTGGTGGAAAGGCTGCTATGACGAATATCCGCTTGTAGGTCTTTCGGATCTCGGAATGGCGCATCGAAAGTCGCGGCAGTGTGTCGTAACCAGTGGGTAGAAGCGACGCCTAAATTCTGAATCTCTTCCTCATGGCGGCCTTCACTAACCATCCGGTCGATTGCAAAATCGAAGACCTCTCGCATTATAAATCGAACCATACGTGTTGAGAGCCCGGCTTTGCCGTTAAATGCCATCAAAAGTGGAGTAGATTCGTTTGGCGAGGGCAGGGGGCTCAACCCTAAGTATAAGCGATATCGCTTAAGGTAAAGCTCCACATAGTCCTCTCTGACAGCGATTTTCGCCGCTTTATTTCCCTTACCGATCACATGGAACCACCAGTTACCTTCATGGTCGGGACGAAAATCACCCATTGAGGGCTGCCAATTATCGCGACCGCAAAGATCTGAAACCCTGAGATACATCGAGAACATTGTTGCAGCTATATAAAGTGATCGGTCATGGCGTTCAGGCTCAGAATTAGCCATCGACTCTGCTGCTTCGAGCACGTACTCCCACTGCAGAGGTGTAAGTGACCTGGTCGTAAACTTTTGCACTGAGCGATTTTTGAATTTCGATTTTTGTTTTATCGCCCGAAATGGATTTACAACTGTGCAAACCCCTTCGTCAATCGCGTATTCGTAAAGGCTACTGCACACAGAAAAAACCTGCGCAATGCTTCCTGCAGTCAATTTGTAGCAGTTAGCCTCTTGTGATGTTGCAAAGGGCCTCCAGGCGGGGTTGGGAGCCACGTTGTTATTCTTGGTGAGATAGCGATTTCTAACAATTTTTCCGATCCAGTTGGAAGGAGGATTCATACAAAAATTCAGAAATTCTTCAGCATCAGAGCGACGTAGATCAAGCAGAGGTCGCTCACGAATCAGCAGCGACCAGAGTAATAGCCGTTCGGCATGGGTACGATACGAATTGAAAGTTGCCTTGTTACTCGCATAAGACTCCAGGAAGCCGCGTACCGCCTCATACCCATCGAGGGGAAACTGCCGAGAGTCGAAACCCGCCAAATACTGGTGAACAGCAACAACAGTTGCATCATTCAAAGCGCTTACCTGATGCCCGATGCTGTGCTCCCGATTTCCTTCTGGAGCCAGCCCTGCATGATGCGCCCCGACAGCAAAGTCGAAAAAG
>NZ_JBIVGN010000009.1:0-212703 GCF_044748705.1 Pseudomonas sp. NPDC089758
CTACGAAGCGCTGCTGCCATGGAACTGTTCGCCAGAGATGCCACGGTAACCTTGGCTTCCACCTTGTGGTAGGTGGGGTTCATGGATCGGTTACGGCTGTCCCTTGAGGACACTAGCTAGAGCCAATCTAATGCCACAACTCATCAGATTCATAACCCTTCCCCTGGCCTGTAGCCTCCTGTGGGCTTGCTCTGCTCCTGAGACGAAGTCGCCTGTGGAGACACCCGGCAGGCCCGAATCAGCCAAGAGCCAATTGCTGGAAGCCGGGGCAGCGACCTTGCAGGCTAAGCCGCCCATCGAGACTATCAATGCCTACCTGGATGGCTTCCACTTTTACAACGGTCACCCCGATGTGCAGATGGAGGCGCATCACTACTGCTCCATCCTGAACGAGGATGTAATCCAGTGCGTCATCTTCGACGGCAACACTAAGGAAGCGAAGATCATGGGCATCGAGTACATCATCGATGAGAAGCTGTTCGCTGGACTGTCGGCCAAGGAGAAGGCGATGTGGCACAGCCATGGCTATGAGGTTTCATCCGGTCAGTTGATCACGCCTGGGATTCCTGCACCTGCCGAACATGCCTTGATGGAGCGGCTTGCCCATACCTATGGAAAGACATGGCACACGTGGCACACCGACCAGGACAAAGCGCTACCTGTGGGTGTTCCGCAGTTGATGATGGGGTTCACTGCGGATGGACAGGCTGACCAAGCGATGATCGAGCAGCGGAATCGGCGTTTGGGAGTGGATGTGGCAAAAACCAAAGCTCAGCGGGGTGACGTTCAAATCCCTGCCGCTGATCCCCAAGCGGATGGTTGGGAGCACGGCAACGTAATCCAAATCACCGATCCAACCGGCGCGCACCTGCATCCTCCTGCTACACCGACCCCAGCAACTACCAACAGCCGTTCAAGCGAGTAGCTGCCTGGGCAGTTTGAAATAGGCTCACCGCGAGCCTGCTCCTTCGGGGACGGCTGTCGTGAACCGTATCCTGACGCTGCCAGGGTACGGCCCTGCGGGCTTCCATCCTCAGGCCTTTGGCCCTTCCATGGGCCGGCGCGCTCCGCTTGCGTTGTGGCCGCGTTCAGCAGGACGAAGCCCGGTGGAGAGCTTGATATATTTCCTCGCTTATGAGTGAGAAGATGGCTATATAGCTTCTGAACAGCCGCTAACCGACGTCCTACTGCTCTGGGAGGAGTCAGGCATGACTGAGTACGAATCGATCCGAATTACGGCGCAACTTAATGCTTGTGGCGAGGTACTCAGGTCGCTCAGGGCTTTGGACGCCACAGATGGCTCATCCCATGACTGCGCTAATCTGCGGTTGAGAGCTGACTTTCAGTACGCGGCGTTGAAGGTTTTGCGAGACGTGCAGCCAATGGCCAACCCTAACCCCGGTGAATGGGCTTGGCTTTTTAGAGGAGATGGCAGTGGCCGGTGACGTGTGAGCCAACGGCCACCGGGATACTGGCTGCAGCTAGGCCACTTGGTTCACGTTAGGGTGCTGATCTGTCGCCAGACGCCTTGCTCGACCAACCCCCCAGGCTAATGCCCGGGTCATTGACTCGCCGGGACGGGATTCGAAAGCTTCCTCATGCAGCGCCATTCCACATCCTGCGTAGACGCCGATGAACATTTGCGTCTGACCTGTGCGCGAAAGCCTGACCTGGACATCGATAGTCGTGCCGTCATCGAGTTCTTCGTCATGGCTGCGATGATGAAGCACTGGATCCGCCCAATCCCAAAAAACATCACCACGAATACGCATGCCGCCCTCCTACGACTTTAGTCTTATACGGGAACCTAACCATAGCAAAGCAAGACAGCTGTTCAATGAGTGGGATTTAAATAAAGCTGTTATCGGACAGTTGGCCATATTTCCTGTACAAACAAATATTTTTGTACAACTTTTCTTTTCCTGTTTGACAAGGTCTTCGATGTCGTTGCGCCTGTTCGCGCCCAGCTGTCCGATTCATTGACCACCCACCGAAACCTCTGAACTCCATCGCGGAGGCTCACTCTTCTGGCTATACCCCGAAGCCTCGCAGCGTATGAAACAGCGCTGACCCAAGCCCTAGGACAGGCCCATGGAACGCATGTCTTCAAGCCCAGAATCAGCGACCACATTCACTAGCACAGCGCCTATCGGGGGTAGTGTTCATGACAGTGAGATGAGGTTCAGAGCGCTCGTCACAGCAACCAGCACGACGGTCTATCGAATGAGCCCCGACTGGGAGGAAATGCGACAGCTGACCGGTGACGGCTTTCTGGAAGAGACCTCTGAGCCGTGCAAGAGCTGGATGGAGAAATACATCCCTGACGGCGACCGTTAACAGGTCATCGCAGCCATCAACAAGGCCATCCAGAACAAATCTGTGTTTGAGCTGGAACACCGGGTACTGCTACCCGATGGCACATTTGGATGGACGCTGTCGCGCGCCATCCCGATCCTGGATGAAGCAGGCGAAATCACTGAGTGGTTTGGTGCCGCTAGCGACTTGACCGAACGACATCTCACACAGGCTCGTTTGAGTGAAAGCGAAGCCGCCTTCAAGATTATGGCGGACACCATGCCGCAGTTGGCTTGGGTATGCGACACGCATGGCAAGATCGTCTTCGTCAATGACCAGTGGAAGCAGTATTTTGGCGAGGCAGGCAAACAGAAGAACGCCAAGCTTTTGGCTGCGGCCTGTATCCACCCGGACGATATTCAGCACACGCTCGATGATTTCCACCGAGCCTGTTCGACAGGAGAGCCTTTCGAATCAGAACATCGCCTATGCGCCGAAGACGGTAAGTATCGTTGGTTCATGGTTCGAGCAATGCCGTATCGAGATCCTGAGTCAGGAAAAATACTCAGATGGTATGGCATGTCCCTGGATGTTCATGATCGCCATGATGCTGAGGATCAGCTACGGGATTTCAACGAGCAGCTGGAGCTGGAGGTTCAGGCCCCGCTCCCATGATCTGCTGGCCGCCGAGGCCCAGATGCGCCAGATGCAGAAGCTGGAAGCTATCGGACAGCTCACTGGAGGTGTTGCTCACGACTTCAACAATCTTCTCACCATCATTCGAAACGCCGCAGAATTACTGAGCCGGAGTCAGCAACTGTCAATCAAACAGGCTCGCTACGTTGAACTGATCAATCAAACCACCGACCGGGCGGCAAGAGTAACTACTCAGCTCCTGGCTTTTCCAAGGCGTCAGGCGTTGAAGCCAGAAGTCTTTTTGGTCGCTCACTGTGTGGAGCGAATAGCAGAAATGCTTCGAAGCATGGTGGGTGAAAAAATGGATATCGTCGTCACGCTTCCCTCTGAAGACCACTAGGTAAGTGCCGACCCGAATCAGCTTGAGACCGCTCTGGTAAACCTAGTCGTGAATGCTCGCGACGCGATGAGGGGTTGCGGCGTGATCGCAATCGGCACTGCCACTGGCAGTGCCACTGGCAAGGCCACAGATGAATCTGCTGGTTGCCCTGTCATCATCTGTGTGACAGACCATGGTCATGGCATCGAACCCGCGAATCTCGAACGTGTTTTCGAGCCGTTTTTCACGACCAAGGAGGTTGGGAAAGGCACTGGACTGGGCCTTTCTCAGGTCTATGGTTTCGTGCATCAATCCGACGGCAAGGTCGACGTCGAGAGTGAGGTCGGCAAGGGAACGACCATTCGTATCGCATTACCTACTGTGACCGCACCAGAGCCGCTCACCGCTCCTCGACAGGCAGGTGGCACGGCGGAAAGCGCAACCAGGGTGTTATTGGTAGAGGACAATCTCCAAGTTGGCGAGATAACGGTCAAGCTGTTGCATGAGCTCGGCTACGAAGCTCAGCTCGCCGGAAACGCCGCCAGCGCAATCGAGCTGCTCGAGCACCATCTCGACAAAATTGATGTGGTGGTGACTGATGTCGTGATGCTTGGGATGAGTGGGTTGGAGCTGGGGAATTTCATCACCGAGAAATGGCCGGCGCTGCCTGTTGTTCTAGCCTGCGGTCACAGCCATGCATTGGCAAAAACGCTCGTCATAAATTTCGACTGTTAAAAAAGCCCTATTCGAAAGACGAGCTAGTCGCAGCGTTAAGTCAAGCAACACTAGGCTGAGCAAACTCTCTGAGCGCTGAAAGCGACAAATGCTTGCTTCGGTGAAGGCCAGCCAAAATTGGAATTAACTCATTCACTTACGATTTTTGGGGCCTGACGGCAGAGAACCGATCCAAGATCAGTTTGCGATGTAACTCACCTTTCGAACCCCAGCATCAAGGGTGATAAAGTCCGCGTATTTTAAGTGGACGCAATCACCCTTATAGCGTATGCGTTCGGAAAACACCTTCTTGATTCCAGCCATTAGAACATCGGTGCAGACTAGAGTAACGCAAGGTTAGTTGGGCAGACGCTTACCGCCCTCCCATCAAGGTTTGAACAACATCCAGCCCCCCATCGCCACCATCATTAAGTTTTCAGTCAGTGAAACAAAGCCCAGCGGCACGTTGCTGTCGCCGCCCACGCAGGCGCAAGCACTTGAGCAAACGCAGCGTGCTCTACAAGCCAAGCGCAAGATCGAGAAGGCCAAGGCGCAAGTACGTGTGACAGTGGAGCACCCGCTACGGATGATCAAACGCCAGTTCGGCTATGTAAAGACTCGCTTTCGCGGCTTGGCCAAAAAGGCGGCGCAACTGACCACGCTGTTTGCGCTGTCGAATCTGTGGATGGTGCGCCTGCAATTATTGACCACTGCAGGAGAGGTGCACCTGTAGCGCGCAAGAGCCAGGGCACAGCCTTGGTTTTGAGCCGATTGAGAGCTGAAAGGTCGGCCGGCGCCATAACGCCGCTCATTGCGCGTTCAAAGCAGCTTGTTCGGGGTTTCCTTAGAGCATTGCTTCGTGGCACCTGCAGAAAAGGCTGCAATTGGACGTGCCCCTATCGGGGACGGCTGTCATAAACCGCGCCCTGGCCCCGCTAGGTTGCGGCCCTCTGAGCTTCCATCTTCACGCCTCTGGCCCGTGCGCGTTGGCAGCCACGTCAGTACATCCTTGAGATAAGCGTATGGATCATGCTTACTCATGCGCGTCGACCGGATCAAGTTCATGATTGGAGCCCCCGCTTACCGCTTCGCAGCGACCGGTTAACACCAGTTCCCGGGACACGATCCGATGGACACAGTTGATTTCTATTAATGATCAGCTGATGCATCGGCTGGCCATGGCTTCTAGCGCAGTGACTGCGGAGCACCCGGCCTTGTAAACTATGTGACAGTAGGCGATAGAGGATACCCGGAGCTATGGATCAGTTTCATCTCATGCAGGTGTTCGTCGCAGTTGGCGAGCAGAGAAGTTTTGCAGCAGCAGCCAGACTACTCGATATTTCTCCTGCTGCTGTGACCCGCGCAATCTCTGCTCTGGAGCGCTACCTCGGCGTTCAGCTATTGGATCGCAGTACACGCCATCTACGTCTCACTGAAACGGGCCAGTTCCACCTCAAAAATTGCCGCCCACTTCTCGAAAATGTACGACAGGTGAACGAGGCAGTTACGAATATCAATGCCGAGCCTTCGGGCAGGCTTTCCATCACCGCTCCAATCATTTTTGGTAAAAGCCTCGTGATGCCTTGCATATTAGCATTCATGGCAACGTATCCCAAGGTTGATGTGTCGGCATTTTTCAAAGACAGATTGGTCAACTTGCTGGACGAAGGAATTGATGTCGCAGTACGTATCGGTGAGCTACCTGACTCGGGAATGAAGGCTTTGCGAGTAGGTTCAACACGGAAGGTGCTTTGCGCTTCTCCGGCTTACCTTGCAGAACATGGCACTCCAAGGGATCCCCAAGAGCTCAGAAATCACGCGGTGATTGCCTCAAGCAACGTTTCCCCTCGAGTTGATTGGAAATTCGATTCTGCGAGAATCCGGCTTAAACCCCGTTTTATCGCCACAAGTAACGACATTGCGGCAGTAGCTGCCGAAGCGGGAGTTGGTATCGCGCAGTTTCATTACTATCAAATTGTAGACAAGGTCGAGAGTGGGCGCCTGAAAATCATCTTGGCCAACGTTGAAGAAGCCGTGAGGCCAATCCACATCGTGCATCGTGAATCCCTGCTGGGCTCAATCAAAGTCCGAAGTTTCATCGACATGCTGGCAAACCATCTCAAAGATCATCCAGGCGTAACTTGACCTCAGTCCATACCACCGCTTTGCGAAATTCTGAATTCGCCAGACGTCTATTGTCCCCGTTTGCTGGCCTGAGGGATTCTGATCCTATGCTGAGCGCATAAGTTCGATTAACCGATAATGAGCAAGGATGGAGAACGAATGAAACGTTTTGAGAACAAGGTAGCCCTCGTTACCGGCGGCCGTAGCGGAATAGGTCAGGCAATTGCCAGACGGCTGCAGCAGGAAGGAGCTCGGGTGATAACAGCCCAGCGAGGCCACGACACCCAGTTCGAATGCATCGGCGTGGACTTCACTAAGCCCGGGGCAGCAGCAGATGCGATTGCAAAAGCGATTCAACTGACAGGACGCCTCGATATCCTGGTTAACAATGCCGGCATGATGCAGGAAAGTTTGGCTGAAGAGATGTCGCTTGAGGACTGGAATCGCAACCTGGCCATTAACCTGACAACCCCATTTGCGCTGATCAAAGCTGCTCTGCCGCACCTACGTCAAACCCAGGGCAGAATTGTCAACATCGGTTCCACCGAGGGATTAGGATCGAACCCCAAGCATGCGGCGTACTGCGCCTCGAAAGCTGGGCTTCATGGCCTAACCCGGGCTATTGCGATAGACCATAGCCATGAAGGCATCCGCTGCAATGCCGTTGCACCCGGCTGGATTGATACCGATCTGAACATCGACTTCATCGAAAGCCTGCCTGACCCCAAAGCGTTCAGACAAGGCCTTGGAAAGATTCACCCAGTGGGACGAATAGGCACACCAGAAGAGGTTGCCAACCTCGTCACTTGGCTTGCTTCAGAGGAGTCAGGCTTCGTCACTGGCCAGGTCTGGACAGTGGATGGCGGCAGGATGGCAAAACTCAGCACTCCTTGCTGAAACCTCATGATCTCAACGCTCATGCTCGTCGCAATAACTCGACCATAAAGGCACGAAGGTCTCGACCTATGACGATTTCTTCGCCCCAAAAACTACGATTTGCTCTGCTTTCACTGCTGTCTTAAGCCATGGCCTCGCTGCATGCCAGTGCATCAGACTCCATGAGAGTGCTCAGAATTTCAAAATGCATATGGATGAACGCGAGGAAAAAGACATCGTTCGCCACGCTAAGGAGTGGATTAGTGCTCATCAGGACGAATTCAACAAATGGCTAAATGACTCAAGAGTCGTAGCCAACGTTAGCAACATATGAACTCGTTGCCCAGGGTCAAGCCATCTCGGCCTGTCCTGGGTAACCTGAAGCCTAGCGACCGTGCCTGGCCGGCACAGCAACACTGCAGCGTCCTGACTGAGTTCGCGGGTGAGTGCGTCGCACTGGGTGATCGACTACAAAAAACCTCATGTATGTGAAAGCCAATAGTCACACCTACAAGGTTTATGCCTTGATCTCGAAGCGCCGCTCAGGCGATTCAACTTATTCAATGCCTGTTCGTCGTGTTGAGCATATTCGATGACAAGAGAAACGAAAACGACGCCGAAGGCGCCGTTGGGGGGTAGGTTAGCCTACCGATTTCAACTGCGGGCGCCCTTCCAAACGTTCCAGCATGGTCGCGCAGTACCAGTCGTCAAACTGGCAGACACCATTTTCAGCATTTTCCGAGAATGGGCCTGGCTCGTAGGCAGGCGAAGTGACACCTGCATGAGTGCCTTCAACCAAGCGGCGATCCTGATCATTGGTCGCCAGCCAGACCTTGGTTAGACGATCCAGATCATAATCAACGCCTTCCACTGCTGATTCAGGTACCAGCCACTTGGTCGTTACCAAGGTTTCACCCGGCCCAATCGGCAGCACGCGGAAGCTCAAAGCGTGGTCACCCAAGAAGTGGTTCCAGGTAGACGGGTAGTTAAAGTACAGCAGAGCACCAATATCAGGTTCGCCACTCTTGTCGAGACGACCAGCCACAGCAGGTTTCCCGTCCATTGTATAGCTGACAGCGCCAGCGGACAGCGGAATACGGGTCATGCGAAAACGGCCCTGAGGATCCATGTTCAGCCGGCTCGGCATCCCTGCAGCCTCGCAACGATCCCAGTGGGCCACCAGTTCCGGATCATTATCGCCACCTACGCCTGCGACCGACAAATTCTCCACGAAGGAGTTGAGCAACTCAGGGTGGGTACCATCGCAGTGATAGCACTCACGGTTGTTCTCGAATACCAGTTTCCAGTTGCCCTTTTCGATAAGGTTGGACTCGAACGCAACCTTGGCATTTTCCAAGAAGTGAGGAGCAATGAACGGCGACACGGCCGCGCGGAAATTGGAGAAATCCGGTGCACTCTCTGCCACACACACGTAGATGTATGTATGGACGATCTCCACATGCACAGCTTTAAGATTATACTGGGTGCGGTCGAACTCAGCGCCCATATTGCCTGCGTAGATCAAACTACCATCGAGCTCAAACGTCCACTTATGGTACGGACACACAAGCTTGGCCACCTTGCCATTTGAATGCTCGCAGACTTTCGCTCCACGGTGCCGACACGCGTTGTGAAAAGCTCGAACCTCACCATCCTTGCCTCGTACAACGGCCACTGGGTAGTCACCAATTTGCAGGGTGAAATACTGTCCTGCCTTGGGAATCTCAAAGGTATGACCAGCGAAGACCCAGTCCTTATGCCAGATATGTTCAAGATCCTGCCGATACACTTCATGATCGAAATACAGTTCACGCGGCAAGACATGCCGAGGCTTGCGCTGTTTGATCAGGCCAATGACGGATTCGTTGCTGCTCATAATTATCCTCCTTGCGCCGTGCCGTTATCGACGGGCACAAATGACTGAAACATTATTCTTGTAGATAGCCATATTCGGCTTGGCTGATATGTGTAACACTTCTTCGAGGCCTGCGTGACCTAGCGTCAAGCTTGTCCAAAGGGTAGATCAACGCCCAGCAACCGCTCAAGCTACATTTTCAAAGCCGTATTGATAATTACAGGTTATGAATTTCGCCCTTGGCTTTCCAACTGGAGAATTTAGACATAATCCAGTCCTTAACACGCCCACAAGCATTCCCTGCGTTAGCATTCTCGCGACATGCCAAGTAATGGAGACTATTGCGCAACGTCACCCGCTCTTGGACTGGCTGTATAAGTCGACCACTTTCAACCAAATGCCCAACCAACTGATCCCAACCGAGAGCCACGCCTTGGCCCGAGAGCGCCATGTTGACGATCAGGTTATAGTCGTTCGCATGAAAAAGTGGCGGACTCCCTGAGTGCCGCTCATCAATATCTACGTTTTGAAAAGCAAGCCACACGCTCCAATCGACGTGCTCTGCCACACCCGACCTGCCATAAGGACTCAAATCCAAAAGCTCTGAGCTGCGCAATCCTTCCAACGTATTTATAGCGGGGTTACGCTGCAGGTATTCAGGAGAGCAGACCGGATATATAATGTCATGGCACAGGGGATGTAATGAATACCCCTCGCCCAAATCTACGAACTTTGAAATAACAATGTCTGGCTCTATACCAGGCTCGCGCGCGTGGAAATTCTGGGTAGTGATAAGATTGAGTTCTATATCTGGATTTTTAGCACGAAAATCTTTGATATGATTCGAAAGCCAAAGTGCTGAAAATGCGGGTGAACAGGCCACTGTCAGAACGTGCTTTTCGACCGGTGCATTTTTGATACGCTCTGCAGCCTGGGCGATGTTTACGAAAGAAATCTTTGAAGCATCAAAAAACATGACGCCTGCAGGCGTAAGCTCAACTGCTCGCCCAACACGAATGAACAATGGAGCATTGAGGTACTCCTCCAGCTCCCGGATCTGTCGGCTGATGGCAGCCTGAGACACACACAAAGCCTCTGCAGCGCGGGTGAAGCTCTCGTATTTGGCGGCAGCTACAAAGGCTTTCACCGCCCGCAACGAGGGCATCTTGAGAAGCAAGGTATCTGGATCCACGTGCCTCTGCGACATTCTTCAAACCCCTTCTCAACTGACCATACGCCCACTACTGCATATTATGCAGCAAAAAAAAACCTTACATCAGCACAAAAATTACCAATGACATAACCGAAAGTTATGCCAAATATTTGCTGAAAACCCCTAGACAACTCGCCAAGCCCGACCGTATGTTAAAAAAGTAACCCCAGAGAACTGGCGCATCTTGTGCCCAGCTAATACTTTTCTTCTTACCTGAGCAGACCCGACTGCCATGAATGATTTTATCAATAGGATCTCGAGTCGTTCGGCCAGGCACTTGAGTATTGCGCTTATCGCCCTGGATGGGTTTGACTTCAGTTCATTAAGCGCAACAATGGAGGCAATTTCGGCAGCCAAAAAAAAATTCGACACCGATACTATTTCATGTACAACCATAGGCATGAGGTCATCGCCCATGAGCAATCTAGGAATTTCGGTGACGCCTGATATCACGCTGAACAATGCCCGTCTCAGTGAGTATGACGTCACCATTTTGATAGGCGGCTCGGAGACCAAGTTAAAAACCAATATAGAGCTAACACAGCAGTTGATACGCGCCGCTAAAGCAGGCCGACTCTTAGGTGGAATATGGAACGGGGCCTATCATCTGGCAGCGGCTGGACTCACTGACAGTTATGAGTGCCTCATAACAGGTGATGGTAAATTCTCCATTGAGCCCCCGACCCCAAACCGCAGGCGATACCTCTCGTGGCAGTTCGACGAATACAGAATGACCTGCAGCGACGCCGCTAGTGCAATTTTCATGCTGAATGCGATGTTTGATCATTTTTTTGCAACCTCCAGCCAGGCGCAAGCACGCCAAGAAAGCGAAAACCTAAGGAAGAAACCTGGACGCCACACTTTCTGACGCTTAGTGATACATCGCATAGGAGCATTTGATAGATCAAGGATTCCTGGTACGCTGTAGCTCGAAACGATAACGCAACGTTATCCAAAAAAGCCCAGAAATGTCGTTGGACTCGGTCATAGAGCGGTCATAAGCTAGAGGCCGACCTGATGAACGACCGCTTTAACAGTAAAGCGCTTTAATTCAATAATTTAGTCAAGCGTTGGGCTTGGGCTGCTAGGTGCCCCAATGAAAAAAATTACAAGAGAATTTAGCCGTACGTTCACCGACCGTAATTGGGGCTTCATTACCCAAGAGCACAGCGAAGGTAGAACATCTCGCGTAGGCTTTTTGCTGCTTGAAAATTTTTCATTGCCCTGCTTCACCCAAGCATTGGATGTTTTGGTAACCGCCAACCTCATCTGCCCAGGTGCCGTACATGTGCATACGTTTAGCCATAACCATATTGAGGTCATGAGCGACCTGGGCATTCCAATCCGCCCTGATACTCCGCTGACAGACCTCCGTCTGTCCAGCCTAGATCTTATAGTTATATGTGGTGGTCTCCGGGCTGCCCGCACTTTACCCAATTGGCTATCGTCGTTGCTAAAAAAAATATCAAAGCTTCCAATCGCTCTTGGCGGCCTGTGGAACGGCGCTTGGTATCTTGGTGTTGCCGGACTGCTTGATGGCTATCGATGCGCCATACATGCTGAGCAACGTACTGCTCTGGCTGAGCGCGCGCCATACGCCGTCGTCTCCCAAGAACCTTTGGAACTCGACCGAAACCGAATGACCTCGGCCACTCCGAATGGTGCATTCGACATGATGATTCGCTGGTTAGGTTACGGCACATGCAGCGGACTCGCGAACGCGGTATTAGATACCCTAGATTCAGACCAGAGCAAACATCGCAGTTTCCAGAAACAACAGCACCCCAAGGTGAGTAAGCCGTTGCGTGAAGTTATTACGTTGATGGAGTCCAATCTTGAGGAGCCGCTGAGTCAATTGCAGATCGGCCAGCTCGTTGGTCTTTCTGTCAGACAGATCCAGCGGCTATTCAAATATCAGCTGAGTACTACACCTCAAAAATATTACTTCCAGCTCAGAATAACTGAAGCTCGTCGGCTGATACAGAACTCCAATGCATCTATCTTCGATGTGTCAATCGCGTGCGGCTTCGTGTCATGCACTCATTTCAGCAGGTCATACAGAGCCTTTTTCGGTCACCCGCCTTCCAAAGAGATCCGGTATGAAATCTAACGATAGACATGCCCGGAAAGGATTTTCAGCCGACGTTGACGAGGCAGACAGGCTAGCTAGACCAGCAATGCGAGCGAGAAATCAAGAAAGTTAGCCAGTGGGCAGAGACCTCAGCGACCACTCCCGGGGTCGTGGGACTGTAATCATCGATGAGCTGTACCGACGTGTAGACGAGCTGTGCATCGAGCTGGGGAGCATGGCCAACAATGTTTTCGATACCCAGCTTGCGATGGAAAAGAGTGGCAGGTCGCACGGCCTACAACTGGTGTGACCTTCAGAGTTTTGCTCAAGCCAACATTTCAGGATCACCATAATGACAAAAATCACTTCATTGCCAGCGGATGACTCTACCTGCGGATGGTACCACTTGAGCAAAGGGCGCCGCGTGCACGCAGCCCATCAGGGTGCTACCAGCGTACGCTGGGCCGTCGTCGGCGCAGGCTTCACCGGTCTTGCCGTTGCTCGACAACTCGCTCTGAATTTTCCTGATGATCAAATCGCATTGATCGAGGCTCAAGAAGTGGGGCTAGGTTCTTCGGGTCGTAACGCAGGCTTTGCCATCGATCTGCCGCACGATATCGGCGCAGATGATTACATTGGCGACATCGGTATAGCCAAGACCACCCTGAGGCTCAATCAATTCGGCTTGAGCTCTCTCAAAGAACTGGTAGCCCAGTTCAACATCGACTGTCAGATGAGGCACTGTGGCAAATACCAAGCCGCCGTGGAGTCCCGTGGTATAGCAGTGTTGGACGCATACCGCAGCGGCCTTGACAAGCTGGGACAACCTTACGAGATGATCGAAGCGGATGAATTGCCAGAACACATCGGCACGCACTTCTACCGCAAAGCGCTTTTCACGCCTGGGACATCACTAATCCAGCCATCGGCACTCGTCAAAGGGCTAGCAGAATGCCTGCCACCGAATGTCGTTTTGTACGAAAATACCCCGATCACTGATGTCGAATACGGGGAAAAGGTTGTTCTCCGTCACCAGAAAGGCTCTATCACAGCCAGCAAACTCATCCTCAGCAACAACGCATTTGGCATGCACTTCGGTTTTTTGAAAGGCCGCATGCTCCCGGTCTTCACGTACGGCAGCCTTACCCGCCCCTTGTCCGACGATGAGCAGGTTGCACTGGGTGGCAAACCATATTGGGGCGTGATCCCAGCCGATCCGTTCGGCACAACCGTCCGACGGACACCTGACAATCGCATCCTCATTCGCAATAGCTTCAGTTTCAACGCAGATGGTAGGAGCAACAGCAAGTACACTGCGCGATTTGTGAAACGGCACCGCGACTCATTTAAGCGCCGGTTCCCAATGCTGCCTAATGTGAGCCTCGAATACACCTGGGGTGGCGCACTCGCATTATCTCGAAACCACGAAGGTTACTTCGGCCAGCTGGCGCCTAACGTATATGGAATTCTGTGCTGCAACGGTTTAGGGGTAACGCGAGGAACTGCCACAGGAAAACTAATGGCCGACTGGCTTGCCGGTCAGAATAACGAACTTGTCGAATTTCTGTTGAAATCGCCAGGCCCTTGTGCGAACCCACCGGAGCCGCTGGTATCCCTAGGCGTCAATCTGAACCTTATGTGGGGACAATACAAAGCTGGTATTGAAGCTTAGGCGGTTACTCCAAGGACAGACCTTACTTCATAAAAACAAAAAGCAAAACCATCGCTCACTGAATTTTTGAGATGGTTTCCGACCCTATTTTTTGGAGTCGCGCTGCCAAAATTCAAAAGTCTTTTATCAGGAGAGAAAATGACAAGTCCTAATATCTCAGTAGAAGATGTACCGCTTAATACCTTCCACAAGCTACTCACTTTACGGTCGGGCGGAGGTTCCTTCGTCGACGGTTACGTCCTGAGCATCATCGGTGTGGCTCTTGCGCATATCACCCTGTCGCTCTCGCTGAGCAGCTTCTGGGAAGGCCTCATCGCCGCATCGGCCCTTATCGGCATCTTTTTCGGTGGGTTTCTTGGAGGCTGGTTGACTGACCGCTTGGGCCGCAAGCGGCTGTTTTTTGTAGGCCCCATTCTTTTTATTCTCGCCTCCGTCGCTCAGTTCTGGGCTAACTCAGCTGAAGCGATTTTTATTCTGCGACTGATTATTGGCATTGCAGTAGGCATTGAGTATCCCGTCGCCACATCGCTGCTGGTTGAATTCATGCCAAAGAAGTACCGTGGCCCGCGCCTCGCGATGCTGACGATCCTGTGGTTTGCCGGCGCTGCGGCTGCTTACATCATGGGTGAACTGATACTGCGCATAGGCGGTGAGGAAGCCTGGCGTTGGGTATTGGCCAGCTCGGCAATTATTGGCCTGGCCCTTTTCGTAGTTCGCGTAGGCACACCTGAGTCGCCACGGTGGTTGCTGAGCAAGGGGCGTGGTCAGGAGGCCGAGCAGATCGTCAAAAGCGTTTATGGCAATGATTTTTCGCTGAAGAACCTTCCTGAAGAAAGCCCCAACTACAAAATCAACGTTTGGAGCCTTATATACTCTGGCTATGCCAAGCGCATGCTGTTCATCATCGTCTTTTGGACGTGCTGCATTGTGCCCCTCTTTGCCGTCTATGCATTTGCTCCCAAAGTGCTGGCAGCGATGAACATCAAAGGAGACAGCGTCTCGATCGGTTCAATCTTGATCACCCTCTTCTTCGTTGTGGGCTGTCTTGTATCAACCAAGCTTATCAACGTGATAGGGCGCCGCAACTTGCTGCTCTACAGTTTCGCAGTATCCGGACTAGCCTTGCTGGGGTTGGGGGCGTCTGATGACGATTCAGGGATATGGATTCTCGCGTTCTTCGCTATTTACGCGTTGTTCATCGGGGGAGCCCAGGTTCTTACCCTCGTCTATCCAAACGAGATTTTCCCAACAGAAATCCGCGCATTTGCAGTCGGCGCTGGTACCTCGATTTCTCGCATTGGCGCAGCGGTCGGCACTTACTTGGTGCCAATCTCGCTGGCATCGCTTGGCATCGCACAGACGATGTACGCGGCCGCAGGTATTACCTTTTTCGGTCTGCTCCTATCTTGGATGCTGGCCCCAGAAACACGCTCGCTGAACCTCCAACAGGCAGCATCGCTGGGCTAATTAAATCAATGTCTGGCGGTGAGCCCGGTATTGAGTGTTTTGTGGTGATAACAATCGGAGCAGCATCATGAAATTCGAAGGCATATACACACCTGCAGTGACCCCTCTCGCTGCGGACGGCTCAATCGACAAAGCAGCGTTCGCTGAAGTACTCGAGTACTTGGTCGATTCGAAGGTTCACGGCATCATTATTGGCGGTTCCACGGGCGAATACTACGCGCATACCTCTCAAGAGCGAGTTGAGCTAGCCGCTCAGGCCAAGGACGTACTCAATGGCCGCCTGCCGCTGATCGTCGGCACCGGTGGAATCCGCACCGAAGACGCCGTGACCTTCGCCCAGCACGCCAAGGAAATCAAGGCGGACGCGCTGCTGGTCGGTACCCCGCCCTACGCGCTGCCGACCCAGCAGGAAATCGCCCTGCATGTGAAAGCCGTCGACACCGCCGCCGGCCTGCCGATCATGCTCTACAACTATCCAGGCCGCATGAGCGTGAGTATGGGCGAAGAGTTCTTCGACGCTGTGGCTGACGTAAAGAACATCGTCGCTATCAAGGAAAGCTCCGGTGACATGGCCCAGCTGCACCGCTTGGCCATCCAGCGCCCGAACATCCAGCTGTCCTGCGGCTGGGACGACCAGGCCCTTGAGTTCTTTGCCTGGGGTGCCAAGAGCTGGGTCTGCGCTGGCTCCAACTTCATCCCGCATGAGCACGTAGCACTGTACGAGGCCTGCGTGATCGAGAAGAACTTCGATAAAGGCCGCAAGATCATGTCCGCGATGATGCCGCTGATGGACTTCCTCGAAGGAGGAAAGTTTGTCCAGGCGATCAAGAACGGCGTTGCCCTCAACGGCTTGAAGACCGGTGGCGTGCGTAAGCCGCTGTACGACCTGAACGAGGCCGAGAAAGCAGAACTCAAACGCGTGGTCACCGAACTGAAAGCCACCATCGCCCAGATCAAATAAGGAGGCTGAAACAATGGCTGAATTGCTGAGCAAGGAACAATACGCGGCCATCGCCGCCGACCTGCAACTGCGCACCCGAGCATTCATCGACGGTGAGTTTCGCGACGCCATCTCGGGCAAGACTTTCGTCACCACCAACCCGGCCACCGGCAAGCAGCTGGCCGAAATCGCCGCCTGCGACGTCAACGACGTCAACGTCGCGGTGGCTGCGGCCAAGCGCGTGTTTGAAGAAGGCACCTGGTCGAAGATGCATCCAAACGACCGCAAGCACGTGCTGCAAAAGTTCGCCCAACTGCTCGAAGACAACGCCCACGAGCTGGCGGTGCTTGAAGCCCTGGACAGCGGCAAGCCAGTCAGTGAGTGCCAGACCGTGGACGTGCCGGAAACCATCCACACCATTCGCTGGCACGCCGAGCTCATCGACAAGATCTACGACGCCACTGCCCCGACCGGCAATGCTGCCGTAACCATGGTGGTGCGTGAAGCCATCGGTGTGGTCGGCCTGGTGCTGCCGTGGAACTTCCCGCTGCTGATGCTGGCCTGGAAGATCGCCCCGTCGCTGGCTGCCGGTTGCTCGATCGTGGTCAAGCCGGCCAAGGAAACCACCCTCAGTGCCCTGCGCGTGGCCGAACTGGCCCATGAGGCGGGCATTCCTGCGGGCGTGTTCAACTTAGTACCTGGCGGTGGCCGTGAGGTGGGCGAGGCTATCGGCCGCCACATGGACATCCCGATGGTCAGTTTTACCGGCTCCACCGACACCGGCCGACTGTTCCTGAAATACGCTGCTGAATCCAACCTCAAGCGCATCGTCCTGGAGCTGGGTGGCAAGAACCCTGCGGTAGTGATGAATGATTGCGAAGACCTGGACGAAGTGGCCCAGTTCGTCACCGCCGGTGCGTTCTGGAACATGGGTGAGAATTGCTCGGCATCCTCGCGCCTGATCGTCCACAAGGATGTCAAGGACGAGCTGCTGAACCTGATCGCCAAGCACCTGAAAGACTGGAAGCTGGGCGATCCGCTCGACCCGGACAATCGCTTGGGCGCCATGGTGAGCAAGTCGCACTTCGAGAAGGTCAAATCGTATCTGGAATACGCTGCCGAACAGAACCTCAGCATCGTTCAAGGCGGCGAAACCGAGGAAGGCGTGTTCGTGCAGCCGACCATCGTCGACAATGTTGGCCGCGACAACAAGCTGTTCGTCGAGGAAATCTTTGGCCCGGTACTGAGCGTGACCAGCTTCGAGACCATCGACGAGGCGATTGAGCTGGCCAACGATACTGTTTACGGGCTGGCCGCCTCGGCCTACACCGGCAGCTTGCGCAATGCGCTGCGCCTGTCGCGTGAAATCCGCGCTGGAGTGGTGACGGTCAACTGCTTCGGTGAAGGTGATGTGAGCACACCGTTTGGTGGCTACAAGGAGTCTGGTTTTGGTGGACGCGACAAGTCCATCTGGGCCCATGATCAATACACGGAACTCAAGACCATTTGGATTAACGCTTCATAAAAGAGCAGTACCGGTGCTGTTCTGACGGAGATCGGCACCTCAAGGGCCACTGCCTCAGAGGCGGTGGCCCTTACCCACTGTTTAGCGCGACCTCGCGTGCGACCGCTCCGCTGAATAAGACATCCCCTCGACCTTCGCGTCGAATGTCCCACGCGCTTGAATAATCTTAAGTGCTGGCTGAAGCAGTCGCGCTCAAATCATCCAACGATAAAAATAATGTGGAGATGTAGTTGTGTCCAAGCACGCAGCACAGCCTGTGAAGGCTATGTCCGAGAAGCAGCGTAAGTTCATCATAAAACTTACCACCTTGATTTCAGGCGGCATGCTGATTGACGGCTTTATCCTGGGATCCATCGGCATCGTCATGCCGGCGATCACCAATGACCTGGAGCTTTCGCTCGCCTGGCAAGGCTTGATAGGGGCCTCCGCCCTCATTGGCATCTTTCTGGGTGGCCCTCTGGGCGGCTATTTGGCAGACAAAATAGGCCGAAAGCCGATGTTCACGATCGACCTCGCGATCTTTCTGGTGGGGTCGGTCTTACAATTCTTCGTCACTGAAGCTTGGCAGCTTTTTGCCGTACGCCTTCTCATGGGCGTGGCCATCGGCGCTGACTACGCCATCGGCTGGCCCCTTCTGGCCGAGTTCGCGCCTGCGCGGCTGCGTGGCAAGCTACTTTGCATTCAAGAGGTCGGCTGGTACGTCGGCTATCTTGCTTCGTATGCCATCGGCTGGGCTCTTACGATCTCTGACACTGCCAACTGGAACGTGATTCTGGGGCTAAGCACTATCCCGACCGTAATCGTTCTGCTTGCTCGACTGGGCACGCCAGAGTCTCCGCGCTGGTTGATGAGTAAGGGGCGAAAAGACGAGGCCCTTGCACTTGCCGAGGAATACATGTCGCCCGATGAGCGAGAAGACTTGGGGACGACATATGAAGGTAAGAGGCTTGGATTTGCCAGCTTGTTTTCTTCTGAATACGCCAAGGCCACGATCTTCGTTTCGGTATTCTGGATCTGCCTCGTAACGCCCTACTTCGCCATCGGTACCTTCGTCCCTACCGTACTGGAACACTTAGGCTTAGAAGACGGCCTCACGGGCGGACTCGCCATCAACGCGATCGCCGTAGCCGGCACTTTGATTGCTGTTGCTCTGATTGAAAAAGTGGGACGCCGAAAATTGGCAATTCCACCTTTCGCCATCGCGACTGTCGCCCTGTTCATCGTCGCATTCTTCTGGAACGTGTCGCCAGTGGTAACAGTTGTCTGCTTCTTGATTTTCTCTCTGGCGAACGCAGTTTCGACAACTCTAACCGGCGTCTATCCAGGCGAAGTATTCCCTACTGAAATTCGCGGTGTTGGCGTTGGCTTCGCTACGGCTGCATCACGCGTCGGCGCGGCGGCAGGCACCTTCCTACTTCCGATCAGCATGGAAACATATGGCGTTACGACCACTGTACTGATCGCTGGAGGCGTCAGTCTCTTCGGCTTGATCGTCACTTATTTCCTCGCACCCGAGACCAAGGGCAAGCTGCTCAGCGAAACCTCTGCTCCAAGTGCGAATCGTCAACCTGTTCAGGCAAGACAACTGCAGCCCAAACGCTCATGATTCAAATTTCGACTCAGTCGTTTACACAATTCGGAGCGGGGGTGATGTGAGAGCCTGAGCCCCCATAGGAGCCAACATCCAGATTTCTTCATGCCTAGGCGCACATGCTTGTGGAAAGACAGGACGCCAATTCCTATAAGCAGAAAGGCCGCCTTATCGCGTGAGCACCTACGCCTCCTGAAAGTGCAGCACCGGTGTAGTTCCCATGGAGCAGCACCATGCCCGCCCCGCCCCACGCAGGCGGCGGCGGGCCTCTCCCGACTTCGGCCCAACTGCTAGACTTGATACGGCGTTAGAAAGTGGCCTAGACGTCTCCTGCTATGCTTAGCAAAAATTGCCAACGAGAGATAACCCCACGTTATGCATTGCGACCAATAAATGTTGATGGTCGTCGAGGCCGGATGCGCATAAATTCTAGGAAAGCCCATCTGGGGCCAAAAAAATAAAAAACCCAGGAAGCCGCCATGTATAAGCCACCTTTGTGGTACTGCCTCCCAAAATCAATACGTCCTTCGACTCGCGAAGCCACCGTATTCCCTAAAACAAAATTAGGAGGGAAGTCATGACCACTACCGACGAAATTCTTTCGATCAGAAACGTCTACAAGGTATTCGGATCGCGTCCGACCGAAGCTATGCAAATGGTCAAAGCCGGACACAGCAAAAATGAAATCTTCGAAAAAACGGGCCAAGTTATCGGAGTATTTGACGCTACTTTTTCAGTAAAGCGCGGTGAAATATTTGTAATCATGGGCCTTTCAGGATCTGGCAAATCCACGATGGTTCGGCTATTCAATCGTCTAATCGAACCTACATCTGGCAAAATTTTTCTGAACGGCCGTGAGATTACCGGACTCACCGATAAAGAGCTTTTAGATGTACGTCGTAAAGAAATGGGCATGGTCTTCCAGTCTTTTGCATTGATGCCTCATATGAGTGTCCTCGAAAACACCGCTTTCGGTTTGGAAATCGCTGGTGTAAACGAGTCGGAGCGCCAGAGGCGCGCTCGCGAGGCACTCCAACAGGTTGGACTTTCAGGGCAAGAAAACAGTTATCCTCATCAACTGTCTGGCGGCATGCAACAACGTGTAGGCTTAGCTAGAGCCCTGGCTAACGATCCAACGATTCTCCTAATGGACGAAGCCTTCTCAGCTCTCGATCCACTTATTCGTAGTGAGATGCAAGGTGAGCTGATTAAACTGCAGGCAGAACAGAAGCGCACGATCATCTTCATTTCTCATGATATCGAAGAGGCGATCCGGATTGGGCATCGTATCGCAATCATGGAAGGCGGAAGGGTTGTACAGATAGGGACACCACAAGAACTTATCAGTCAACCAGCCAATGACTATGTGAGAACGTTTTTTAAAGGATTCGATAGCTCGAAAATCCTTAAAGCAGGTGACCTGGCTCGCTTTGATCCTGATTCAACCTGCCATGTCGAAGATCCCAAAACATTTAAGC
The DNA here is from genome assembly GCF_044748705.1 of Pseudomonas sp. NPDC089758. Taxonomy (NCBI): domain Bacteria; kingdom Pseudomonadati; phylum Pseudomonadota; class Gammaproteobacteria; order Pseudomonadales; family Pseudomonadaceae; genus Pseudomonas; species Pseudomonas sp. NPDC089758. The sequence continues at coordinate 20,837 of NZ_JBIVGN010000009.1, forward strand.
CAGGCATTGACTTCGGGTACCTGTTGAATGATCAAGGGCAGTTGGTAAGCGTGGTAGACGCATGCAGGTTAACAAACCACTATTCCCAGCATGAGAAGCAACCTGTGTACTTGGATACACCTTTGCATGAGGTGTTAAGTATAGCGGCAACTTTACCATACCCCGTCCCAGTTCTGGATAGAAATGGATTCCTGAAGGGAACTCTTTCCAAGAATCAGCTCCTGCAGACTTTGGGCAGCCACTAAGTTAATCGACCAAAAATGTAAGCTCGCAATTGCCACAACTGCGAAATGCGTTATGAGGATTGTCGAAATGTCTGACTTTAGTTTTTTGGATCCCTTCCAGACCACCGTTATCCCCCTTGGCGACTGGGTAACCAGTACCCTAAACTTCCTTGTGCACAATTTCAGGGATTTTTTCAGGGCCATTCGATGGCCGATCGATAATGTGCTAAACGGTATTGAATGGTGCCTGCAGAGCATACCCCCATCCATCGGCATTATCCTGTCCAGCCTTCTTGGCTGGCAACTGGCGGGACAGCGGATGGCTTTACTTTGCTTTATCACCCTTACGTTACTTGGACTTATCGGTGTCTGGTCGGAGTCGATGACAACACTGGCCCTGGTTCTGACTTCGGTGTTTTTCTGTGCGGTTATTGGTATTCCACTTGGGATAGTGTGTGCCCGAAGCGACCGACTTGAACGAGTGGTCAGGCCGTTGCTTGACGCTATGCAAACCTTGCCTGCTTTCGTTTATCTCGTCCCGGTGGTCATGTTGTTTGGCATCGGTAACGTTCCTGGTGTTTTGGTAACCATCGTTTTCGCTTTGCCGCCGCTGGTGCGCCTCACGAACCTTGGTATTCGCCAAGTTCCCGACGATAAAATTGAAGCAGCACGCGCGTTCGGCTGCACTCCCCGTCAAATGCTGGTTCGGGTTCAACTTCCTTTGGCAACCTCCACCATCATGGCCGGGCTGAATCAGACACTTATGCTATCCCTCTCGATGGTTGTGATCGCATCCATGATTTCGGTGGGTGGTTTAGGACAAATGGTACTAAGAGGGATTGGTCGCCTCGACATGGGTCTCGCGACCGTTGGAGGTGTTGGCCTAGTGTTGCTAGCCATTTTCCTGGATCGTCTTACCCAAGCTATTGGAGACCGTACAAATTCAGACCCTAGCCTGAAATGGTATCAAACAGGCCCCATTGGCCTTTTGTTTCGAGCATTTTCCAAACGAAAATCGAGCACACACCATAAACCAGCATAAGCATTACGAACGATAGTCAACTTCCTCGGCTTGGAGTACATAATGTTCACGATTACTGTCCCCCGTCCCATTTTGCAAATTGCGACTGCACTTTTAATCGGGTGTACCGCACTCTCTGCCAACGCTGCTCCAGCGTCCCCAGGCGACGGCGTTAAAGTCACTCCCATTTTCCCTTCGATTGCTGAAGAACGCTTTCGAGGCGAGATTGCCGTACAAGGCTTACGCGAACTGGGGTACAACGTCCAAGAGCCCAAAGAAACCGAATACGGCGTTATGATGATGGCGCTGGCCAATGGCGACGCTGATTTCACTGTGCATCTGTGGGACAAACTGCACGAGAAATTTTACACCCAAGCCGGCGGCGACGAAGTAATGGTCAAAACTGGCCAAATCATGCCTGGTGTTCTGCAAGGCTATCTCATCGACAAAAAGACGGCCCAAGCGCATAACATAAAATACATCACCGACCTCAAGAAGCCGGAAATTGCAAAACTTTTCGATGCTGACGGCGATGGAAAAGCAGACCTAACCGGCTGCAACCCAGGATGGGGCTGTGAACTTATCATTGACCATCAGATGAAAGCTTACGGCCTGCAGAAAACCGTTCATGTAAATCAGGGCTCTTATTTCGCACTGATGGCGGACACCATCACTCGATACAAAGAAGGGAAACCGATTCTCTATTTCACATGGGTACCACAATGGATTGCAAACGTCCTCGTGGAAGATAAAGATGTAGTGTGGCTGGAGGTTCCGAAGACAGACCTCCCTGGCGGAAACAATGACGTAAATACCACATACAACGGCAAAAATCTCGGATTTGCCGTAGATACCGTGCGCGCAGTACTAAACAAAGAGTTTGCTGAAGAGAACCCAGCAGCACTGAAATTTTTGTCTGTAATGAGTATTAGCACCGCAGATGAAAGTGCCCAGAACATGAAGATGCAGCAAGGCGAAAAAAGCCCTGAAGCTATCCGTGGTCATGCTACCCAGTGGATTGCCGAGCACCGGCAACAGTTCGACGAATGGCTTCAAGCTGCTCGGGCCGCCGCCACACAATCCGCCAAGTAACACACATAAGAAGGCAGCCAGGCTGCCTTCAGTTTTCTCGACGCCAAGACAATCTTAATCGTTCATGTGCAATCTACTCGCATTGCTTGGAGACTGTGATGTCGGCACCCTTTTCTATCCCTTCAGATAAAAGACGTATTGACCCTGCTCGGCAACGAGCCGCATCCCTAAAGGCAGATGGCTCAGTCGACGATAACGACCGAACTGAAATCGGCCCAACTCCTCTGGCGTTTTCTGAATGGCGCGCGCTGGGTCTAGAAGCACCGCATCTGCCGACGATGCGTGAGTACCGCCTTCAGCGCATTCGTGAACAGCTTGTCGCGCGCGACCTGGCCGGAATACTGTTGTTCGACCCACTCAATATCCGTTACGCCACCGACACTACAAACATGCAGCTGTGGACGACTCACAACCCAGCTCGTGCCTGCTTCATCGCCACAAGTGGCTACGTTGTGCTCTGGGACTTCCACGGCTGTGATCATCTTAGCGCCCATTTGCCGCTCGTGAACGAGCTTCGAAGTGGGGCCTCTTTCTTTTATTTTGAAACAGGGGATCGCACTGATGAACATGCCAGACGCTTTGCTATGCAGCTCGAAGACATCTTACGTCAGCATGCCGGATCCAATCGCCGCCTCGCAGTAGACCGAATGGAATTAGCTGGCGTACGAGCACTGGACGCATTAGGGATACAACTCTGCAGCGGCCAGGAAGTCACTGAGTTCGCTCGGATGATCAAGGGGCCGGATGAAATCAAAGCCATGCGCTGCGCAGTGGCCTCTTGCGAAGCAGCCGTAGCGGAAATGCATCAAGCAATGCGCGCAGGGATGACAGAGAACGATATTTGGGCGGTACTCCACGCAGGCAATATACGTCGCGGGGGTGAGTGGATCGAAACTCGGATTCTAAGCTCTGGGCCTCGCACCAACCCTTGGTTCCAGGAGTCGGGGCCGCGAGTTTTGAGCGACGGTGACTTACTATCTTTCGACACCGACCTGATAGGCGTGTATGGCATGTGTGTTGACATGTCACGCACCTGGATCTGCGGAGGCCTAGTCCCAACCGCTGAGCAAAAACGGTTGTATCGAATCGCCTATGATCACATCACTCAGAACATCGAGATGATCAAGCCGGGTATCAGATTCACAGAGCTCACAGCCAACGGCCACCGACTTCCGGAGTCGTGCCGAGAGCAGCGCTACGGCGTTATGTTCCATGGCGTCGGGCTCTGTGACGAATATCCATGCATTCGCTACCCGGAAGATCTGGAGTCCTATGGTTACGAAGGAGTTCTTGAACCTGGCATGGCGCTTTGCGTCGAGGCCTATATCGGGGAGGTCGGCGGACGCGATGGTATCAAATTGGAGAACCAGCTATTGGTTACAGAAACCGGCTACGAACTCCTGACTCGTTATCCTTTCGATAGTAGTTTCCTGTGTGACTAGCCCTAAGGCTCTGCGACATTTGTCGTAGAGCCTTTTACCGGGAGGTTTGGATCGAGATAATCACACTTCGCGGGCAGCAGCGCGCAGCTCTTAACCACAATCCAACCGCTCGCTAGCTGCGTAACCATTCTGCAAGACCCATGATCGTTCTTGTGATATCCCGCCCCTGGGGCACTACCAAGTAGTAAGCTTCTTTGGGCTTTATCACAAGATCCGTCAACCGCACTAACTCGCCCGATGCCAACAGATGATCGAGCATCCGCCCCCAACCCAGTGCCACCCCATGCCCGTGAAGTGCTGCTTGAATGGTATCGGTGTACAGCTGGCAGTGCAGTCGATAATGGAGCTTGGGAGGATTTGCACCCAGCGCTCGGAACCATGTCGGCCATGTCATCCAACCCTCGGCAGTGGCCTCCGCGTCGAGCAGATCAGCATCGTAGAGCTCCTCCACTGAGGAAGGCACTGAATTTCGAGCAAGCCAGGCCGGAGAGCACACAGGAAAGATCTCTTCGTCAAACAGATGCAGAGCGCTACCGTCCGCCCACCGGCCATTGCCATATCGCACCGTCAAATCAACATCATGACTGCGCAGATCACCGGTAAACATCTGTGTGGCAAGCCGCAAGCGTATATGAGGCATGGCAGCTTGAAGGTTGTTTAAACGAGGCATAACGCGCAGATGCGAAAAAGTCGCGGTGGTGCTGAGCACTAATTGCTGCTCACCACTACCCTCGGTGAGACGATCAAACACCGCCGCAACCTTCTGCAGCGATTCAGACATCACCGTAAACAACGTCTGCCCCTCACTGGTCATCCGCACGCCTCGATGAAGACGCTGGAAAAGCTGCACGCCGATGTTTTCCTCAAGGATTCGGATCTGTTTGCTCACGGCAGCTTGAGTCACTCCCAGCTCCCGAGCGGCCAAGGTTATGCTGCCGTTACGGGCAACCGCTTCAAACTCTAGAAGCGCGGTCATAGACGGAATGATCCGTCGGTAGCCACGGTGAGTGCTGCCATCCTCTGTTTTTGTCATGCAACGTCCCGACATGGTTCGACGCCCAGATCAGCGCCGCAGCGAGAACATTGGCAGAAAACCTCACTGGATAACAGAGCCGCTTTCGCTTAAGTTTGAAACCGTCTTTTCTTTACGTGTCGGCACATTTTTGAGGTGCGGCAGAGGGTGAGTCTGAGCAACGCTGCACCCGGCGGGTAAAAGGCGGATAACACAGGATATGCTCGTCCCCTGGGGTACCTCGGGCAACACTGCATCGGCTACAAGGATAATTAACCTCTTCGTCCCAGCTGTAGTCGTCATCCAATCCCATGACCAGATCAATCGCCGTACTGTCGGGCTTGATGTTGCGACGAGCGCGCTACGAATGACTTGACGAGCAGCGAAGAGGTAGGCCCACTCAAACTTTAGCGATGATCAAGGCATCGGCGGAAATCAGTTTCTCAACACCGAATTATCCAAGCGATGAGGCAAATTTTCAACCAGCCGGAGCTACCGTTGTTCAGTGTAAATTGAAGCAATAAACTCGTAGTCCTCTCCAACTATCATAAAGTGGAGGCTTCGCGCTCGATCAGAGGAGCTAATGCGTCACGCAATGCACCAAACTTATCTTCGGCCAGACGGGCAAGCGGACGGCGTGGATTGCCTGCGCCATAGCCCATGATTTCTGCGCCGGCATAAACGGACTGGACGTAGTCGCTCTGCCAAATCAGCGACATGACCGGAGCCAACGACTGCCAGATCTCTTGGACATTGTCCCACCTACGTTCAGCGGCAGCTTTGGCCAGAGCGACACATGTTTTCGGTGCCATGTTGGCCCCGCCCCAGATCAACCCGGCGGCGCCGGCAAACAGTGCGAAAGGTGCAAGTGGATCTGCCCCGTTAAGGGTTGGCACGCCGGTACGAACGAGTGCGGTTTGAGCCGTCAGGTCACCGCTACTGTCCTTCACCGATACGAAGTTAGGGATTTGGCAGAGTAGCTTGAACAACGATGGAGTAACCTTCACACCCACAGCCTGCGGAACGTTATAGCCAATGATCGGTACGCCAGCCTCGGAAACGGTGGAGTAGAAGTCGATGATGCCCTGATCATCGGTGGGGCCTTCGAAGAAAGGTGGAAGCACCATAACGCCATCCACGCCGCAATCTCTGGCATGACGGGTACGCTCGACGACTTCATCAGCCAGTAACGCGGAGGTCTGAGCGATCACGCGAGCACGACCGTTGATGATTTTAGCGCCAAAAGCGACCAGCTCCTTGGACTCTTCCTTGCTAAGATACACATGCATTCCGGTTCCAGAGCTGAGTACAAAGCCATGCACACCGGCCGCCAGGTATTGCTCAATGAGCTCTTCAAATCGCGCGTAGTCGATCTTGCCTTTGGCATTGAACGGCGTAGTGACTGCAAGATTTACACCGGAAAAGATGAAGTCAGTCATCATCGTAAAATCCCTTATTGTTATGCAAGCCGAATCCACAATTCTTCCGAAATAGGTTAAGGATGACAGCCCTTCAAAATACAGCAACATTTTCTACTCATTGATCATACGATTTTGTTATGCAAATAATACTTGCATGCGCGGAGCTTTCTGCCAAAGCAACGCCCGCTCTACCCGTTGCGGTCAATGAAACCATCTTCGCGGCAGCGCTAGAACGACCGCAATCAGGCGCTCGCCTCGAATACGTAAGGCGTTAGGCAGAGAAAGCCAAGCGCCCTGTAGCTGATCCACTGGATTGATCTGCCCTTTAAGCCCTTGGCTCCAGCACAGGCAGAATCCTTGCTAGGATGCAATGTTTGCAGTAGTGTCGATCTGGCGTCTAGCCAGCAAAATGGTACGCAGAATATTCCCGACTTGATTTGAACACCAGGCCAGAGATTTTTCTCACATGCACAAACGGCAAGCCCAGCCCCTCGTCAGACGTGTTGGCTTTATTCTGCTCCCAGGTTTCGCTCTGACCTCATTCTCACTTGCGGTCGAGGCGCTTAGCGTATCCAACCTTCTATTGGGTTACACTGCTTATGACTACCAAGTCTACAGTGGTGACATCTATCCAAATAGCAACGAGGTGCTTACCTCAAATCACATTCCGATCAGAGTTTCGGGCGGATTCGAAACACTGGATGAATGCAACCTGTTATTTATATGCGCATACAAGAAAGCTGCAAATTATGACAACCCTAAATTTCTCGCAAAATTGCGCACACTAAAAAAAACCGGCTGCAGGCTTGCCTCTCTCTCCAGCGGCAGTTTTATTTTGGCCAAAGCTGGGCTATTGCGAAGTGGCACTTGCACATTATTCAGTGAACAGATGTCAGCCTTCAAGGAACTCTATCCATCCGTCATAGTTTCAGAAAGTATCTTCACCGTCCATGAAGGTGTTTTCACTTGTCAGGGCGGTACCACGGCTCTGGATATGTTGCTGTACATCATCGGCCAGGATCACGGTGCAGATTTCGCTCTGAGTGTGTCCCGCCAGTTCTCTCAGGATAGGATAAGAAGCCACGATGAAGTGCAGGCAGCACGCCGTTATCTCGAACTGAAGATGAAGTCACCCTGCCTTGGCTCGGCCATCGAAATAATGGAAGCCAACATCGAGTCACCTCTTACCATTGAGACTCTAGCACACAAGATCGGCGCCACAGTAAGGACGCTGGAACACGCTTTCCGTACCCACGAGAACACTACACCGATCAATTATTATCTACAGATGCGGCTGAGGTATGCCAAAACAATGATCGAAGAAACGTCGCTGGCGATTGCCAACATTGCCCAGGCAGCCGGTTTTGCCTCGCAGAGCTACTTCACCAAGCGCTTCCGTGAGACCTACGGCGTCTCTCCAACTCGCTTACGTGGCGATAAAAAATTATAAATTTCTTCGCGTTTGTTATAGCTCGTCGTCACGCTTAAGTAGAAGCTAACGGTCACATTCATACCCATTAGATGAGGTTGAGACCGTGACGCAATCTATCGAAAGCTGCCTGACGAGCAAGTCTACTTCGTTTCATGAGATCCCTATTGTTGACATAGCGCCTTTACTCGACGGTAGTAACGTTAGCTTGGTCGCGCGCCAAATCGGCGATATATGTGAAAAGGTCGGTTTTCTATACATAAAAAATCATGGCGTCCCCTCATCCTTAGTCAAGGACGTATACCGACTTTCAAGAGAGTTTTTCGCGCAGCCCTTCGACGTCAAGGATCAACTGAACATCGTGAAATCCGGGCCGACATTGCGCGGATACATTCCTATGTACGGAGAAAATGTCGACCCTAAGAACACTAAAGACTTCAAAGAGTGCTTCGATTTTGCTCAGTCCGAGCAGAAGGTTTCTCCATTCTTTGGGCCGAACCTTATGCCTGAATCCCCCCAAGAATTCACGGTAGTTATGGAACGCTATCATGAAGAGATGCTCAAGCTGGCGCGCAAGCTCATCAGCGTCATTGCCCTAAGTCTTGGCCTGCCAGCCGACTATTTCGAGAAGCTTCAGAAAAAACCCATTACAATTCAGCGACTGCTGCACTACCCACCGCAATTCGGCAATATCACTTCAAAAGAGATAGGTATTGGCGCGCATACCGACTACGGCTTTCTAACCATTTTATCGCAGGATGAGAATGGTGGTTTGCAGGTTCAGAATCGAGACGGCGCGTGGGTTAGCGCTCCACCCGTACCAGATACTTTCATCGTTAACATTGGGGATCTGGTTCAAACGTTTACCAATGATCGCTATATCTCCACAATGCACCGGGTGATCAACACCAGTGGCGTGGATCGTTACTCGGTGCCATTCTTCATTGACCTTGACTTCGATGCGGTAGTTGACGTGGTGCCGACCTGTATCAGCGACACGTCTCCCAGAAAATACTCGCCCTATACGAGTGGCGCGCATAAGTATAAACGGTTCGTCGATAGCTATACGCACCTGCAGGATACAGTTGCTGAAGTGTAATTCAACCTCAAATAAAATGCGGTGACTCGTTCAAGAAACCAAGCCAATCGTTCGCTTTAGTCATCCTCATGTGATAGACCTTGCCCGCGTAGTAGCGGGCTTTCTTTGATCCCTAATCCCTCTTCGACCTAGCAGGGAGCTTTATCGCGCGCATGTTGCGCTGCCAAACTTTCGCGCCCCTGCCAGCTAATACGAGAGTAAAGGGAGCCAGCGCCGTCAGTAGCAAACACAGCTCTCTTGTGAACCCACGAGGTGCGAAATCATGGCAAATGATTAAGACAAGACCGGTCAGCAAGGCGGCACCGTTCCCAAGACCCGGTGGCTTCGCGAACGATGCACAACGACCGTCCGGGCGAGGGCAAAAAGGTGGACATATGCCTGGCGGATAGTCAGATACAAACGGACAATGTGATGCCGGGAGTGTCCAGGGTTCAACAAGGCGCGGGCGGATCAATTCGACAAGGCAGTACAGCGGTCATACCACTGGGCCAAAATCCGACAGTGGGCAGGGCGAAGGCGACGACGTTTCGCAGGCAGTACAAGACGAAGTCAACGAGCTCCGGAAGATCCCGTAAAAGCAAGGCAGCGGCTGTGATTTCAAGATGGTCAAAATTCCCCCCCAAGGTTCCGATTTGATGGAAGCGGTTGGAATCAGGCTGAGAGGTTGGTGCAACGACCCGACAGGCCATTTACCGAGCGGAGTGAACTTCCAGATGTAGGTATGGCCTTCCGTTCATACCGGAGGAACCGTCATGAGCCAATCGAAAGAACTGCACTCCACTGTCATTTGCCTGCAAGCCGACAAAATCTTGCTGGTGCGCAGAGAAGCTTCCGAGTGGTCACTGCCAGGCGGAAAAATCGATTCTGGAGAGACCCAGCTAGAAGCAGCCCGTCGAGAGCTCCGTGAAGAAACCGGCATGCAACTGACGGATGCTCAGTTCCTCGGACACAGCGTGCTCCAATCGGAAGAGCACTGGCTCTATCGCATTAACGTGCCAACGTCAGTACAGCCGCACCCCTCACACGAGATCGTGGAGTGTCGCTGGTTCTCAGCTCCCGAACTCGAGCAGGTTACGGTCAAACCTACAAACACCGAATTGCTGAGGCGAGAAGGCTTCCTAGCTGTCAACGGTAGGCGCTTCGAGTCGGACTGAAGCCATTAGGACAGAATGACCTGAAAGGTCGTCCCCCCTTCAACGCAAGACTCCACCTCTATCCTGCCACCATGGCTGGCGACTATTTCCGATGCGATGAATAGCCCCAACCCTAACCCAGCGGCTGAGCCCTTTTCTTCTGCCGCGTAGCTTGAATATCTCCCCTCTGGCTTGAACAGATAGGGCATCACATCGCTGGGAATCGGCTCTCCGGAATTGTGCACGCTGAAACGCGGAACTCCGGCTTCGCTGAAGAGGGTGACCTGGATCGGTAGCGTCGAGTCACCATGGCGCAGGGCATTACCAATCAAATTGGAGAAGACCTGAGCCATGCGATCAGGATCAAACTGACCGGTGATCTGTACGGATTCGTTCAAAATAATGTTCGCCCAAGGGGAACCCGCGCGCAGTTCCTCGATGACCGAGCGACAGATCGGGTTCAGCTCCACCTGCTGCAGGTGCACCGGGATATTTGTTCCCAAATTACAGCGCGCCAGATCCAGAAGGTCGTTCACCATATTGTTGGCCCGGCGAGCGCTGTTACAAACCTGAGCGGCGAGCAATTTTACCTTCTCACCTGACTCATCCTGTCGCAGGATTAGATCACCAGCCATGAGTACCGCACCCAATGGAGAACGCAGATCATGGCCAAGCACAGCCAGTACCATTTTTCGAGTTGATTCCACTGCTGCGCCATAGGCTGCGATGGATTCAACCATGGCTTGGTCTATTGCCTCGTTGAAGCGGATCATGTCCTGAACATGCTCTGCGTCTCGGAGCGTCTCTTTTGCCAGCCAGAGCGATAGAACACTGGAGCGCAACGCTCGGTACTCAGAGACCAATTGATCCATCGAAAAGCCCGCTATCAAACGAGTAATGGCATGGGTCTGAGCCGCCGTATCGCTGCTCATCAGACGGCCTCTGCCTTGCGCCTTCTCAGACTGCTGATGCGCAGTCTGAGCAGTACGCATATCAGCAGCAACGGTACGCAGAATCTTCTCAGAGTGATTCCTGAGGCCGGCTGAATCCTGAGTGGGTAAGTCCGTCTTGACCGAACGTGCGAAATCCTCCCAAGCCTGGAGAATGCTTCCCATATCATTCTCAATGAAGTCGTACAGGCGCATCACGGTTTTCCACCATTCACACGTCCCAAGCATTCAGCCTAGCCCATTGAGTCACCAGGGCAAAGAAACCACTTCGTCATCCTCTGTCAGCGCTTTCGAACGAGTTGTTATATGCCGAGTCTGTAGAGGTAGGGCGGGAGGCTAACTATGCGACACCAGGTGTTGGTAGTAGAGGACGATGAGGTTCTTCGTTGGCTGATGACCGAGGCCGTCACGCACCTCGGTCACACCGTCACCGATTGCGCCAATGCGGAAGATGCCTTGGCTATCTTGGAGAAAATTCCAAACCTTTCCCTAGTCATTACTGACATACAGATGCCCGGACACATCAATGGTCTCGAATTAGCCAAAGCCATCTGGTGGGAGCATCCTGAGTTGCCAGTGATCATCGTCTCAGGTCATGTCGTCTTTTCGCCCGCCTCCCTACCTGCCAACGCGCGCTTCATTAAAAAGCCCTGCAACTTGGACTCGCTCAGCCGCGCTATGCAAGAGCTGCTTCCCACCCGGTGAGGAACAGGACATGTCGCCATCTGGCGGCAACTCGTAACCTAGGGTCAATCAAAACTGCTTCCCCCACCACTGAAGCGTTTGGTCTGAACTTTGCCAGCCCAAAAGACTTCCCCTGCATACCCCACGGTTTTTTTGCAGGAGCAAGACTATGAGAGCAGTCTCCTACCACGGTGCTAATGATGTGCGGGTCGATACTGTCCCAGACCCCATCCTCCAAGACGCAGACGACATCATCTTAAGGGTGACGGCCACCGCCATCTGCGGATCCGACCTCCACCTCTATCGAGGCAAGATCCCGGAAACAGAGCAAGGCGACATCTTCGGCCACGAATTCATGGGCATCGTGGAAGAGGTTGGCAGGGACGTGACGACCCTGCAGGTTGGCGACCGAGTGATGATTCCTTTTGTCATCGCTTGTGGAAGTTGCTTTTTCTGCCAGCATGATCTCTTCGCTGCCTGTGAATCCACCAATACCGGGCGCGGATCGATCATCAACAAAAAGGGCATACCACCAGGCGCAGCGCTGTTCGGATACAGCCATCTGTATGGAGGGATCCCTGGTGGCCAAGCTGATTACGTTAGGGTGCCCAAAGGCAATGTCGGGCCATTCAAAGTCCCGACGACCCTCGCGGATGACAAAGTGCTGTTCCTATCCGACATCCTTCCCACCGCTTGGCAAGCGGTCATCAATGCCGAGATTGGCGAAGGCTCATCCGTAGCGATCTATGGCGCGGGGCCAGTGGGGCTGTTGAGTGCCGCCTGCGCACGGATGCTGGGCGCGCACACCGTCTTCATGGTGGATGACAACGACTACCGGCTGGCCTATGCCCAGGAAGCCTATGGCGTCATCCCGATCAACTTCGAAAAGGATGATGATCCTGCCGACAGCATCATTCGCCAGACACCGGGTATGCGCGGCGTGGACGCGGTCATCGATGCGGTCGGGTTTGAAGCCAAAGGCAGCACCACGGAAACCGTGATGACGGCCTTGAAACTGGAAGGTAGCAGCGGCAAGGCCCTGCGCCAGAGCATCGCGGCTGTGCGACGTGGCGGCGTAGTCAGCGTGCCCGGCGTCTATGCAGGGTTCATTCACGGCTTCATGTTCGGTGATGCCTTCGACAAAGGCCTGACCTTCAAGATGGGTCAGACCCATGTTCAAAAATACCTTCCCGAACTGCTGGTGCACATCGAAGCAGGGCGCCTGCAACCGGAACTGATCGTTACTCACCGCTTAGCCCTCGAAGAGGCGGCCATGGGCTACAAAATGTTCGATCAAAAGCAGGATAACTGCCGCAAGGTCATCCTCGTGCCAGGTGCTGCATCGGGCACCTTGGGCCCTGACCACCTCTAGAGGAGGAATGAGCATGAACGGTCTCGCCAGTTACTTCTGGATTGCGGTAGCGGCAATTCTTCTCCTCATCGACCTGTGGGCCATCGTCAGCGTGTTCCGGAGCGACAAGACAGATGCCGTGAAAGCGGCCTGGGCTCTCCTGATCGTGGCCCTACCGCTTGTTGGCCTGGGGATATGGGGCGTTGCTGGCCCGCGGGGCATCAAGCGAGGCACTGGGCCGACTTCCGACGAGCACAGCAAAGGCTGATATTCCAGGCCGCACCTATAGAGGTTTGCATAATGGTCGATCAAGCGACAGGTATGAAATCAGGTGAGCGCTACCGGGTTGAAAACGTGGAGCGAGCGCATCAGTTTCCAGGCTTCTTTCAAGACGGGAAGTATTATCTAGGCCCCGAGCTTCTCACCGCCGTGGGATGGCTCGAAGGTACACGCTTCATCTACGACAGCCTGGATGCTGAAGGTGAACCCGTGTTTCCAAACAAAGAGGCAGGTACGGTCGAAGGGCTGACCTTGACCCTGATCGATGGCACTGCCCTTGAGCTCTCTCTGGTCGAGGCCGACGAAATTATCGCACCCTTCGAACACCGTAGCAGCGGCACAGAGCAAGAAGCTCCCCGTAGTGGATATCCCGTCAGGGGGCCGCTGCGTGACAAAGTAGTGGTAATCACAGGGGCATCCAGCGGCATAGGCCGCGCCGCCGCACACGCCTTTGCCTGCAAAGGCGCACGCTTGGTGCTCGCAGCCCGCGATGAAGAAGCATTATTTGACGTCCTGGATGAATGCACCGATTGTGGTACGGATGCCATAGCGGTCACCACCGACGTCACCCACAGCGATCATGTTCAAGCGCTGGCCGCACAGGCCTCAGCGTTTGGCCATGGACGGATCGATATCTGGGTCAACAACGCCGGAGTTGGGGCGGTTGGAAACTTTGAGGATACCCCGCTGGAAGCTCACGAACAGGTTATCCAGACCGATCTGATTGGATACCTGCGAGGCGCCTACGTCGCCCTTCCCTTCTTCAAAGCGCAAGGTAGCGGCATTTTGATCAACACACTGTCGCTGGGCAGCTGGGTGGCCCAGCCCTATGCAGCGGCTTATTCGGCGAGCAAGTTCGGTTTGCGTGGACTGAGCGAGGCGCTGCGAGGGGAGCTGACCAAGTTTCCAAACATCCATGTGTGCGACATCTATCCAGCAGTCATGGACACACCCGGCTTCCGAGACGGCGGCAACTACACCGGGCATGCGCTGACACCGCCAAGCCCCATCTACGATCCCGAACGGGTAGCTAAGGCAATGGTAGCCTGTGCAATTTCACCTCGGGCTCACACTACGGTCGGGACTGCTGCTCGCCTCGCACACTTGGCCAGCTACCTAGTACCAGGAATAGCTTTGTTGTCTGGATGGGTAACGCGGTGGGGGATAAATCGCAGTCCCATAGCTGAAACCTCATCGGGCAACCTGTTTGAGCTTCCAAGTGACAGAAGGAGTATCGACGGAGGGTGGAGGAAACCTAAAGCTAAAACGCCCCTGCTAATAGGCGCAGCGGCGCTTGGAATCATCGCAGGGTTAACAATCGCCTGTTCACGACGCAGGAAAAACTAGAAAAGCAGCTCATGCTTCGTCGACGCTCGTCTGGAGGCTCGGTCGGCACCGGTCTTCAGGCACCTTCGGTAGCCCTCGAGAATTTGCCGACCTCGATAGGCTGCGGAACGAACTCGGGGCCCTCGCCAGCCAGCCGCCACTTCATCTTGGCGACGCCATAACGCTCAGCCATCGGGCGGCGACACCGCTCATCTCCTTAAGGGGCGCAATGGTCGCTACACGGCTCGAAGGTGTCAGCCATCGAGAGAGTTGAACCCTGCCACTTGGCTGCGACCCAACCACAAGCAAACTTCGTAAACCCAATCCGTATGAGGTAACGCCATGAACGCTATCGACTTACTGATTCAAGACCACAAGCTGGTGAAGAAGCTGCTCGAGGAACTGTCGGCCACAACAGAACGAGCCGTGAAAAGACGGGCCGAGCTACTGCAAAAAATCGAGCAAGAATTACAGATCCACACAGCGCTTGAGGAGGAAATCCTCTACCCGGCTATTAAAGAAGCCGGCGGCAAGGAAGAGGCGAAAATGTACTACGAGGCCAAGGAAGAGCACCGCACTGTCGACGCCCTCGTCATCCCTGACCTCCTACACACTGAAACCGGCTCCGTTGAGTTTTCCGGTCGGGTCAAAGTCATGAAAGAGCTGCTGGAGCACCACATCGAGGAAGAAGAGGGCGAACTTTTCCCGACGGCCAAAAAGCTTCTTGGCAAGGACGTGCTGGAACAGCTCGGGCAAACCATGGAAGCCCAGAAAAAGATGCTCAAGGGCGAGCCGCGGGCCGCTTGATAAGGCCATTCCCTGCCAGTGCGACGGCTGGCAGGGATCCGCCCCAGATGTCGAACAAGCAGCAGCCATTCTTCAGCCCATGAACCAGGCACGCCTTCTAACCTCTCCTTGGTTGGCCAAGCTCCTTCTCGTATTATCAGTCCTCCCCACCTGGAATGATTGTCGTGAAGCCGTCACCTGGAAGTGCCCAGTCCATCCCTGCGAATGCCAACGGCCCGAAATGGGATGTCGGCGAAGCTGTCAGCCAGCTTTCCTGGGACGACTTGCGGATCATCAAAACGCTTAGTGATTGCAGCAACCGCGCCGCTACGGCCAAGAAACTCGGCATCAATGTGTCCACTGTATCGCGCCGGGTCGCGCAAGTTGAGAAGACGCTTGGTGTCGCGCTTTTCGATCATCGCAAGGCGGGTTATCTGCTGACTGCCGAAGGTGCCGAGCTGCGTGCACTGGCCGAGCGCGTTGAGCTGGACATCGTCAGTGTTACCCGCAGGGTTTCTCGTGCCGGTCAGGGCCCCCTGGGAAAGCTGCGAATCACTACCAGCGACTCGCTGCTGCTGTATTTCCTCACGCCGATCATCGCGGACTTCAAAGCGCTCAATGAGGGGATCACCATCGAAGTGCTGGTCGGCAACCAAACGTTGAGCCTGGCCCGGGATGAGTCGGACATTGCGGTACGTGCGACGAAAAAACCCGCAGATACCCTCGTCGGTCGCAAGCTCGCCAACATCGCCTGGGCGCCATATCGCAGCGTCAAGCAGGCAACGAGTGCCGATCCCTTCGCCGAGGGGCAGCCGTGGGTATCCTACTCGGGGGGGTTGTGCGGCTTGAAGGCAACGAGCTACGTCGAATGTAGGGTGCCCCCGGAGCACATTTCCTACCGCACCGATTCGGTGGCGGCAGCGAGCGCTGCAATTGCGGCAGGCCTCGGTTTTGGCTTCCTCCCCTGCATGCTGGGCGACATTACCCCAGGATTGGTTCGGGCCGGCTCCGTGGTGCAGGAGCTTCAGGATGAGCTGTGGCTGCTTACCCACCAGGACATCAGGAAGTCCTGGCGGGTGAAAGCCTTCATGACGTTCTGCGCGGCTGCCGTGGCCGACCTCAAACCGCTGGTCGAAGGTCAGCAGGCCCTCCCGGCTTCATAGCTGAAACCGTGATCGCCGGTCATTTAGCCTGGGCGCCGATGACAGCTCGGCACACGATCTCGATCAGCTGGGGACGCTGGGCGAGCCGCGAGACACCGATGATATTGCTGGCCGCCTGCGGGCGCTCGGTGCCATAGGCCGCCTTGCGCACCCTACCAACCACGGCAAAGGCCGCGTCCATGTCCAACACATACAACGTCTCTTCCACGACATCCTGCATCGTGGCGCCATACAGCGCGAGCAACTTGGCGATGTTTTCGTAGGAAACCCGCATCTGTTCGCCCATTGACGAGAAATCGCTCGGACGACCGTCAGCATTCAGTGGCGCCGCCGCGACCAGGTTGCCCTCTTCGTCATGGTTGAACTGCCCCGAGATGAAGATCTCGTTCCCAACTCGCCGCGCTTGCGGATAGCCGTAGCCCTCTTCCCATGAAACGCCCCAGTAAGCAGTGTCGTCGTTGAAAGGTCGTGAAGCGGCCATTGGATTCTCCTTGGCGAAAAATGGATCAACGTGATCCGACTGGCCGAGATCCTAGCACCGGATTGGACGCCACCATTGGTGCATTAAAGCGCCTCCAAGAGCGCAGAATTGCGCCACCGCTTCGCTGCGTGTTCCGCTATCTTGTGCTGGCACTCGGCGACGACCCGCCGAAAAACTCTCGCCACCGTTCAGCAAAAGGGAAGAACAATGAACAACCCACACACTGAAGTCCTGACCCCGCTCAACAGCCAACTGATCTTCATCGATCAGCAACCGCAAATGGCATTTGGCGTCCAGAGCATTGACCGGCAGACGCTGAAGAACAACACCGTAGGCTTGGCCAAAGCGGCCAAGATCTTCAACGTGCCGACCGTCTTCACCACGGTCGAAACCGAGAGTTTCTCCGGGCATACCTACCCCGAGCTGCTCGCGGTTTTCCCTGATGCGCCACTGCTTGAGCGCACCTCCATGAACTCCTGGGACGACCAGAAGATACGTGACGCGCTGAAGAAGAATGGTCGAAACAAGATAATCGTTTCGGGCCTGTGGACAGAGGTCTGCAACACCACCTTCGCACTGTCCGCCATGCACGATCTAGGCTATGAGATCTATATGGTTGCCGACGCTTCCGGGGGCACGACCAAGGAAGCTCACGACTACGCCATGCAGCGCATGATCCAGGCGGGCGTGGTGCCAGTTACCTGGCAGCAGGTGCTACTGGAGTGGCAGCGCGATTGGAAAAACCGCGACACCTACGATGCTGTCATGGCGCTGGTCAAAGAGCATTCGGGCGCCTACGGCATGGGCGTCGACTACGCCTATACCATGGTGCACAAAGCGCCAGAGCGCGTTCAGCACGGCCCCACCTTGGCACCCGTGCCCGCATCGATCTGATGCCTGATCAGCCCCAAGTTGGTTCCTGATCAACATGCGGGGCTGCATCGAGCTGATCCGGGCTACCAATCGTTACGGAGTGTTCTGAAGCGTCAGACGAGGCTTCAGCGAATCGTGCTGCCCGGATCAAGCCATCTACAGATTTTTCAGGATGAATTGATCCCATGAACAGTGCTAAAGGCATCGTTATAGCCACCGTCGCGATTCAGTCGACTGGACGACTCAAACCCTGGCAAGTCACAACGGCCAAGCAGATGATGTTGGATCATCTGGATACCGGCATTTCGGTCACTGCACTTGCCGAAGCCTGCGGTCTGTCACGTAGTCATTTCTCTCGAATGTTCAAGGAATCCACACAGATGTCTCCGCAGCAGTGGTTGCGCGAGCAGCGGCTCAGGAAGAGTAAAGAACTGCTGGAGACATCGACGATGATGCTCGCCGAGATCGCGCTGGAGTGCGGTTTCTACGATCAACCACATTTCTGTCGAACGTTTATGAGATCCGAAGGAATGACGCCCCAAGCATGGCAACAACAGGTTACTTAGCAAGGTCGGGAATGCTATCCCAATCGATCCTAATAACGACTCAACTTAGCATGTGGCCAGTTACTGAGGTCACTCAGGGCTGTGGACGCCACAGATGGCTCATCCATGATTGCACATACATTGGATGAGAGCTGACCATTACGCGGCGTTATAGGCCTTACGGGACGAGCAGCAAATGGCTGCCCCTAACGCCGGATGAATGGGCTTGGCTTTTTAAAGGAGATGGTTGTGGTCGCTGCCGCTTGAGCCAACGGCCACTCGGTACTGGCTGCAGCTTGGCCACTTGTTTCACGTGAGGGCGCTGGTCTGTCGCCAGACGCCTTGCTCGACCACCCCCCCCAGGCTAATGCCCGGGTCATTGACTCACCTGGACGGGAGTCGAAAGCTGTCTCGTGAATGGCCAGCCCGCTGCCGGAATATACGCCTATAAACATCTGCGTCTGACCTGTCCGTGAAAGCCTCATTACTAGGCGGGCAGTTCTGGACTCAATCTCTCATCAACACCGGTCTAACCGATTCAATGGGGCATTGATTCTTTGTCTGGGCACACACAATAGCAATCTACAAAAGCAGATCGCTTAATCACATCTACAGATCACCTGAACATTTCATCGACATGATATATTTCAAAGCTAGCTGAGGGGCGCGTGCCTCACGCCGGAACGCTATCAGCACGAGAGGAGAGTGCCTCGGTAGCTTGTGCCCCGTCGCAACCTCCCAGCAGCCATTGCGACCAATGGCCTAGAGGCACCTGAAAGCGCAGATTACATCCGTGACCTCGAATTCGAAAAAGGCCCACTTACATCTGAAATACCGAGCTGGTGGGCCTTTGATTTGGTGGTTAAGCTGCTATGAGCTGAGAGTCGACGTCCTTATTGTCAAAATGCGCCCGTTTCTCGACAATTTTTCCGTCCTTGACCTTCAACAGCATCATGAGCGAGAAGCGAACAAGACCACCCTTCACTGGGACTCCTTCGAGGGTTCTGGTCTGGATACCCTCGAAGATCATATAGGCAGCAACAAGATCCGCCTCAGCAATCAACTCATGGATTTTGAAGGTGAAGTGATCGAACATGTCGAAGTTCTTCTTTTCGGAGCCTACCAGCCCTGCAGCGCCAGGCATCGGGTGATCCACTCGCACATAGAAATTAAATACTTCGTGACAGAACTCAGCAACGGCTTCATAGTCTCGCCGCTCGATGGCATCATAAAAGTTGCGAACCAGCTTCTTATTTTCTTCAACGCTCATAGCATCTCTCCTTCAAAAGCTCAGTGTTTCACCATCAGCCGGAATGCTGACCCGACTGGTAATACCGTTCAGCTCGCAATACTGGGCGAGTTCTTGACGAGTCAGGACTGCGTGGTTAACCGACTCAAGATGTGTGGCCACAATCTGAGCCTGCGGAGCGGCCTGGAAAACTCGCAAGACATCTTCTTTACCCATAATGATCGAACCTAGGCCGACCACCTGGGCGTCACCTGCGTTAAGCAGAATAACTTCCGGCGTGAACTGTTCTAGCGCCTCTACAACATGTCGATTCCAGACGGTATCACCGGCTATGTAGAGAGTTTTCTCTGCCGGGTGTTGGAGTACCACGCCGCATACATCGCCAAGGATCTCGCCAATGGCCTGTAGTGCTTCGTCTGAACCATGCTGCCCATTGGTTTGGAAAAAATTGATCCCATTGAGAACAGTCCCCTCAATGAGATTCACATCGGTGAAGCCCTGGGAGAGCACCACAGCCTGGTCAGCGGCACTCTGGGTGTAAATCGGCATCCGTTTAGGGATCAGATTAATGGCCGCCTCATCCCAATGATCAGGGTGGACGTGTGTCAGAATCACTGCATCCACATTGATAATTTCGCCAAGTGGCATTGGTAGAGGGGCTGTCGGGTTGCGCAGGTGGCTATTGGCAGTACCTTCAAAGCCAGGGTAGGCCCCCTGCTCCGCCAAATATGGATCCACCAAAAGACGAGTTCCGGCGTAATCCAGAACAACTGTAGCATTTCGAATTTGTTGAATTTTCATGTTGACCTCACGGTTAATATTCTGGACTGACCAGTCCAGAATGAATAAAATTTTTAGTCGAGCTGCGCCATCAAAATATTCAAATTTCTGTTCATGGCTTCACCGCCTACATTAATTCTGGCCATCAGTTGAAGCCCTGGAAATGCCAAAACGAGGATGCTCGCGATGTCCTCAGCATCAGACAAATTCTTGATAGAGCCGTCCTGCTGCCCGCGCTTTATTGCTGCAGTCAGGGCTTCATGAATTGTCCTGAAGTCGTCTGCGACCATGTCCTTCACTCTCAGATCCCGAGGTGCCATCTCGACTGCCTGGTTGACACTCATGCAACCATTGTGGGCGGCCTCCGTGTCGACATCAGCAAACAAGCTTTCGTAAAACGAAACGATCCCATTGCGGGCAGGATCAACGCTAAGCAAGTGCAGCATGTCTCGCTTACGGTCTTGTCGATAGACGTCAAAAGCTGCAAGAAAAAGCTCGCGCTTATCTCCAAAGCTCCCGTACAAACTACTTTTGCTCAGCCCTGTAGCTGCCATCAAGTCTGCCAGGGAGGTCGCCTCATAGCCCTTTTCCCAGAATACGGCCATCGCCTTTCTGAGCACTTGCTGGGTGTCGAATTCTTGAGGTCGAGCCATTTTTAAGTCCCTAAATCTGTTCCTGAGCACAAGATAACCATTTTGGACTTATCAGTCCAGAAAATTCGTCGGATAATTCTCCCTACCCATGCCCACCGTCTCCGGTGAGAGAAATGGAAAAGCGCCTTGTGCATACCTTCCGGGTAGCTGAAGGCGCTCGTTGCGCGCTAGAAGGATGTGCCGACTATGAGCTGAAAGTACGTGTTGGTGTCATCGCTTCCCAGCTGCAGACCACCTCGGCCTGCGCTCCTGTCAGGTTTGTAAAAGGCTATCACCGGGCTAATCATCAGATGATCGTTCACCATCCACTCAGCATACAAATCAACCTCGTCCCCTCCGAGATTGCTGTCGCTTCGACTGATTGGATCGAAATTGAAGTAGAGGGCCCCTACCGTCAGGCTTTCCATGGGCGTCGCTTTGAGCCCAACATGCTGCACACGTGTATTCGTATTGAAAGGCCCTGCGTAGTTTGAGGCTACCTCGCCTTGGAACCAGGTACCGTAGCCTCGACTCAACCCGTAAAACAGAGGATCGAACGACTCAGAGAAGCGGCTGTACCGATAGGTTGCAGTCGGAGACCATAGGACGTCCGAGAAAGCCCAACTGCCCTCCAAGTACCAAGCATTCTCGCGGCCACTATCTCGATCCTGGGTCGCATACTCGAATGCCAAGTTCAGATCTTTCACGCCGAGTGAACCAGTCCCGCGAACGCTCGCCGTCTCCATGCCATCCCGTTCAGCTTGGAATGGCGTAGCAAAGCGCTTATTGACGTCCAGACCTTTAATGTAGGTAAAGCCCAGAGTGCCTTCATCTGCAACGTGCTCAAGCGTTGCAATGGCCAGCTCTGTTTCCGCCTGTGCACGGTTATTGGAGTCCAGCCACATCAGGTCTCCACGCCACCCATGATCACCACCGACTCTCAATACCGCCGTGTGGTTGAAGGCCTTACGGGACGCCAGGTAGTACGCACCTCCTCGGTCATAATTGTCACCGAGGTCTACGTCGCCGAAGTTCAGCGCATCACCCTTGATCAGGAATCCGTCGCCAACGACAACCTCTTGTCGGCCTGCGGAGATGTCGATCCCATTCGAACCCAGAGAGGAAAAAAGCTCGCCGGAACGCCACCCCATGTAGGCATCCTCGACCGCTGTACGTCGCTCTGTACCTACGGTGAAACCAGCAGCATCACCACCTCCCCAGGTACCCGAACTCAAAAAGTTTAACTTTCCATAAACACTAGACTTGCCTGAAAGCTCCGCGCTGCCATTTAGGCCATACTTCACGTAGCCTTCGCGCCAGTTTGAAGATCCGGCACTCTTGGTTCCGGTAGTGGCATAACTTTCGTCACTGTGAAAGGCAGCAAATATTGCTTCGAGATCAGCGTTCAGCGACCTACCACCTTCGTTATATAACTCGTATGCGCTCACCTTTCCCGAAACAAGCAAAGTCACTGCCGAATAGGCAATCACCGCACGCGCAACTCTTCCACCACCAGACTTGTAGGTCATGATTCGCTCTTTCTTTGTTGTGTTATTGGCAAAGTAACTTGGCAGGGCTTATGGGATATTTAAGAAACCTATAAGAAGATCTGCAGATCAAGTTTTTGAATTATCAGCGCTTACTAATTCTTCAAGCTGAGCTTTGATTCTTTGTGCCTATGGCAGAGATGGCAACAGCAGACTGGAGATCAATTGATCACGAAACCCGATTTTGATCGATTAGAAGGTCTAGAGCCACCTGCAGAACACCAAGGGCCTCGGCCAATGCCAGAGCGTGGGGGGGGGGGGCGTTCTCAGCTCAATCGCCCTCCTAGATTGAACGATCAGGCTTTCGCGATTGCCAGCCTCCACAAGCAGGCGAAGAATCCTTAGACCAATAACTACTCCAAAAACTGTCCCGCTGTTAGGGGAGGTCTGCATGCAAAATGACAAGGCGCAACAAGGGCTGAAGCCCAAATCTCTTGGTGTCTCAGACATCGTTTTTTTTGTCATCGCGGCTGCGGCTCCGCTTGGCGCTACCTTAGGCGCAGGCCCAGTTGTATTCGCAATGGGGGGTGCTGGCGCGCCCGGGATCTACCTCATCGCCTCGCTGGTGCTATTACTGTTCGCGATCGGTTTTGCGGCGATGAGCCGCCATGTGATCAGCGCGGGCGGCTTTGCTGAACTTGTAAGTCATGGACTAGGCCGCCCCGCAGGCAATGCTGCTGGCGGCATAGCCTTGCTGGCCTACATCGCAATGCTCGCCGGCATCTACGGCCAATTCGCGGCCTTTGGAGCTGAACTTGCCTCGTCCTTCGCAGGCCTGCAGGTCGATTGGCGTATTGTGGCACTGCTAATCATTGGCTTGGTCGGCGTATTTGGCTACCTGGACGTGAAGGTATCGGCCAAGGTATTAGGCGTGTTGATGATCTTTGAAATCCTGATTCTGGTGATCTTCGACGTCGCAGTCATCGCACAGACTGATATTGGAAAGCTGAGCTGGAACGGTTTCTTACCCTCTCAGGTATTCACCCCAGGCCTGGGCGTAGCGCTGATGTTTGCGTTTTGCTGCTTCGTCGGATTTGAATCCACCACGCTCTACGGTGAGGAAGCCAAGAACCCCAACCGTACCGTCCCCCTTGCTACCTATGTAGCTATTGCAATCATCGGGATCTTCTACACCCTCACCACCTGGAGCATCGGGCTCGCCTACGCAAACAGCGATGTCCAAGCCATCGCCGGGGCGGACATGGTCAATTTCGTCTTCAACGCCAACACACAGTATGTGGGCCCCCTCTCGACAGAGGTCATGAAGCTCCTCGTTGTCTCTAGTGTCTTTGCAGTGCTGCTGTCCTTCCATAATGCCCTCAGCCGCTATCTCTTCGCACTCGCACGTAGCCACTTCGTACCGAAGCCACTCAGCCGTGTGCACCCGAAACATGCGAGCCCTCATGTCGCCAGCGTGACACTGTCGATTGCCACAGTCCTTGTCGTCGGCGCATTCATGGTCGCCAATTCCGATCCGATTCAACACCTCTACATGTGGATGGTCGGCCTGGGGACGCTTGCCATCCTGGCACTGCAAACGCTTGGCGCCGCCGCAGTGGTTGGCTTCACAGTTAAGACCAAAAAATGCAGTCCCTGGCAGGGGGTGATTGCTCCAACCCTGGGTGGCGGTGGCCTTGCATTTGCGGTGTTCCTCGCAGTGAAAAACTTCAGCGAACTCACCGGTACCAAAGAAGGCTTAGCCACCTACCTACCGTGGCTAGTGCTGATCGCCGCAGTGCTAGGCCTACTCAATGGGTACCGGTCTAAAGACAAGCTCCACGCAACCCACGCTGCCTCCTGACAGACGGCATAACAAGCAGAAAAACAGAACGCTAGCCGTGTCACTTCGAGGCTATCGAGCAATGCAAGTGGTTGATTCTGACCACGTGATTTTGGAGATAACAATGAATAAGCCTAAACCTTATGCCTCGTTTAACTTGCAACCCATCGCCGGAATCTGGCGCGAGGGCAGCACAGGTCGAACGATGACTGTTAGCGACCCTTACACACGTAGACCATTAATCGAAATCCCCCTGGCCAGCAAAGATGACTTGAATGAAGCCTACGCGCGGGCTAAAGAGGCTCAGGTTGCCTGGGCAGAAACAGGCCCCACCGCTCGTGCTGCAGTCATGCTCCGTGCAGTCCAGATCTTCGATGAGCGTCGCGAAGAGATCGTGGAGTGGATCATCGCGGAATCGGGCAGTACGCGTGTTAAGGCCGAGATCGAGTGGGCAACAGCCAAGGGCATCACTGTAGAGGCTGCATCGTTCCCAAACCGTGTACATGGTCGAATTGTGGGATCGGATATCCCGAACAAGGAAAGCCGCGTTTACCGACGCCCACTGGGCGTCGTGGGCGTCATTAGTCCCTGGAACTTTCCATTCCACTTGACCCAACGCTCCCTGGCCCCGGCACTGGCTCTTGGTAACGCAGTCGTTGTGAAACCGGCCAGTGACACCCCGGTGACTGGAGGACTCCTACTTGCACGAATCTTCGAGGAGGCAGGGCTTCCATCAGGCCTGCTCAGCGTGGTCGTGGGAGCTGGCGCCGAAATCGGCGACGACTTCGTGTCCCACCCTGTCCCAAGCTTCATTTCATTCACGGGGTCGACCCCAATTGGCCAGAACATCGCTCGCCAAGCGAGTAGCGGTGACTACCTCAAACACGTTGCCCTCGAACTGGGGGGCAACAACCCATTCGTGGTATTGGCGGACGCTGACCTTGAACTCGCTGTACACGCTGCAGTAGTAGGCAAGTTCCTGCACCAGGGCCAAATCTGCATGGCCATTAACAGGATAATTGTCGAAGACTCAATCTATGATGATTTCGCTTCCTCGTTCATCCAGCGTGTGAGCAAGCTCGTTATTGGTGATCCGAGAGACCCGCAAACGGCAGTCGGCCCAGTGATCAACCAAAAGCAGTTCAATGGCCTGACCCAGAAGGTAGCCCAAGCCAAGCGTGAAGGCGCCGTACTGGCCTATGCTGGAGAGTCTCAAGACTTGGTCTTCGCTCCCCATGTCTTCACTGAGGTTAAACCTTACATGGAGCTGGCGGTCGAAGAGATTTTCGGCCCGATTGCGGGCTTGATGCGTGCGGACAACGCAGATCATGCGCTTGAGCTGGCCAACAATACCCAGTTCGGTCTTTCAGCAGCAGTGTTCAGTGGCGATCTGGATCGAGGTGTGCAGTTTGCCCGGAGGATTCATTCCGGCATGGCGCACGTCAATGACATCCCAGTCGCAGATGCCGCCAACGTCCCATTCGGTGGAGAGAAGAACTCCGGCCTGGGTCGGTTCAATGGTGATTGGGCAATCGACGAGTTAACGACAACCCAATGGGTATCGGTGCAACGCCAACCTCGCCATTACCCTTTTTGATGTGCACACCCGGTCAAGCAACCGACCGGGTTCTACGCGATATCTATTCTGGTGATACTCGGCGGTGATCAGGCTACCTGGGCCCGCCGAGCCTCTGGAATGCACGTTAACGAGCTTTCAATGATCTCGTTTACACAACGCCGCAGTGATCGCACAGCTGGAGAACGATTGCCTGCGACCGTCGCGATGGCCAAGGTGCTACGAGGCGCATCCGCCAAAGGCACATATCGGACACCTGGATGCGTGTACAGACGCGTGGCAGTCAGTGGGTAGGTATCGAAAGCTCCACCGTAGGCAACAGCGGCCAGGCTTTCAGGAATCGACTGCACATATGCACCAATGCGGCCAGGCCTCTCGTTTGCCAAGCTCCAGTAGGCGGCCCACTCAGAAGGCGCCCCCTCCCCTGCAACTGCAAACGGCTGCTCGATAATATCGGCCATTCGCAATATCGGAGCATCGGCCATCTCATGGTTTATGGGCACCGCCGCAACACGAGGCTCATCAAACATGACATCGAACTCAAGACGCGGATCGCAAACCGGAAGTCGAATGAGTGCTGCATCCACTTTTCCGGAAATCAACGCCTGCACTTGATTGGTCATCGAGAGCTCGGTAACCACTAACCGAATGTCCGGATTGCTCTTTTGGAACAACGAAAATATTAAGTGCGTTAGCTCTCCAGCCGCCTCCCCAAAGAAGCCAAGTTTCAGGACACCACGGCTACTTTCCGCAATGGCCCGACACTCCAAGACCGTATTATTCAAATTGTTTAGCAGAACTCGTATTCTTTCGATAAATGTTTGACCCGCATCAGTAAGAGACACGCGATGACTGGTACGCTCGAACAACTTAAAGCCGAGCTCGTTTTCCAGCTTCGCGATCTGTGCGCTCAACCCAGACTGGGCAATATTCTCAATTTCGGCAGTCTTGCCGAAATGCAAGGTCTCAGCGAGTCTGGAGGCCAAGATTAACTGTCTAGTATCCATGGGGGCTCTGCTCATGGAGATTGTCGAAGCTAAATATCAAGCAAGATTCGTGCAAAGATCATAACCTTCGAAGGCCTATACGAGCATAGGTGTCGAGCAATACGCTTTTTCACTCCCTTCGCACCAACCCAGGGCAGCAATCTGGCCCTCTGAGCGATAATGTGGCGATTTGCA
The DNA here is from genome assembly GCF_044748705.1 of Pseudomonas sp. NPDC089758. Classification (NCBI taxonomy): domain Bacteria; kingdom Pseudomonadati; phylum Pseudomonadota; class Gammaproteobacteria; order Pseudomonadales; family Pseudomonadaceae; genus Pseudomonas; species Pseudomonas sp. NPDC089758. Next base: position 47,893 of record NZ_JBIVGN010000009.1, read on the forward strand.
GCGTGCAGCGACACAAGCTCGATGCACGGCCAAGCCGGCTCTAGGCATGCCATGCATACCCACATTTGATCTATAAAGCTATGAACTCAATAGTAAATAGTAATAAATGGGTAACAATCCGCCTCGAATCGGTAACACTCGCTACCCACTTCCACGCCCCTGAAGCGGGCACAGCCCTCCAAAGCACCTCGCTTCAGAGCTCTAAAGTTGCTCGATTTGACAAACCGCCAACGTAAATCTCTGCTCAAAACTCTTGTGATACGGCGACCCAATCGATTCCAAGCTACACAATCACGAATTGCGATCAAGCAATCCCAAAACCGAGATTGCCCCTAACAACGAATTGAAAATAGTATTATCTGCGAATCTCCGAAACCACCTTATTAAATAATAGATGGCCCAGAGATAAGGAAAGGAGCTGACCTTCATCTTAGAAAGAGAAATCTTTCCTGGTGGAGACAAGGGTATAGCGCTGAGGAAAAGCAATACAACTCGCCGCCCTTGATGACAGCTGAAGACACTTTGAATGCGGAAATAGCCATGAAGCTTGATTACCAACAATCTCTAAAAAATTTCTCGGAAGCATTTCATCTTTCCAAAGCAGAAACTTCAAAAGGGAATGATTACATTCCTGGTGGCTTTAGCCGTCGCACCTTTGGTTACGGCCCGCACGCAATCTTCGTCGATAAAGGTGAGGGACAGTATATCCACACTATTGAGGGCAGAAAGCTACTTGACCTCAATAATAATTTTTCAACCAATGTACTCGGGCACAACCACCCTACTGTGGTGAAAGCCATTGAAGCGCTGCTGCCGAGTGGATTCTCCTTCGGGAACCCAACGGATCATGAGCTAGGCTTGGCCAAACTGCTGAGCGACCGGATCGAGTCCGTCGAACAGGTGAAGTTCTTTTGCTCGGCCAGCGAAGCCTGCCTCAGCGCTGTTCGGATTGCTCGCGGCTACACTGGGCGAAATAAAATCGCCAAATTCGAGGGTGGCTACCACGGCTTCACAGACGACCTGGCCATCTCTGCACATCCAAGCCCAGCCAACTTCCCGGGGCCAGACTTCAACCCGAAAGCGTTACCAGACTCTGACGGCATTCCATCCTACAAGAGCGACAACGTTCTGGTTCTGATCCAGAACAACTTTGAAGCCTGCGAGAAGATCCTGCGCGGGAATGCCGAAGAAATTGCATGCGTGATTATGGAACTCCAGTCGTGCGCAGGCGGCATCGTTGAGCTCAAAAAAGAGTTCGTGCAAAAGCTGCGAGCCTTGACCGAGGAGCTGGGTATCCTCCTGATCGTGGACGAAACCATCACCCTTCGGGCCGCCTATAATGGCCTGCAAAGCGAGTACGAAATCAAACCCGATCTGACCGTGATGGGCAAAATGATCGGCGGTGGGCTGCCGATTGGTGCCGTAGGCGGTAGCCGTAAAGTATTCCGTGTTCTCGAAGATAACCAGGTGATGATCTCCGGCACCCACCACGGCCACCCTATGGCCTGTGCTGCTGGCATTGCTTGCATGGAAGCCATGGATGCCAAGGCATACAAACGCCTCAACGACATGGCAGCAACCATCAAGAAAGAACTGAACGACTGGGCAGCCGAACAAGGCTACCCGTTCACCGTATTCGGCTCCTTCTCGGTCTTCGCCTATGCATTCACCAAGGAGCCAGGTCAAAAAATCACGACCCACCGTGACTACTGGCACAAGATCGATGAGAACAGCATGGGCATCTATGCCCTGGAAATGGCCACCCGTGGCTACTACCCAGTGCACCGTGGCCAGATCGGACTGACGCTGCCAATGACCGACGAGGATGTCCAGGGGTACATCGAGACCACCAAAGACATCATCAAGGCGATCTATAGCAAAGCCTGAACGATGCGCCCAACGTGCTACCCAACTGACGGAGTCTCAAACTAATGGGAGCCCTCGACAGCCATAAGCTGCCGGGGGCTTTTAGTTAGCGCTATTCGCCCCATAGTCGGAGACTTTTCGGGGATGCATGTTTCTAATTTCAAGATCACATAATCACAAACTAAAATTGCAAAAATACTCCATATACGGCTAAATACGTTTTGCAGGATCTTCTCACGCAAATTTTTTGGTTTTGCTAAACCTCAGCCTCTCTATGCGCATGCTAAAGAGGCTTTTTTACTAAGCGTCAAACCATCATGACATCATGACGTGTAGCTACTGATAAGAATTCTTGATCGGGCGCTAGGTTGGCTTTTCCTCGCGGTAGATCAGATAGGTGCAGTTCTGACGGAGAGCGGTACCGCTGGCCACCATTCGGTAACCGATTGGTGGCCATTTTATTTTAGATTTTGATTGAAAGAGGGTTGTCAAACTATATCCATTTGCGTAGCTTGGGGGAACGAAAAGACCCAATAACTTAAAGCGTAAATACTAATGAATAGCGTGCCTAACAAGGGTTTTCGCTTCGACAAAAGCCAACATCCGTTTGCAGCTTACGCGGACGCTATTTTTTTCAGAAGATTTGATATCACCATTGAATGCACGCAACCTTTTAATAAAACCAACGAAAAAATAAATTACAAATTGAGATTGAGGCAGGAGCCTGTAGGCACCTGCCACCCAGATCAATTTTTAACTAACCAACTTCCCGACATCATAACTCGACGGCCAGGGAACGAGCAGAAAAATAAATACTCCTCCCCCTCTTGAAGTTTAGCAGGATCAATAGCGATGGTATCTTTTTCACCACCACCCAACATCTTTGTATGCGCAATAATTCGGGTGTCGCCTGCTTTCACATATTCTGAACCTGCGCCTGCAGCTATTGCATCACGCGCAACCGAGTCTGCGTCAGACTTTTTAACAATAACAATGTTATGACCCATTACAGTTTTTGGTATAGTGCCTGAATTGTTCAAGGTCAAATTAAAGGCAGGGCAACTCTTACTTACCTCAATGACACTATTATCAAAGCGCATCTGATCAGAGCTTGCCACATCCACCTGACACTGGCCAGCGCTCGAAAAAGCAGGCAACGAGAAAACTACAGCAACAAGAAATTTCTTATTCATCAAAAGACTCGAATGCTAAAACGTTATTATTGAAATTTGATAGTCCACAACAAAAGATCAGAGGCGCAGCACTCCTAGACATCCCCAGACGGGGACGTAGCTTACCGTTTAACTTCAGCACCATGGAATGATGCCTTCCTTACTAATGTACGAACGATATCCAGATAGCTTAAGGCACACTCGACTTGAACATCAGTTCCGCTACAAGGAGTGACCTATGAATAACAACAACACGTTGACGGAGTCCGTCGCCATGCCGGAGCTTGGAGCTGATAGTAAGTCGAAGGCCAAAAAAGCCACTGCTGCCGCCGTTTTCGGAACCTTCGTTGAGTATTACGACTTCAGCGTTTACGGGTACCTCGCTGCCACCCTAGCGCTGGTCTTCTTCCCATCCGATGACCCACCACTGGCTTGCTCAACACATTTTTAGTGTTCGGATCCGCCTTCTTGGTACGTCCCATCGGCGCAGTTGCATTCGGTTGGCTCGGCGACAAAGTGGGGCGCCGTGCAAGTCTGATCGCCAGTATTACGCTGATGGGTCTGGCCGCTACGCTAATCGGTCTGCTCCCAGGTTACGCACAGATTGGTGTATGGGCACCGATTCTCTTGGTGCTTCTGCGCATGCTTCAAGGCTTCTCCGCTGGTGGCGAAATCGGTGGCGCCGCGAGCTACATTCGTGAATGGGCTCCAGCTAACAGACGCTCGCTCTACATCTCCTTCCTGCCTTCCATTGCTCAGTTCGGTAAAGGTTTGGCAGCTGCTATCGCCGGTCTCGCTGACGCATCGCTGACTGATTCGCAGATGTCCGAATGGGGCTGGCGCGTTCCTTTCCTGGTCGCGCTGCCCTTGGGCATCATCGGCCTGTGGATGCGCTTGGGCATCGAAAACAGCCCTGAGTTTGAGTCCAAAAAAGCCGACATCGAGAAGCCAAAAAGCCAGCCATTTGCTGAGCTGATTCGCGACTACCCTCTTCCCCTCCTCAAAGTGATGATGATCTCTTTGGTGCAGAACATCGGCACTTACATCGGCACGGTATTTATTGCCGCTTACTTCAGCTCGATCCTCGGATACTCCAAAGCAGATGCGTCCACTATCGTGCTGGTAGCAGTTCTTTTCGCTGCGGTCATGATCCCTCTGGCTGGTCACCTGGGTTCAATAATCGGCAGCAAATCAGTGTTGCGCCTTTCGTATCTCGGGTATGCAGTCGTTTCTGTTCCATCTTTCATGATGATGCAGCAAGGCCAAATGAGCCTCGCCATGGCAGGCCTTGCCTTGGGCATGATCCCCTACGCGCTGTGCTTGGCTGGTACCTATTCGGTAATGCCGGAGTTCTTCCCCACCCATGTTCGCCACACCGGCGTCGCATTCGGACACAGCGTAGGCGCCGTGATCGGCGGCGGCATTGGCCCCTTCATGGCCACCTGGCTGATCGGCGTTTCCGGTAACCAAACCGCTCCCGCCTTCATTCTGTCCGGCGCAGGCCTGCTCGGTTTGATCGTCCTCTGGACAGTTCGCAGTCAAGCAGCTGCAGACGATAAAAAACACCAATTTTCTTGAGTGATCAGCATGTCCCTTATCTACGTTACCAGTCCAATTCACGAAACCGTTCTTGCCCGCCTGTCTGAGCTGGGTGAAGTTCGACTGGCATATGGCCCTAACGCCGTTGGCTACGAAGAGATCCGGAATCAGGTGGACGCTGTGTTTCTGCGCGGTGGCCACATCAGCGCAGAGATGATCGCTGCATCTCCCAAGCTACGCATCGTTGCGCGTCACGGTGCAGGTTATGACAACGTTGACTACAAAGCGGCTGAAAGCCACGGCGTCTGGGTGACCAACACCCCTGGTGCAAACCAGCGCAGCGTGATTGAACATGTCTTCGCCTTGTTGTTGTCGCTGTGCCGCAAGCTTCCAACGGCCACCGAGCAAACTCGTAACCGTAACTGGGCTCAAGACCGCCTAGCGTTGACCGGAATCGAACTTGAAGGCCGCACCCTGGGCTTGGTCGGCTTCGGCAACATCGGCTCCAGCGTGGCACCGGTTGCTGAAGCCTTTGGCATGAAGGTGATTTTCACCGATCCAGCGATCGAGCCGAGCTCCGATAGTCGCTGGGTAGATTTCGACACGCTGCTTGCAACCGCCGATGTTGTAAGCCTGCATGTCCCCTTACTTCCAACAACTCGCAACCTGATAGGGGCGGCAGAGTTCGCCAAGATGAAAGATGGCGCGATGCTGATCAATACCAGCCGAGGTGGAGTTGTCGATGAAAGCGCGATGGTCGATGCGCTGAAGAGCGGCAAACTCGCCGGCGCAGGCGCAGACGTACTTGATGCCGAGAACATCGACATGATCAAGCCGTTTGATCACCCAACCCCGGACATCGCCAATACCCCCAACTTGATCGTCACCGCTCACGTTGTCGGACAGACGGATGAATCGCTGATGCGCGTCGGCATGAGCGCACTCGAGGCAATTGCTGCCGTGCTCAAAGGTGGAGCCCCTGCCCATCCAGTCAACCAGCCTGTGCCGAAATCGTTCAGCTAAGCCGTTTTTATAACGAAGTGGAGGTATCAAATGTTCATCAATGTGTCCGATGAGTCGATCAGCGTAAATGCCAACTGGGAGCGAGCTGACCTGTCGTTGATCGAAGAAATTTCTCACTACCCCGTAGCGCTCATCGGTGACGTACTCCAGCGCATGGGCATGATGGCGTCTGCCATTCGCCACACCGCTGGCAAGGCCACGTTCTTCGGCACCATCTTGCCGCTGAATACCCGTGAAGGTGACAACCTCGCCATTCATCGGGCTCTGGACGAAGCACAGCCTGGTGATGTGCTTGTCATCAATGGCAACAGCGAAGTAAACCGTTCGGTCTTCGGCGATTTGCTGGGCGAGATCTGCTTGGCCAAGCAGGTGGCAGCAGTCGTGATTGGCGGTGCGATACGTGACATTGAAGAACTGAACAGCATGGGCTTGCCTGTCTATGCGCGAGCAGTGAATCCTGCCGGCCCGTCGAAATGGGGCCCAGGCCAGGTAGGCGTTCCAGTCGCCTGCGGCAATGTCGTTTGCTACCCAGGCGACGCTATCATCGGTGACCGAGACGGCATCATCTTCATCGCGCGCACCTTGCTGTCAACCCTTGCAGAGAAGGTCAAACTACAGGACGGCTACGAGAACAGCTTCCGGGAGAAAGTGCGAGCGAGCGTGCGCTAAACGCACATTGCCTAGGTAGGCAGCGGTCTCTCACGCCTCCGCAACTCCTGCTGAGTGGCTGGTGCCTACCCACAAAAACGCTCCAACTCTAAGAAGAAGGAGTGAATTATGGCTCAACGCTATTTCGTGTATGCCAGGTTGTCCGCACTTACCGCAAATCCACTACATCGATGCGCTCCATAAGGCTTAAATGTCTCACGACCCATCCTAGCGACAGGAGCGTGCTGGTGACTGAATCGAAGCTTGAAAGGTCAAAACCAGACACGGCAGATGGCTCAAAGTTAAGGGAAATCATGGATCAGCCATAATTATTGCTGAGCCATAATTTGACCTAACCAAGATCTGCGTATCGGTCAGATCAGCCCGCTACCACCATCTCCAGCAGGTTGTCGAACCCGGCCATATAAGTGATTATCCAAAATCGCATCACCATCGTCATCGAACATCGCAGCGAGCCACCTCATCCGCTTCATCTCCGCCACTTGAGAGAAGAAGCAGTTCTCGCACAGATGAAGCTCGTACGTTTCGCCGCAATGCGCTGAGCCCCTACCCCAAGACGCATGCATGGTTCCGTACTGAAGCTCACCGTCACCATCTCGTGTGGACATCCCGCATACATCGCATACCACATCAATGATCCCATCGAGCTGACCTGCTTGTGTGACCTTCATTCAGTACCTCCTCCACCTTTCAACGCATGCGGCATCGTCCTGGTCTCGACCTAGCGGGACTCCACAGTTCAGTACTCAGGTTTGAATACCCCTCGAGGAGCCAGCCTCTGCCGGGGCAGTAACAGGCGATTGAGTATACGCATGATAAAATCGCTCCAGGTTTATCTCGTGGAGATCTCGCTTGAACACGCCAGCAGTCTTGGGTTACTACGAAACATTGCTCAATGCCCCAACGTTTTCTAACGACTCGGCAGGCCAAAACCAAGCTCGCCGATGGAAACTTCTGGTTGATGATGTTCACAACAGCGCATCGGAATCTGACCTCCGGCAGGCAAGGAACAAAATCGAGGGCTATATCCTAGGTCTGATGGACGCGGGCAGCCTTAACCAAGATGGTGAGCGCGACTACAAGATCCTCGGTAGCATTCACCGTCGCCAGGAGTTTCTGAGAAAACTTCTCTCGACTATGTGATGCAGCAGCATCTGTAATTCGATCTATCGCTCCTCCGGGCTGCAGGCCGGCTGGATTGAAACCGTCGCATAACCAGCCTCCCGCAGGCGTCACTTGATCAATGCTTGAATCTTGTTTGATCAGTTGCGTCGACGCCTGCCCAATCACAAATCACATATGTACTACTCAGCGTCTGCGCAACGAAGTACCCCTCGACAGTTTGAGACGACATGATGATAGAGGTACGAATCCTGGCTCCATCATCGAAGCGTCTACAGCTGTCTTTAAACACGAACCCCTCAATGTAGAACTCCCCTGCACCGAACACAGCTGCCGACAGATATGCCGTGATCGGAAATCCGAAACTCAGTTCCATCGCCTTCAATACGGTGCGCGGCATTGTGACCGCAGGATCATCAACCGCATCACGCGTCGAAAGGGGAGCTCGCTTCTTAATCATCAGGAACCTCGATAAGCGTGATTGAGTCCGATCGCCACAGCGCACAGGATGGTGAGCACCCTGTAGCGGGTGAAAATTCCTACTCGGTGGGATTGAGTTCAGCTGAACAGCTTCGCCAGCTTTACTCGCAGTTCTTCTTGCGTTGTCGGACTTCCCAACCCTTGATTAGGGTCACAGCGAACCAAACGAGCATCACCGTCGGGCCAACTGAAATCTGGATCGTCATCAATCGCGACCCAGCGCGTAATGCCAGCACGTGCTACAGCACCGCAAATTTGCTCATAGCGAGTAAAAAGGTCATACCCTTCCCTCGTCGTGGCGCGCATTCGGGAATGCCAAGTTGCGGATACCGTTCGATTTCTTAATCCCTCAGGCAAGGCCGCACGCGCTCTTTGATAGCCGAGCATTCGAACCCAAGATGTAGATAGGGAAATCCGAACTCTTGGAAAGTCATTCAAAATGCCCTGCAGCACCTCTGCATGCATCATCAACTCCCCGGCTGCCCGCAACTCGATCCCGTGCTTGGTACGGAATGCAGCATCAGGATGCAGTACGCCGTCGAAATCTAGAAACAGAACGGCGTCATCTGGATTAATCAACCGTGGTCGAACCGAGCTAATCATGACGCACTCCCAACTGAATCCAGTATCTCGTCTCGCACCGTTAGCGGCACCGAATATTTCGCCATTTCACGCTAGCGTGCGCAGCGTGCCTGCTGTTTAACGCTAGCGGTTAACCGAGCAAACCCACCACAACCGACTTAATAAAAATTTAGAGAAGGACTTTGAAGCCCTCTTCTTCGAGCGTATCAATCTTACCTCCAGCCGGCGAAGTGTAAACCACGCCTTCACCTATTTTATGCATGATAACCTTACCGCCCCCTTCCCCACGCCCAACAATCAAACTCAAAACCTTATTCAGAGCCCAGCCCCCACTACCGTTCATCCAGCCGGGACTTTGCAATAAAACCTCCGCCACTTCAAAATCATCATTCTGATTTTCAAGAACGTTTTCCAGTTCATCCACATCACTTAGGAAATATTGACGCGCAACCTTTTTTCCGTTTTGCACTTCATTCACGACTATTTGATACAGGTGATAGAAGCTTTGCCACTCCACAATCCTCATGCATGTGTGGCCTTCGCCTAACAACGCAGATGCGTTTGAACTCCAAGATTCATGAGCTACGAACATATTTCCTATCCTTCCGTTTATCTACTCGCACACAAAAACCATAGTCGAAAGCAATCACTACGCGATTCATGCAACGCACCACTCTGTCTAGGCTGTCCAGGGTATTAGGTGACGCCACCGCTCGGAGGCAATGCACCAACTTCTCCGCATCCAACTTTTGTCAATTTATGGCATATATTTAACCCAACTAAATTTTGGGTGCAGAGCTTCCTCGCAGATTTCTGCGGGTACGGAGGAGTTGCCTTCGATTCTTAACGGGCATTATAGGGCGTGTTATGGGTCGGCGCAATGTGGCTACATCCTGCCTTTTACGGATGGCAAACATGTCACTCAGCGAGGCCCTTGCGGCGGTTGTCAGAGCCTTGCGACAAAGCCGAAAAATGACGCAAGACGATCTGACCGTGATCGGTCGGAGAGCGAGAAATCGCATCGAGCGTGGCAACGCTAACGTGACGATGGAGACTCTTTCGAGCGTGGCCTCCTTGCTCGAGGTCGATGCCGCTCTCCTACTCCTGCTCGCCCACTCTGCTCAATCTGGCGAATCTGTCGAGGCAGCACTCAAGCGGATCTCGTCCAAGCTCGACGCCCTCAAACAAGATGGCGCTATCGAGGCCATCACTACGCTGCCTGCACGACGCGCTGGCCGACCTGCTTCCCCCGACGTTCAGCAAGCACTCGAACGTGCTCCCCTTTTGAAGGCGGCGGGCATGTCGAACTCTGAGATTGCCCAGGAGCTGGGCGTGTCGAAGTCGAGCGTGCAGCGCTTCCTCACCAAGCGATCAAACTGACCAAACCTTGGCACCTGATGCCCCTTCGATCGGGCTTTCAAGCTTCGCCTGAATTCATCAGCCCTATACGCCGAGGCCGACTTTCAGCCTGTTCGGCTTGTTGAAGGAGGGGAGCCGTCGTCCAGGTGCGGCCAGAATTGGGCTTGGCATAGATAAAGGGTGTCAATCGGTTTGGAAAAAAAACGACACGGGTAGTAATTGCGTAAGCTATTGATATTCATCAATGTCGGTTGTCGGTTATGGGCACGAGCTCACGCGTGCAGAATTTGTTGTTATTGAAGGGCGAGCCTTGAGTATGGACCGCCACGCCCCGGCTGCCATGGGACTAAAGTCACAACGCATATGCAGATTTGCAGCGCCGGCGAAAGCGCCCCACAACGGTGCAAAGCCTCTAGAATAAGCCACCCTCCCCGCCACAGAGCAGCCCATGGATATCGAGCAGGCCCGAACCTTTCTGGAAGTCGTACGGTGCGGCAGCCTCGTCGCCGCCGCCGAGCGCCTGTTCGTGTCACAGACCGCGATCACCGCCCGGGTGCAGCGCCTTGAGCAGCAACTGGGCTGCCAGCTGTTCGTGCGCAGCCGCAACGGCGCCAGCCTGACCAGTGATGGCGAAGCCTTCGTCAGCTATGCCAACCAGCTGGTGCAGACGTGGGAAGCGGCGCGCCGTGATCTGCCACTGCCCGAAGGCTGCCAGCAAGTGCTGCACGTAGGGGCAGAAGTGAGCCTGGGCAACCCGATGCTGCTCGACTGGGTCAGCGCCTTGCACTGCGCGCTACCCAGCCACGCCATCCGCAGCGAGGTCAGCGACGGTGAGTCCTTGCTGCGCAAGGTGGAGATGGGCCTGTTGGACGCCGCGCTGGTCTATCAGCCCACCTACGGGCCGGGCCTGCAGGTGGAACAGTTGATGGAAGAAAAGCTGATCCGCATACGCCGTGTCGCGCAACCCGACCCGTATATCTATATCGACTGGGGCGAGGCATTCCGCCGCCAGCACGACGCCGCCCTGCCCGACTGCGCGCGACCGGCGCTGAGTTTCAACCTCGGGCCGCTGGCCCTGCAGTTCATTCTCGACAAAGGCGGCAGTGGCTATTTCCGTACCCGCGTGGTGCAGGCGTATCTGGACAGCGGGGTATTCGAACGGGTGCCGCAAGCCCCGGAGTTCACCTACCCAACCTTCCTGGTATACCCACGCAAGTGCGACAGCGAGGCACTGCAACAGGCCTTCACGCTGCTGCGCCGGCTGATAGCCTCCGGCACCAGCGATTGGTCACAACGCTGGGACCCGCTGATCTGAAACGCTGCCAGCGGCGCTGAGCAACTGGCGCTTGAGGCCCGCGATCAGGTCGGTCTGGGTGATCACACCGACCATCTGGTCGCCATCGATCACCGGCAGACAGTGCAGCCCTCGTTCGCACAGCAGGGGTAACAGGCGTTCCAAGGGGTCCTGGCTGCTGACACTGATGACCTGCCGGCTCATCACCTGCTCCATCCGCACGGCGTTGCGCCCGAAAAGCCCCCGCCAACTGAACCGGCCACGTTGCATGGCCGGGCCGAGCAGATCGCTGAGGCTCACGATACCCACCAGCTTGCCCTGCTGCAGCACCGGCAGGGTTTTCAGGTGATGACTGGCGAGCATCTTCCAGGCCTGCTCCAGGGTGGTATCGGGTGCGGCGAACTGCACGTCGCGGGACATCACCGACGCTGCAGTGATCCCGCCCAGGCTGCGCTGCAGGGCATGCTGCTCGGTGGCCAGGATGATGCGTTCCAGTTCATCGCGGGTGACGTCGACGAACGCCCCCAACTCGTCCAATGCCTGATCCAGGTCCGCACCCGTGACCCCGACCCGCTCGCTGGGCAACGGGTCGTGGGTGTGGTGCTGGTCCTTGCGTGGCGCAGCGCCCTTGGGGTAATGCACCCCGGTCAAACGGTTGTACACCACGGCCACCAGCACCAGAATCAGCGCGTTGAGCAGCACGGGCTCCAGCAGGTGGTCGCCCAGCGCCGTCAGCCCTGAATCGGCCAGCACTGCGCTCACCGCAACACCGCCCCCCGGCGGGTGCAGGCAGCGCAACAGGCACATCAGCACAAGCGAGAGGCCCAAGGCCGTCGCCGCGACCCACAGGTGGGGGCCGAACGCCTCGCGCATGAAAAGGCCCACTGCGCCCGCCAGCGCATAGCTGCCCAGCACCGGCCAAGGCTGTGCCAAGGGCCCGGAATGCACGGCGAACACCAGCACTGCCGAGGCCGCCAGAGGGCCCAGTAGGTGCAAGGCGATGCCGGGCCCATAGGCCATACCGGTCAACCAGCCGGCGAGGAACAAACCGAGCAGCGCGCCGATGCCGGCACGCAGCCATTGTTTTGGAGGGATATTCAGGGGCGGCGGCAACAACCGCTGCAGACGACTTTCGGAACGCAAGGCAGTCATTCAAGTAATCGTGTTCGTGGTGCTGATCAAAAGAAAGCCCAGCCGACCTGGCCTGGGCCCTAGGGGGCTCCGTCCGTGGAGAGATGGAAACCGCAGGGTTTCTTCAGGTGATTGTGCCGCGCAGCTCCGGGCTTGGGCCAATTCAAAAAAATGCGCCTGCACTGCAGTTTTTTTGCAGTGCCGCTGCCGCGACAGGGCCAAAGCGTTTCAGCGGACCTTGCGCGGCAGATCGATACTCACCCGCAGACCGCCCAAAGGGCTCTGCTGCAAGGCCAAAGACCCACCCCAGGCATCGACGATATCCCGCACGATCCCCAGCCCAAGGCCATGCCCATCCACTTGCTCATCCAGCCGCGAACCGCGCTCCAGCACCTGCAGGCGCTGGCTTTCAGGTATGCCCGGGCCGTCGTCGTCGACCCACACCTGGTAGCCTTCGCCCGTCGGGGCAATGCCCAGGCGCACTTCGCTGTCTGCCCATTTGCAGGCGTTATCCAAGAGGTTGCCCAGCAGTTCAAGGAAGTCCTCCCGGTCCCAAGGCAGCAGCAACCCGGGTGGTACATCGCGTTCGAGCAGCAAGCCTTCGCCATGGATCATGCCCAAGGTGGCGAGCAACCCCGGAAGCTCGGTATCGCAGTCGAATTGGGCGCCAGGCAGCGCATCCCCAGCCAGGCGCGCCCGGTTCAGCTCGCGTGCCAGGCGCTGCTGAATCTGCTCCAGCTGTTCGCGCAGTTGCGCACGCACCTCGGGCAAGTCATTCAGGCGCTCGCTGGACGCCAGGCTCAGCAGCACCGCCAATGGCGTCTTCAAGGCATGGCCCAGGTTACCCAAGGCGTTGCGCGAACGGCGCAGGCTGTCTTCGGTATGGCTGAGCAAATGGTTGATCTGGCCCACCAGCGGGGCCAGTTCGCTGGGTACCTGGGCGTCGAGTTGCGAGCGCTGGCCTTGCTGCAATTGGGCAATCTGCAGACGCGCGCGCTCCAGCGGGCGCAACGAGCGGGTGACAGTGATGCGCTGCAGCACCAGCACCAGGATCAGCGCCACCAGGCCCATGCCCAGGCCAATCTGCTGCAGGCGCCGGAAGCCTTCGCGCACAGGCGAATAATCCTGAGCGACGCTGATCGAGATATCCTGGCCTAGCCGCCGGTAGTCGGCACGCAGTGCAAGCAACTGCTGGCCTTCCGGGCCCAGTTCGTGGCTGTCGGAGAGGCCGGGCGCGGCTGGTTTGGGCATGTCCAGGTCCCACAGCGAGCGCGAGCGCCAGGTGCCCTTGTCGAAATCGATGCGAAAGTAGTAACCGGAAAACGGCCGTTGATAGGCGGCGGAAATGCGCCGCTCATCCAGCTGCAAGCCCGAAGGGCCACGCACCAGCGCCACCAGCAGGTTCTCGCTTTCCTTGCGCAGGCCGTTTTCCAGATAGCGCTGCAAACCCGCCTCGAACAGCCACAAGGTAAGCTGCGCAAGCACCACCCCGACCACTACCAATACGGCCACCAGGCCCAGGCTCAAGCGTGCCTGGATCGATTTCACCCGGCGCTCCCGGCATAGATGTAGCCTTGCCCGCGGCGGGTTTCGATGACGCTGCGGCCCAACTTGCGGCGCAGATGATTGACGTGCACTTCGAGCACGTTGGAGTCACGCTCGGTCTCGCCGTCGTACAGGTGCTCGGCCAGGTGGCTTTTGGAGAGGATCTGCTGCGGGTGCAGCATGAAGTAACGCAACAGGCGAAATTCAGCGGCGGTGAGCTGGATATCAACGCCTTCGCGGCTCACGCACTGGCGGCTTTCGTCCAGGTGCAGCCCGGCAGCTTCGAGCCTGGGCTGGTTGGCAAGCCCCCGCGCCCGGCGCACCAGCGCCTGAATGCGCAGTTGCAGCTCCTCCGGGTGGAAGGGCTTGCTCAGGTAATCGTCCGCCCCCGCCTTCAAGCCCTCGATGCGCTCGGCCCATGAGCCCCGTGCGGTCAGGATCAGCACCGGCGTGGCCAGACCTGCGGCACGCCACTGCGAAAGCACGTCCAGGCCCGGCAACCCCGGCAGGCCAAGGTCCAGAATGATCAGGTCGTAAGGCTCGCTCTGGCCTTGGTACACGGCGTCGCGGCCGTCGGCCAGCCAGTCCACGGCATAGCCTTGGCGCTGCAGGCCAGCGGTCAGCTCATCCGCCAGGGGGACATTGTCCTCGACAAGCAACAGGCGCATTCAGTCATCTTCCTCGTCTTTGAGCAGGGCACCGGTGCTGGCATCGAGCTTGATCTCACGCACCACACCCTCGGTGGTCAGCAGCTCGACTTCATATTCGTAGCGATCATCGTCTTCCTCCAGCTCCGCCTCCAGCAACCGCGCCCCGGGGTGACGCCCCAGGGCGGTCTCGAGCAATTGCTCGAGCGGAAGGATCACGCCGTTGCGACGCAGCTGCAGGGCCTCATCCTGGTCCAGGTCGCGCGCAACGGCCAAGGAACAGACCGCCAGCAGCGAGAGAGCCAGGTAGCGCGCCGACCGGGTCACGTGGATCATCAGTTGTCCTGTTCGTCCTTCAGCACTTCACCGGTCTTGGCGTCCAGGTCGACGTCCCATTCGACGTTCTGGGTGTCACGCATTTCGACCTTGTAGATGTAGCGGCCGTATTCGTTTTCCAGCTCCGAATCGGTAACAGTGGCGCCGGGGTGCTTGGCAACCGCAGCGGCCTTGAGCTCATCCAGCGATTTGATGGTCTTGGCATTCACCAGCTTGACCACTTCGTCAGGTTGGACGTCCTTGGCCAGGGCGACGTTGGCACCGAAAGCAAGCGCAGCGGCAGTGAACAAGGCAGTCAGAGTTTTCATCAGATTCTCTCCATCAGGGTGTGCAATTTGTCTACGGGGTTAAGATTATCCACCGGTCCTTAACTCAACCTGAAAAAAGCTGGCGTCATGATAGCGCAGCGCATCGACCATGCGTTTCCTATAATGCCCGCCCGTGAATTGCGAGGCAGTCTATGAGCGCCATCCATATCAAGTACCCGGCTCTGACCTTCAAGGCCGGCAAACGTGCCCTGCAGCGCATCCGCGAGCGCGGGCTGCAGGCAGCGGATGTCGGTGTGGTGCCGGGTGCCGCTGGCGGGCCCAAGCCACTGGGGATTCAAGGCTTGGACCTGGCGCTGTTCGGCGAGTGGCTGCCATCGGCCCCTCGCCAGCGGGCCTTGATTGGCGCATCGATCGGCTCCTGGCGTTTCGCCAGCGCCTGCCTTGACGACCCGGTGGCAGGCATCCGCCGCCTCGGCGAGCTGTATACCGAGCAGGACTTTGCCAAAGGTGTGACCGCAGCCCAGATCAGCCGCAGCTGCCAGCAGATGCTCGACGACCTGCTGCAAGGGCGCGATGGGCAGATCCTGGCATCACCGCACTTCCGCCTGAACATCCTGGTGGTGAAGAGCCACGGCCATCTTGCCCATGACCATCGCGGCCGGTTGGGGATGGGCCTGGGCTCGGTGGTCGCCAGCAACCTGCTGGGGCGCTCCCGCCTGGCGCGGCATTTCGAACGGGTCATCCTGCACGATGAGCGCGCCACCCCGCCGCTGGATCCGCTCACAGACTTTCCCTCACGCTACCTGCCGCTGGGCCTGGGCAACCTGCGCCATGCCCTGCTCGCGTCCGGCTCGATTCCAATGGTCATGGAAGGTGTGCGCGACATCCCCGGCGCCGGTGCGGGCACCTATCGCGACGGCGGCTTGCTCGACTATCACCTCGACCTGCCTTACCGCGGCGACGACCTGGTGCTTTACCCGCATTTCACCGACAAGGTCGTGCCGGGCTGGTTCGACAAAGCCCTGCCATGGCGCAAGGGCGATGCCACACGCCTGCGCAATGTGCTGTTGGTGACGCCGTCACCGCAGTATCTGGCCGCACTGCCCTTCGGCAAGTTGCCCGACCGCAACGACTTCAAGCGCTTCATGGGCGATGCCCCCAGCCGCAAACGCTACTGGTACCAGGCCATTGCAGAAAGCCAACGGCTGGGAGACGAGCTGCTGGAACTGATTGCCACCGGGCGGCTGCACGAACGCCTGCAAGCCTTGTAGCGACCATGCTGGTAGACTGCGCGCATCTTCGATACACACAGAGTTCTGACCGTGGAAATCTTCAAGGAATTTACTTTCGAATCGGCCCACCGCCTGCCCAACGTCCCTGCCGGGCACAAATGCGGCCGCCTGCATGGCCACTCGTTCAAGGTCGGCCTGCACCTGACCGGCCCGCTTGATCCGCACACCGGCTGGATCCGCGACTTTTCCGAGATCAAGGCGATCTTCAAGCCGATCTACGAGCAGCTGGACCATAACTACCTCAACGACATTCCAGGCCTGGAAAACCCCACCAGCGAAGTCATCGCCAAGTGGATCTGGGAGCAGGTCAAGCCGCTGCTGCCGGAGCTGTCCAAGGTGCGGATTCATGAAACCTGCACCAGCGGCTGCGAATACAGCGGCGATTGATGGGCGCCGCGCTACAGCGGCACGGGGTCAATCCTTGGCACCCAGCGGGCGGGGGTGGGGCGGCACGCAAGGGTTCGACACCTGCAAGCTGAACTGGCCACGCTCGCCTTGACGGTTGTTAAGGTATGCAACCCGCTCGACCCGCCGCCTCACTTGCCGCCCGTCCGCGCTGTAAAGCTTCAGGTTCAAGAACAACTGCCCTTCCTGCAACCGCTGCGGGTCCAGGCCAGGGATGTGCCACAGGGGCGTTCGCCGCCCGGCGGTCAACTTGTACAGTGCCGTATCCAGATCCACAGGCGGGTCGACGGGAAGCACCACGGAGGTCCCGAAGGGGTCTCGTAACGCCAGGTTGGCTGGCTCGTCCGTGCTCACCCCGGCAGCCGAGCGGGCCGGGTAAAAGCCAAGATAACCGTTGCGACTGACGTCGAGCCAGCAGTCCAGTGACGGCCAGAGGTCGGCGTTTCTGCCCTCATACGCCAGGCGGATCTCATAGACGAAGCCTGTTGCAAGCCGGTAGACACCGAACCAGAACCTGTCACAAAACACGCGCGGACGAGCCTCGGGCCCCCATAACGAGTCAATCAGGAACGATTGCAGGATTTCTTCGCCATAGTCCAGGCTGGTGATCAGCCAGCCATCGTCACCGTTCCAGTCATCGAATTCGGTCCAGAACGGCCGGGTGATGCCATCATCGTCAAACTGGGCGGCCCGCAACGGTTCATCCAGCAATTGCCAGCGGCATGCCGCGGTAAAACACAGCAGCGGTTCAAAATACAGCTCAGCCATCATCCCTACTCCGTACGCTCGTCAAAAACGCACAATGGCGCCCTTTCAAGGCATGGGGCAGGTAGAAGGCTTACCTCAGTTCGGCACGCAGGAACCCAGGCGCGATGTAGCGCTGGTAATGCGCCTCGGACAGCAAAAAGAATTCCCGATCGATGGCATCGCGCAACTGCGGCAGCTCCCAGTCACGAAACTCGGGCAGCAACGCCATCCCGTACGCTTCCAGGTCGCGAATCAGGCGGGCACCGCGGGCAATCAGCTGATACGCCCAGCAGTACTCGGACTGCTGCTCGACGAAGCGTATGGCGCGCTGCTGCAGCTGCTGGCGCAGCAGGTTGGCATCGAACACCTCCAGCTTGGCCATCATCACCTGTACCAGCAACTGCTCCAGGCGCAGCAAAACGGCACGCTTCTGGTCGTCGTCGTACGCGTTCCAGTGGATGACTTCGTGATGGA
The DNA here is from genome assembly GCF_044748705.1 of Pseudomonas sp. NPDC089758. NCBI lineage: Bacteria > Pseudomonadati > Pseudomonadota > Gammaproteobacteria > Pseudomonadales > Pseudomonadaceae > Pseudomonas > Pseudomonas sp. NPDC089758. The sequence continues at coordinate 65,845 of NZ_JBIVGN010000009.1, forward strand.
AACGCTTGCAGCCACGGCACACGATATCTCCATACACCGTGGAGCAAAGGCCGACGCAAGGGGTCTTGATGGACTGGTTGGGCATGGAAAAACAACGGCTTGGCGGTGGAACACAGGCCCATGTTAGCCCTTTGTCTAACCAGGGTCACTCGTTAAAGTCACGTTCGCCGCCTTACCTTCTGCGACAATTTGCCGTAGAATCATCCCGCCTTTTCAAGGCAACAATGTCCGTTGGAAGCTGTTTTCAAAGCGTCACGAGCACAGTTGATCCGGTAGAACGGCGTTGGCCCGGGCCATGCACCCCCCGCATGCCCGTGCCAGCCCTCATCAGCCCCCGTTCTGCAGGCGTAAAACTTTGAAAGCAGCTTCTGTAAGGATTCTCTGCGACCCTGGCTATGCGGCCCAAGAAGCCGTGATGGCGCATGGGTGCAGAGAATGCTGGATGAGCGTCCCGGACTCCCTTTAGGGACCACTGATGAGGGTAATAACTGTGCTTGAAGCCTACCGCAAACACATCGAAGAGCGTGCCGCCCTGGGTATCGTGCCCCAGCCGCTGAACGCCGAACAAACTGCAGGCCTGGTCGAGCTGCTGAAAAACCCGCCGGCCGGCGAAGAAGCCTTCCTCGTAGACCTGATCACCCACCGCGTTCCACCAGGAGTCGACGAGGCTGCCTACGTCAAGGCTGCCTTCCTGTCTGCCGTGGCCAAGGGTGAAGCCACCTCGCCACTGATCGACCGCAAGCACGCCACCGAGCTGCTGGGCACCATGCAAGGTGGCTACAACATCGAAACGCTGGTCGCGCTGCTGGATGACGCCGAACTGGGCGCCGTCGCGGCCGAAAAGCTCAAGCACACCCTGCTGATGTTCGATGCCTTCCACGACGTGGCCGAAAAAGCCAAGGCGGGCAATGTGCACGCCAAGGCCGTGCTGGAATCCTGGGCTGCCGGCGAGTGGTTCACCTCGCGTCCGGCCATCGCCGACAAGTACACCCTGACCGTGTTCAAGGTGCCCGGCGAAACCAACACCGACGACCTGTCCCCTGCCCCGGACGCCTGGTCGCGCCCTGACATCCCGCTGCACGCCCTGGCCATGCTGAAAATGGCCCGCGACGGCATCGAGCCGCAGCAGCCTGGCTCGGTCGGCCCGCTGGCGCAGATCGAAGCCGTCAAGGCCAAGGGTTTCCCGGTCGCCTACGTCGGTGACGTGGTCGGTACCGGCTCTTCGCGTAAATCCGCCACCAACTCGGTGCTGTGGTTCTTCGGCGACGACATCCCGTACGTACCGAACAAGCGCGCCGGTGGCTTCTGCTTCGGCACCAAGATCGCCCCGATCTTCTACAACACCATGGAAGACGCCGGCGCCCTGCCGATCGAATTCGATTGCACCAACCTGGCCATGGGCGACGTCATCGACGTTTACCCCTACAAAGGTGAAGTACGCCGTCACGACAGCGACGAGCTGGTCACCAGCTTCGAGCTGAAAACCGAAGTACTGCTGGATGAAGTCCGCGCTGGTGGCCGCATCCCGCTGATCGTCGGCCGTGGCCTGACCGATAAAGCCCGTGCCGAGTTGGGCCTGGGTGCATCCGACCTGTTCAAGAAGCCAGAGCAGCCTGCCGATTCCGGCAAGGGCTTCACCCTGGCCCAGAAAATGGTCGGCCGTGCGTGCGGCCTGCCGGAAGGCCAGGGCGTGCGCCCAGGTGCTTACTGCGAGCCGAAGATGACCACCGTCGGCTCCCAGGACACCACTGGCCCGATGACCCGCGACGAGCTGAAAGACCTGGCGTGCCTGGGCTTCTCCGCTGACCTGGTGATGCAGTCGTTCTGCCACACCGCGGCCTATCCGAAGCCGATCGACGTCACCACCCACCACACCCTGCCAGACTTCATCCGCACCCGTGGCGGCGTGTCGCTGCGCCCAGGCGACGGCATCATCCATAGCTGGCTGAACCGCATGCTGATGCCTGACACCGTCGGTACCGGTGGCGACTCGCACACCCGCTTCCCGATCGGCATCTCGTTCCCGGCCGGTTCCGGCCTGGTGGCCTTCGCCGCCGCTACCGGCGTCATGCCGCTGGACATGCCAGAGTCGATCCTGGTGCGCTTCAAGGGCAAACTGCAACCAGGCATCACCCTGCGTGACCTGGTACACGCCATCCCTTACTACGCCATCCAGCAGGGCCTGCTGACCGTCGAGAAGAAAGGCAAGAAAAACGCCTTCTCCGGCCGCATCCTGGAAATCGAAGGCCTGGACGAACTGACCGTCGAGCAAGCGTTCGAGCTGTCCGACGCCTCGGCCGAGCGTTCCGCTGCCGGCTGCACCATCAAGCTGCCAGAGAAGGCCATCGCCGAGTACCTGCAGTCGAACATCACCCTGCTGCGCTGGATGATCGGCGAAGGCTACGGCGATGCCCGCACCCTGGAGCGTCGCGCCCAGGCGATGGAAGCCTGGCTGGCCAAGCCTGAGCTGCTGTCGGCTGACGCCGATGCCGAATACGCCGAAATCATCGAAATCGACCTGGCCGACGTCAAGGAGCCTGTGCTCTGCGCGCCGAACGACCCGGACGACGCCCGCCTGCTGTCGTCGGTACAGGGCGAGAAGATCGACGAAGTGTTCATCGGTTCGTGCATGACCAACATTGGCCACTTCCGCGCTGCCGGTAAGCTGCTGGAGAAGGTCAAGGGCGGTATTCCGACCCGTCTGTGGCTGGCTCCGCCAACCAAGATGGACGCTCACCAGCTGACCGAAGAAGGCTACTACGGCATCTACGGCAAGGCCGGTGCGCGCATGGAAATGCCAGGCTGCTCGCTGTGCATGGGCAACCAGGCACGTGTGCAGACCGGTTCGACCGTGGTTTCCACCTCGACCCGTAACTTCCCGAACCGCCTGGGCGATGCCACCAACGTCTACCTGGCATCGGCCGAGCTGGCTGCTGTCGCATCGATCATCGGCAAGCTGCCGACTGTCGAGGAGTACATGCAGTACGCGAAAGACATCGACAGCATGGCTGCCGACGTTTACCGCTACCTGAGCTTCGACCAGATCGCTGAGTTCCGCGAAGCTGCGGCCAACGCCAAGATCCCGGTTGTTCAAGCGTAATCAGCTGTAAGCCACAAAAAAACCCGGCATTCATGCCGGGTTTTTTATTGCCCTTGCTCGCCTCAGATCACGAACAAATCCACGAAGCGGTGGACCGCCGTGGCCTCCAGCCGCTGTTGATCGCCACACAGCGCGAAAATCTCCAGGCAACGCTGACGCGAAAACCGCGTCGCCAAGTTGTCCCTGAACTTGGTTTCCAGCAAGGGGATGCCCTCCCCGCGTCGGCGCCGGTGCCCGACCGGGTACTCCACCACTACCTGTTCGGTACTGCTGCCATCCTTGAAGAACACCTGCAAGCCATTGGCGATCGAGCGCTTGTCCGGCTCCAGGTATTCGCGGCTGAAACGAGGGTCCTCGACCACTTCCATCTTTTCGCGCAGACGGTCGATGCTCGGATGGGCAGCGTGGAAAGCATCCTCGTAATGCTCGGCCACCAGATGACCGAAGATGAGCGGCACCGCCACCATGTACTGCAGGCAGTGGTCGCGATCGGCAGCATTGGCCAGCGGGCCGACCTTGGAGATGATGCGAATGGCCGATTCCTGGGTGGTGATGACGATACGGTCGACTTCGTGCAGGCGGTTACGCACTTGCGGATGCAGGCTGACTGCCGCTTCACAGGCGGTCTGGGCGTGGAACTCGGCCGGGAAACTGACCTTGAACAACACGTTTTCCATCACGTAACTGGCCAACGCCTGCGGTACGCGGAGCGCCTGCTGGGCAGAAGGCTTGAGCGCCAGGTCCTTGTTGGTGTGGCTGAACGACACGTCGTAAAAACCCCACTGCGGCGCAGTCAGCACACCGGGCACACCCATTTCGCCACGCAGCGCGATATCGGCCAGGCGCACGCCCCGGCTGGACGCATCGCCGGCAGCCCACGACTTGCGCGAGCCGGCATTGGGTGCATGGCGGTAGGTGCGCAGCGCCTGGCCATCGACGAAGGCATGAGACAGGGCCGAGAGCAGTTGTTCACGGTTGGCACCCATCAGCTTGGCGCACACGGCCGTGGACGCCACCTTGACCAGCAGCACGTGGTCCAGTCCGACACGATTGAAGGCGTTCTCCAGGGCCAGCACACCTTGAATCTCATGGGCCATGACCATGGCCTCAAGCACTGCGCGCATCAGCAGCGGGCTTTCACCCCTGGCCACCTGCTTTTGCGACAGGTGATCAGCTACCGCAAGGATCCCCCCGAGGTTATCGGAAGGGTGGGCCCACTCGGCGGCAAGCCAGGTATCGTTGTAGTCCAGCCAGCGCACGGTGCAGCCGATATCCCAGGCGGCCTTGACCGGGTCGAGCCGGTAACTGGTGCCGGGCACCCGGGCGCCATTGGGTACCACCGTACCCTCCACCAGCGGGCCGAGGTGCTTGGTGCACTCTGGAAAGCGCAGGGCCAACAGGCCACAGCCCAGGGTGTCCATCAGGCAGTTGCGTGCGGTGTCCAGCGCTTCGGAGGACTCGACGCGGTAGGTAAGAACGTAATCGGCAAGGGTTTGCAGCACCCCGTCGTAGTCAGGGCGCTCGTTCAGGTCTACGTTGGCGCTCATTTGCAGCTCCTTTGATTGGGGCTGCTACGCCACCCGGCGCCGGCAATGCGGCTCCCACAAGGTCGATGCAGGAACCGGCTTGCCGGCGCTGGACCGCGTAGCGGCCTTGCTGATTCAAAGCCAAGCGCCAAGTGCGTCAGAAGCTGTCGCCAGGCACCCTCACCCAGCCTTCCATCAATACACGGGCACTACGACTCATGATTGCCTTGGTCACCGTCCACTCGCCCTCCACCTGGCTGGCCTGAGCCCCGACCCGCAAGGTGCCGGAGGGATGGCCGAAGCGCACAGCACTGCGCTCGCCCCCGCCAGCAGCGAGGTTGACCAGCGTACCTGGAATGGCAGCAGCGGTACCGATGGCCACCGCAGCAGTACCCATCATCGCGTGGTGCAACTTGCCCATGGAAAGTGCACGCACCAGCAGGTCGATGTCAGCCGCCTCGACAGCCTTGCCACTGGAGGCAGTGTAGGTGCTTGGCGGTGCAACGAAAGCCACCTTCGGTGTGTGCTGACGCCCGGCCGCCTGGTCGACATGCTCGATCAGCCCCATGCGCACGGCGCCATGGGCACGGATCGCCTCGAAACGCGCCAACGCCTGCGCATCACCATTGATCGCATCCTGCAGTTCGGTGCCGGCATAACCGATGTCGGCGGCATTGAGGAAAATGGTCGGGATACCGGCGTTGATCAATGTGGCTTTGAAGGTACCGATACCGGGCACCTCCAGTTCATCCACCAGGTTGCCGGTAGGGAACATCGCACCGCCGCCCTCGCCCTCATCGGCCGCCGGATCAAGGAATTCCAGTTGCACCTCGGCGGCCGGGAACGTCACGCCGTCGAGTTCGAAGTCGCCCGTTTCCTGCACCTCGCCTTCGGTGATCGGTACATGAGCGATGATGGTCTTGCCGATATTGGCCTGCCAGATACGCACGGTGGCCACACCATTGCGCGGGATGCGCGACGGCTCGACCAAGCCGCTGCTGATGGCGAACGATCCGACAGCAGCAGACAGGTTGCCGCAGTTGCCGCTCCAGTCGACGAAGGCCTTGTCGATGGCTACTTGGCCGAACAGGTAGTCGACGTCATGGTCGGGCTGGGTGCTTTGCGACAGGATCACGGTTTTGCTGGTGCTTGAGGTAGCGCCGCCCATGCCATCGATCTGCTTGGCGTAGGGGTCAGGGCTGCCGATGACCCGCAGCAGCAGTGCGTCACGGGCCGGCCCTGGGGCTTGCGCTCGCTCAGGGAGGTCCTGCAGGCGGAAGAACACGCCTTTGCTGGTGCCGCCGCGGATGTAGGTGGCGGGGATCTTGATTTGCGGTGCGTGTGCCATGGCTGTGCTGTCCTGTCTGAATATGCAATAACCCTCGGCGCTTGTTCTGCAGCCCATCACCGGCTTACCGGCGACGGGCTGCATAACAGGCGCCGACTACTCAGGCCGATGCCTCGAGGAAGTCCTGGGCGAAGCGCTGCAGTACCCCGCCCGCCTCGTAGATCGACACCTCTTCGGCGGTATCGAGCCGGCAGGTCACCGGCACTTCGAGCCGTTCGCCATTGCTGCGCGTTATCACCAGCGTCAAGGTTGCACGCGGCTTGCGCTCACCTGCCACGTCATAGGTCTCGCTGCCATCCAGGCCCAGGGTCTTGCGGTCGGTGCCCGGCAGAAACTCGAGCGGCAACACGCCCATGCCCACCAGGTTGGTGCGGTGGATGCGCTCGAAGCCCTCGGCAACGATCGCCTCGACTCCGGCGAGCCGCACACCCTTGGCCGCCCAGTCGCGGGACGAGCCTTGGCCGTAGTCGGCACCGGCAACGATGATCAGCGGCTGCTTGCGCTGCATGTAGGTTTCGATGGCTTCCCACATGCGAATTACTTTGCCCTCCGGCTCGAGGCGCGCCAGCGAACCCTGCTGCACGCTGCCATCGGCCTTGCGCACCATCTCGTTGAACAGTTTGGGGTTGGCGAAGGTGGCACGCTGCGCCGTCAGGTGGTCGCCGCGGTGGGTGGCGTAGGAGTTGAAGTCCTCCTCCGGCAGGCCCATTTTGGCCAGGTATTCACCCGCCGCGCTGTCGAGCAGGATGGCATTGGAAGGTGACAGGTGATCGGTGGTGATGTTGTCCGGCAGCACCGCCAATGCACGCATGCCGCGCAACGTGCGCTCACCGGCCAAGGCGCCTTCCCAGTAAGGCGGGCGGCGGATGTAGGTGCTTGTCGGACGCCACTGGTAAAGCGGCGCCACTTTCGGCCCTCGGTCTTGCTCGATAGCGAACATCGGGATGTACACCTTGCGGAACTGCTCCGGCTTGACCGCAGCGCCCACCACCGCGTCGATCTCTTCGTCGCTCGGCCAGATGTCCTTGAGGCGGATTTCCTGACCATCGACCACGCCCAGCACATCTTTCTCGATGTCGAAGCGAATCGTGCCGGCAATGGCATAGGCCACTACCAGCGGCGGCGAGGCCAGAAATGCCTGCTTGGCGTACGGGTGGATGCGTCCATCGAAGTTGCGGTTGCCCGAGAGCACCGCCGTCGCATAAAGGTCACGGTCGATGATTTCCTGCTGGATCACCGGGTCCAACGCACCGGACATGCCGTTGCAGGTGGTACAGGCGAAGGCGACGATACCGAAGCCCAATTGCTCCAGCTCCTTCTCCAGCCCCGCTTCCTCCAGGTACAGCTGCACGGCCTTGGAGCCTGGGGCGAGCGACGACTTGACCCACGGCTTGCGCGCCAGGCCGAGCTTGTTGGCATTGCGCGCCAGCAGGCCGGCGGCGATCACGTTGCGTGGGTTGCTGGTGTTGGTGCAGCTGGTGATCGCAGCGATGATCACTGCGCCGTCAGGCATCTGCCCCGGCACCTCGTCCCAGGCACCGGCGATACCCTTGGCCGCCAGGTCGCTGGTGGCAACCCGGGCATGCGGGTTGGACGGCCCGGCCATGTTGCGCACCACGCTCGACAGGTCGAAGTTCAGCACGCGTTCGTATTCAGCGTTGGCCAGGGCGTCAGCCCACAAGCCCGTGGCTTTGGCGTAAGTCTCCACCAACTTGACCTGCTGATCTTCACGGCCGGTCAGTTTCAGGTAGTCGATGGTCTGCTGGTCGATGGCGAACATTGCAGCGGTTGCACCGTATTCCGGCGCCATGTTGGAGATGGTCGCACGGTCGCCGAGCGTCAGGGCGCGTGCACCTTCGCCGTAGAACTCGAGGTAGGCGCCAACCACCCTCTGCTTGCGCAGGAACTCGGTCAAGGCCAGCACCAGGTCGGTAGCGGTGATAGTGGCTGCCAGCTTGCCGCTGAGCTCCACGCCGACGATTTCCGGCAGGCGCATCCACGAGGCGCGGCCCAGCATGACGTTTTCGGCCTCAAGGCCGCCAACGCCGATGGCGATCACGCCCAGGGCGTCGACATGCGGGGTATGGCTGTCGGTGCCCACGCAAGTGTCCGGGTAGGCCACACCGCCATCGCTGTGGACAACCGGCGACATTTTCTCCAGGTTGATCTGGTGCATGATGCCGTTACCGGGCTGGATCACATCGACGTTCTTGAACGCCTTCTTGGTCCAGTTGATGAAGTGGAAGCGGTCTTCGTTGCGACGGTCTTCGATGGCGCGGTTCTTGTCAAAGGCCTGCGGGTCGAAGCCACCGCACTCGACGGCCAGCGAATGGTCGACGATCAGTTGCACCGGCACGACCGGGTTGACCGCCGCCGGGTCGCCCCCCTTCTCGGCGATGGCGTCGCGCAGGCCGGCGAGGTCGACCAGCGCGGTCTGGCCGAGGATGTCGTGGCACACCACGCGGGCCGGGAACCACGGGAAGTCGAGATCGCGCTTGCGTTCGATCAGCTGGCCGAGCGAGGCATTCAGGCTTGCAGGGTCGCAGCGGCGCACCAGGTTTTCGGCGAGCACCCGCGAGGTGTAAGGCAGGTTGTCGTAGGCACCCGGCTTGATGGCCTCGACCGCGGCACGGGCGTCGAAATAGTCCAGGTCCGTGCCTGGCAGGTTTTTGCGGTATGCGGTGTTCATAGAATTATCAGGCTCGGTCACGTTACGGTCGTGGATACACGCACAGGCGCTGCAGTCATCATGGGAGCAAGGTTGCCGGCGATCGGGCCGGATCAGGCGGCGCCTTCATCGCCGGCAAGCCGGCTCCCACAGGTTCGCTACAGGGCCTGCTGTTTCAGCGCTGCTCGATCGGCACGAACTGGCGCTGCTCGACACCGACATACTCGGCGCTCGGGCGGATGATGCGGTTGTTGGCGCGCTGTTCGAACACGTGCGCGGCCCAGCCGGTCAGGCGCGAGCAGACAAAGATCGGGGTGAACAGCTTGGTCGGGATGCCCATGAAGTGGTACGCCGATGCATGGTAGAAATCGGCGTTGGGGAACAGACGTTTCTGCTCCCACATGGTCTTGTCGATGGCTTCGGAGACCGGGAACAGCACCTTGTCGCCGACTGCATCGGCCAATTGTTTCGACCACCCCTTGATCACCTCGTTGCGCGGGTCGGACTCTTTGTAGATGGCATGGCCGAAGCCCATGATCTTGTCCTTGCGCTCGAGCATGCGCAGCAACTCTGCGGTAGCTTCCTGGGGATTCTGGAAGCGCTCGATCAGCTCCATCGCCGCCTCGTTGGCGCCGCCGTGCAGTGGGCCGCGCAGTGAGCCGATGGCTGCCGTCACGCAGGAGTACAGGTCCGACAGCGTCGAGGCGCAGACCCGGGCGGTGAAGGTCGATGCGTTGAACTCGTGCTCTGCATACAGGATCAGCGAAACGTTCATTACCTTGACGTGCAACTCGCTCGGCTTCTTGCCGTGCAACAGGTGCAGGAAATGGCCGCCAAGGGTGTCCTCATCGCTGGTGCAATCGATACGTACGCCATGGTGGGTGAAGCGGTACCAGTAGCACATCACCGCCGGGAACAGTGCCAGCAGGCGATCGGTCTTGTCCTGCTGGGCGTCGAAGGTCAATTCTGGTTCCAGCGTACCCAGCACCGAACAGCCGGTGCGCATGACGTCCATCGGGTGGGCGTCGCGCGGGATGCGCTCGAGCACTTCTTTGAGTGCCTGCGGCAGGTCGCGCAGGCCCTTGAGCTTGTGTTTGTAATCGGCAAGTTCTGCTTCGCTGGGCAACTCACCGTATAGCAGCAGGTACGCCACTTCTTCGAATTCGGCGCCTGCTGCCAGGTCGCGCACATCATAGCCCCGGTAGGTCAGGCCGGCCCCGGCCTGGCCTACGGTCGACAGTGCGGTCTGACCGGCCACCTGGCCACGCAGGCCTGCGCCGCTGAGTACTTTTGCTTCGGCCATGGTGTTTCTCCTTTCTTGAACTTGTTATGGATATCGTTCTGGCTGATTCAGGCTGCCTGTACCGGCCTCATCGCCGGCAAGCCGGCTCCCACAGTCAACTGTGCAAGCCTCTGTATTGGTGCTGTACCTGTGTGCAAGCTCCTAGCTTGGTGCTGACCTGTGTGCAAGCTCCTGGCAGGCGCTGTACCTGTGGGAGCCGGCTTGCCGGCGATGAGGCCAGCATGGGCTCAGCCTTTCTTCTGGGCAAACAGCGCATCGAGGCTTTGCTCGAACGCGTGGTAGCCAATGGCATCGTAGAGCTCCATGCGGGTCTGCATGGTGTCGATCACATTCTTCTGCGTGCCGTCGCGACGCAGTGCGGTGTAGACATTCTCGGCGGCCTTGTTCATGGCGCGGAACGCCGACAACGGGTACAGCACCAACGACACGTCCACCCCTGCCAGCTCCTCGGTGGTGAACAATGGCGTGGCACCGAACTCGGTGATATTGGCCAGGATCGGCGCCTTCACCCGGTCGGCAAAGGTCTTGTACATCTGCAGTTCGGTAATGGCCTCAGGGAAGATCATGTCGGCTCCGGCCTCGATGCAGGCGGCAGCACGGTCCAGCGCTGCGTTCAGGCCTTCCACGGCCAGGGCATCGGTACGGGCCATGATCACGAAGCTGTCATCGGTACGGGCATCGACCGCAGCCTTGATGCGGTCGACCATCTCCTGCTGGGAGACGATCTCTTTGTTCGGCCTATGGCCGCAGCGTTTGGCGCCTACCTGATCTTCGATATGAATGGCGGCAGCACCGAACTTGCTCATCGAACGCACGGTGCGCGCAACGTTGAAGGCCGAGGCGCCAAAGCCGGTGTCGACATCTACCAGCAATGGCAGGTCGCACACGTCGGTGATGCGCCGCACATCGGTCAGCACGTCATCCAGGCCGGTAATGCCCAGGTCCGGCAAGCCCAGCGAACCCGCGGCGACACCCCCACCGGACAGGTAGATGGCCTTGAAGCCGGCGCGCTTGGCCAGCAGCGCATGGTTGGCGTTGATGGCACCGACCACCTGCAGAGGATGCTCGGCGGCAACGGCATCGCGAAAACGCTGACCAGGGGTGCTCTTCACAGTCATTTCTCACCTCAAAGGCTGTTGTTGTTGGCGTCCAGGTAGTGACGCTCGATGTTGCGTTTGGACGCGCCGATGTGGCGGCGCATCAGGAGTTCGGCAAGCTCGCCGTCACGGTCGGCGATGGCATCGAGAATGCGGTGGTGTTCGGCAAAAGCCTGGCGCGGGCGGTTGGGCGTGGCGGAAAACTGGATGCGGTACATGCGCACCAGCTGGTACAGCTCGCCGCAGAGCATCTTGACCAGGGTCTGGTTGCCACTGCCCTGGATGATCCGGTAATGGAAGTCGTAATCGCCTTCCTGCTGGTAATAGCCCAGCCCCGCCTGGAACGCTGCGTCGCGCTCGTGGGTGTCCAGCACCCGGCGCAGCTCATCGATTTCGCCCTGGCTCATGCGCTCGGCGGCCAGGCGGCATGCCATGCCCTCGAGCGACTCACGGATTTCGTACAACTCGATCAGTTCGGCATGACTGAGCGACACCACACGCGCCCCCACATGCGGCACCCGCACCAACAGGCGCTGGCCCTCCAGGCGATGGATGGCCTCACGCAGCGGGCCCCGGCTGATGCCATAGGTTCGCGCGAGCTCCGGCTCGGAGATCTTGCTGCCTGGGGCAATTTCCCCGCTGACGATCGCAGCCTGGATGCGCCGAAAAACGTTCTCGGACAAGGTTTCCGTTTCATCCGACATCGAGGGGCTGGGGGTGATGACGTCCAGCATATTGTTGACACCTTGGTAAGCTCTTGAACAGAAACTAACGAAACTAGCTCAAGCAGTCAAAGCAAAAATGAACATTGTCGACAATCTTCCAAGCGCGAACTTAATGAGTGATGGCGTTGTCAGATCGCGACGCGCTGGCGCCAAGGCCTCGGCGTGATAGAATGCCGCGCCTCCAACGGAGTATGGATAGCGTTTCTGTCATCCATTCATGTTGTTGACAGATGAACCGAGGAAGCTTGCGCAGTACCTGCCAGTCGCCTTGCCCCGAACCCAGCACAGCACCGCGCCAGGACTATGAGACTTACACCCGTTTTATTGCTGTTATGCCTCACCCTGCTGCCGGCCCTTGGCCAGGCGGCGGGCAAGACCGTGTACGGTCTTAATGAATACGCCCGCCTTGGCGAACTCGACCTGGAAGTGGCCGCCAAACTCGACACCGGCGCCAAGACCGCGTCACTGAGTGCCCGCGACATCAAGCGTTTCAAGCGCAACGGCGAAAGCTGGGTGCGTTTCTACCTGGCCATTGACGCCGCCCATTCGCACCCCATCGAACGCCCATTGGCGCGCGTCAGCAAGATCAAGCGCCGCGCAGGCGACTATGATGCCGAATCGGGCAAGGCCTATACCGCCCGCCCGGTCATCGAACTCGAAATCTGCATGGGCCAGGCCCTTCGCACCATCGAAGTCAACCTCACCGACCGTAGCGCGTTCCAGTTCCCGCTGCTGATCGGTTCCGAGGCGCTCAAGCACTTCGACGCGCTGGTCGACCCAAGCCTTAAATACGCGGCCGGCAAACCTGCCTGTGCCACCGACGCTCCCAAAGCAGAGTAATCCCGATGCGCTCTCTTACCCTCCATCTGAAAGTCCTGATCACCGTACTGGTGCTGCTGGGCGTGGCGGTCACGGCTTATCAGATCTTCTTCCTCGGCATCCCGGTGACCGAAGACGAAACCGACGACCTCTGGAACATCGACGCCAAGGTCGAGTTCGTGGCCAACAGCAAGGACCCGGTCAAGGTACAAATGTTCGTACCGCCGCTGAACCGCGACTACGTCAGCCTCAACGAGAGCTTCATCTCCAACAACTACGGGGTCAGCGTCAACCGCGCCGATGGCAACCGCAAGGTAACCTGGTCGGCCCGCCGCGCCAGCGGCAACCAGACCCTCTACTATCGCCTGGTGCTGACCAAGCGCTACAGCAGCGAAAAGTCCGCCATCAAAGGCCCGACCTTCCGCGATAGCCTGGCGGTAGAGGGCCCTGAGAAGATCGCCGCGGAAGCGCTGATGGCGCCGATCCGCCAGCATTCCGCCGACGTCGAGACCTTCGTCAGCGAAACCATCAAGCGGGTCAACAACCTCAACGACGACAACGTCAAGCTGCTGCTGGCCGGCGATACCTCGCCCATGAAGAAGGCCCAGGTCATCGACCTGCTGCTGTCGATCGCGCATGTGCCGATGGAGAAGGTCCATACCATCCGCCTGGTGGCCGATACGCCGCAGTCCCCCGAACTCTGGCTGCGCAGCTTCAACGGCAACGACTGGCTGTACTTCAATCCGGACACCGGTGAGCAGGGCCTGCCCAGCGACCGCCTGTTGTGGTGGACCGGTGATGACAACCTGGTCACCGTCGATGGCGGCAAGAAAGCCAACGTCACGTTCAGCATGAACAACAGCGAGATGAACGCCATCCGCCTGGCCAAGCTGACCGACGAGAACACCGACGCCGACTTCCTCGAATACTCGCTGTACGGCCTGCCGCTGCAGACCCAGCAGACCTTCATGATCATGGTGATGATCCCGATCGGCGTGCTGGTGATCCTGGTCCTGCGCAACCTGATCGGCATTCAGACCCTGGGCACGTTCACACCGGTCCTGATCGCCCTGGCGTTCCGCGAGACCCAACTGGGCTTCGGCATCGTGCTGTTCACCGTCATCACGGCATTGGGCTTGTCGCTGCGCTCCTACCTGGAGCACCTCAAGCTGCAGATGCTGCCGCGCCTCTCGGTGGTACTGACCTTCGTCGTGGTATTGATTGCCGCCATCAGCCTGTTCAGCCACAAGCTGGGGCTGGAGCGCGGCCTGTCGGTGGCGCTGTTCCCGATGGTGATCCTGACCATGACCATCGAGCGCCTGTCGATCACCTGGGAAGAACGTGGCGGCGGCCATGCCATGAAAGTGGCGATCGGCACCCTGTTCGCAGCGTCGCTTGCCCACCTGCTGATGATGGTGCCGGAGCTGGTGTACTTCGTCTTCACCTTCCCGGCGGTACTGCTGGTCCTGGTGGGCTTCATGCTGGCGATGGGTCGCTACCGCGGCTACCGCCTGACCGAGCTGGTGCGCTTCAAGGCATTCCTGAAGAAGGCTGACGCCTGATGTTTGGCCTGATCAAGACGTGGAAAGCCCTGGAGGCCCGGGGCATCATGGGTATCAACCGCCGCAATGCGGACTATGTGCTGAAGTACAACAAGCGCAACCTGTACCCGATCGTCGACGACAAGATCATCACCAAGGAGCGTGCGCTGGCAGCAGGCATTCACGTGCCTGAAATGTACGGCATCATCGAGACCGAGAAGCAGATCGACAAGCTTCACCAGATCATCGGCGGGCGCAACGATTTCGTCATCAAGCCGGCCCAGGGCGCCGGCGGTGACGGCATCCTGGTGATTGCCGACCGTTTCGAGGACCGCTACCGCACCGTTTCCGGCAAGATCATCAGCCATGAAGAGATCGAGCATCAGGTCTCCAGCATCCTTACCGGCCTGTACTCGCTCGGCGGGCATCGCGACCGCGCGCTGATCGAGTACCGGGTAACCCCCGACCAGATCTTCAAGAGCATCAGCTACGAAGGCGTGCCTGACATCCGCATCATCGTGCTGATGGGCTACCCGGTGATGGCCATGTTGCGGCTGCCAACCCGCCAGTCCGGCGGCAAGGCCAACCTGCACCAGGGCGCCATCGGTGTAGGCGTGGACCTGGCCACCGGAGTGACCCTGCGCGGCACCTGGCTGAACAACATCATCAGCAAGCACCCGGACACTACAAATGCGGTGGATGGCGTACAGCTGCCGAACTGGGAAGGCTTCATGAAGCTGGCCGCTGGCTGCTATGAGCTGTGCGGCCTGGGCTACATCGGTGTGGACATGGTGCTGGACCAGGACAAAGGGCCATTGATTCTCGAACTCAATGCTCGCCCAGGGCTGAACATCCAGATCGCCAACGACACCGGGCTGACCCAGCGTACCCATGCCATCGAGGCGCACATCGAGGCGCTGGCCAAGGACGGTGTGACCGAGGATGCCGAACAGCGCGTGCGGGTGGCGCAAAGCCTGTTCGGGCACGTGCATCCGCACGGATAGCCTTGCCCCATCGCCGGCAAGCCGGCCCCCGCAGCATGGGCTACGCAGCCCCTGGGGGCCGGTTTGCCGGCGATGGCTTCAATACACTGCCGGAAAATCACACTGGCGCTAGGCGCATTTCCAGCACAGGTCTACAATCGCCCTCCTCGCTTTTACATCGCCGTCCACACTGATGCCGACCTGTACGCTCTACCCCCTGCCCTACCAGCCCGAACCCGCCGCGTACTTCGCCCGCCTGCGCCAGGCGCCCGGAGCGATCCTGCTCGACAGCGCCCGGCCAGGCGCCGAGCGCGGCCGCTTCGACCTGCTCAGCGCCTGGCCGCTGCAACACTTGCAGGTACTGCCCGATGAAGATGGCCGTGCCTTCCTGCAACGGCTGCGCGCCAGCCTGAAACAACTTGGCCCTGCCCATTTGCCCGAGGGTGTCGAGCTGCCATTTGCCGGGGGCCTGATCGGCTACCTCAGCTACGACTTCGGCCGACGCCTGGAACACCTGCCGTGCCTGGCCAAGGATGATCTTGGCCTGCCCGACGCCCAGCTTGGGTTGTATGGCTGGGCGTTGGTGACCGATCACCAGCATGGCACCAGCCAACTGGTGTTCCACCCCCAGCTGGCTGATGACGAGCGTGAGCGGCTGATCGCCTTGTTTGAAAAACCCGATGACACTGCCAGCGGCGATTTCCACCTGCTCGCCGCCATGACAGGCGACTTGCAGCCTGGGCAATACAAGGCAGCATTCGACCAGGTTCAGCGCTACATAGAGGCCGGTGACTGCTACCAGATCAACCTGACCCAACGCTTCCGTGCTCCGTGCCAGGGCGACCCCTGGGGCGCCTACCAGGCAGTGCGCAAGGCCTGCCCGACGCCGTTCTCTGCTTACCAGCAACTGGCCGACGGCAGCGCTCTGTTGAGTTTTTCTCCAGAACGCTTCATCCGCGTCAGCCAGGGGCAGGTGGAGACCCGGCCGATCAAGGGCACCCGCCCGCGCTCGGCCGACCCGGCTGAAGACGCCCGCAATGCCGAGGCGCTGCGCCACAGCCCCAAGGACCGCTCGGAAAACCTGATGATCGTCGACCTGCTGCGTAACGACCTGGGCCGCACTTGCCAGATCGGTTCGGTGAAGGTGCCGGAGCTGTTCAGCCTGGAAAGCTACCCCAACGTGCACCATCTGGTCAGCAGCATCACCGGGCAACTGGCCATCGACAAGGACGCACTGGACCTGATCGGCGACAGCTTCCCTGGCGGCTCGATCACCGGCGCCCCCAAGATCCGCGCCATGCAGATCATCGACGAGTTGGAGCCCAGCCGTCGCGCGCTGTATTGCGGGTCGTTGCTGTACGTGGATGTGCGCGGTGAGATGGACAGCTCCATCGCCATTCGCAGCCTACTGATCAAGGACGGCCAGGTCAGCTGCTGGGGCGGTGGCGCGGTGGTGGCGGACTCCGACTGGCAATCGGAATACGAAGAGTCGATCGCCAAGGTGCGGGTATTGATGGAAACCTTGCAGAGTCTGTGACCCAGCGCTGGCTGCCCCAGCCCAGGGCCGGTACAGGCACAGCGTCTAGCCTGCGATTTTTTGTTACCATCACTTCATTACGAGCGCACAGCGCCACAGCCAAGATGGAAACCGCCTGATGAGCCAACCCTTCGACGTCGCCGCCCTGGCCGCGACCTATGCCAGCAAATCCCCGCAGGACATCCTCAAGCTCGCCTTCGAGCACTTCGGCGACGATCTCTGGATCTCTTTCAGCGGCGCCGAGGACGTGGTGCTGGTCGACATGGCCTGGAAACTGAACAAGCAGGTCAAGGTGTTCAGCCTCGACACAGGCCGCCTGCACCCTGAGACTTACCGGTTCATCGACCAGGTGCGCGAGCAGTACAACCTGCCGATCGAGATCCTCAGCCCGGATCGCGCGAAACTCGACCCGTTCGTCCAGGAAAAGGGCCTGTTCAGTTTCTACAAGGACGGCCATGGCGAGTGCTGCGGCATCCGCAAGATCGAGCCGCTGCGGCGCAAGCTAGCCACCGTCAGCGCCTGGGCCACCGGCCAGCGCCGTGACCAGAGCCCGGGCACCCGCAGCCAGGTGGCAGCACTGGAACTCGACAGTGCCTTCTCCACAGCAGAACGCCCCTTGTACAAATTCAACCCGCTGGCGCAGATGACCAGCGCGGAAGTCTGGGGCTACATCCGGATGCTCGAACTGCCGTACAACAGCCTGCACGAACGCGGCTTCATCAGCATTGGTTGCGAGCCATGCACCCGCCCGGTGCTGCCGAACCAGCACGAACGTGAAGGCCGCTGGTGGTGGGAAGAGTCGACCCAAAAGGAATGCGGCCTGCACGCCGGCAACCTCATCAGCAAGGCCTGAAGGCAGCTGCAAGCTGCAAGCTGCAAGCCTCGAGCCTCGAGCCTCGAGCCTCAAGCTGCAACTCTCCAGCCTCAAGAAGAAAGAGCAGCCCACGCGGACTGCTCTTTCTTGAAGCTTGCAGCTTGAAGCTTGAAGCTGCTGTCAATGCACAGGCAACTCAACCCCGGCAAACAGTTCTTCGAGCTCTTGCTTGTTGTGGCACTGGATGGCCTTGGCCATGACTTCACGGGTCAGGTGCGGCGCGAATTTTTCGATGAAATCGCACATGAAACCGCGCAGGAAGGTGCCGCGGCGGAAGCCGATCTTGGTGATACTGGCCTCGAACAGTTCACTGGCATCGAGCGCCACCAGGTCGCTGTCCAGCTTGCTGTCCACCGCCATCTTCGCCACGATGCCCACGCCCAGCCCCAGACGCACGTAAGTCTTGATCACGTCGGCGTCGGCAGCAGTGAACACCACCTTAGGTGTCAGGCCACGGTGATTGAAGGCCTCATCCAGCTTGGAGCGGCCAGTGAAACCGAACACATAGGTGACGATCGGGTATTCGGCGACCGCTTCCAGCGTCAGCTTCGGCAATTTGGTCAGCGGGTGGCCCTGCGGCACCACCACGCAACGGTTCCATTTGTAGCACGGCATCATGATCAGATCGCCAAACAGCTCCAGCGCCTCGGTGGCAATGGCGAAGTCGACGGTACCGTCCGCAGCCATCTCGGCAATCTGCATGGGCGAGCCCTGATGCATGTGCAGGGCGACTTCCGGGTACTGCTTGATGAAGCTACTGATGATCGGCGGCAGCGCATAGCGCGCCTGAGTATGGGTGGTGGCGATGGACAACGTGCCCTTCTTCTCGTTGGAGAATTCCTGGGCGATCTGCTTGATGCTTTCGACCTTGCGCAGGATTTCGCCAGCGGTATTGATGATGCGCTCCCCCGCGGGAGTGACACGCGTAAGATGCTTGCCGCTGCGGGCAAACACTTCAACACCCAGCTCATCCTCGAGCAGGCGAATCTGCTTGCTGATCCCCGGCTGTGAGGTATACAGACTTTGCGCCGTCGCAGAGACGTTGAGGTCGTGGTGCGCCACTTCCCAGATGTAGCGCAATTGTTGAAGCTTCATAGGTTCCCCTCGAATCAGCGGTAAGTCAGCGGCAGCAAGCAGCGACGATATATAACTATATTAGTGGCTACCGAAATAAAAATAGAACTATTTTGTTACATGCCACTCCGAAACTGCCTACCACCACCTTCACGTTTTCCTACGACCGAGATGTTGCGAAAGTGGCACCATGTACACCGGCACCGTGGATAACTGCAGCAAGCGCACAGCCGTTCGACCGACTGGCACGTCCACCCCGGCACCGGCGCTGTGGCTGCCAAAAATCAGCAGGTCGACACTCAAACGCTGCGCCTGCTCCAGGATGACCTGGGCCGGATCACCCTGGCGCACCCGAACCGCCTTGATCACCGCCAGGTCCGCGTCCTCGCCCAATTCCTCACGGAAGTTCTCCAGCACACGCTGCTCGATGTTAGCCATCACTGTATTGACGCCCTCACTGTGCAACGCGTCGAGCGTCTGCTCATCGAGGTAGCTTTGCAAAAGGGATTCGGCGAACTGCCCCATGGGCTCTACGGCATGAATCACATACAGTTCCGCGCCGAACGTGCGGGCCAGGGCCAATGCGTGCTGCATGACAAAAGGGGCGTAGACACCGAGGTCGGTGGCGTACAGCATGGAGCGGATCATTCGACCTCCTCGACTGCCGTGGCGGCAGAGCAAGCTTCAGCTTAGCAGCGCGCCGGGCGCGCGCTCGGCCGCCCGGCGCACTGCCAATGCGGGCTGTAGAGGTTCAGCCAGCACGATTGGCGCGGTCGACGAAGGCCAGTGCCTGGTAGAGCATCTGCATGCGCGGCAGGCTGCAGCCTGCCGCTTGCGCCCGGGCCAGAGGCTCGGCATAGATAGCCTGGAGTTCCAGCGGCCGCTGCTGGACGTGATCGTGGTACATGCTCGGCCAGTAGTCGGGCATCTGCTCGGTGATCCGGAACAAGTGCTCGGCATAACCGGCGGGCAGCTCATGACCGCAGGCAGCAGCGCCCTGAACCACCTCGGCCATCAGTGCCCGAACAAGCTCACGGCTGTCAGCATCGGCCATCAGCGGCGAAGTACTGGCACCGAGCAACACCGAAAGGCCGTTGTAGGGGACGTTCCACACCAGCTTCTGCCAGCGCGCCTGGCCGAGGTCGTCCATGGCCTGGGAGTCGACACCCGCAGCGCGGAACAGCCTGGCGCCCTCCTCTACGATGCTCACCCCCCCATCGCTGGCGGGGCCGCTGTGATAGCCCAGGTTGACTGCGCCCAGCGCCTGATGGCGTATCACACCAGGGCTCACACGGTTGACACAGATGAAGCATAAGCCACCGAGCAAGTGCAGATTGTCGGGCAACGCTGGCCGTAGCTGTTCCTCGACACCCAAACCGTTCTGCAGCAGCACCACCTTGGCATCGGGTGCCGAAGCCTGCGCAATCAGCGGCGCCAATTCGCCATTGCTGGTGGCTTTTGTGCCTACCAGCAACCAGTCGCACGGCGGCATGTCGGCAACGCTGGAATACGCCTGAACCGGCATGCGCCAGTCCCCGTGCACAGCGCTTTCCAGCCTCAGGCCATGCGCTCGAACCTCGGCAAATTCGCTGCGCAGCAGAAAATGCACGTCGAACCCGGCCCGCGCCAGCATCAGGCCATAAAAGCCGCCGATGGCACCACTGCCAATAATGCCGATGCGTGGTTTGCGAGGGTCCATGCTGATCTCCTGATAAATGTCGGTGTGCTTTTCTACACCGATTGAGGCGTTTTGCGCACCTAAATAGCAGTACAAGCTTATTGCACCAGGGAAAAACCCTGCACAGGCGCACTGCAGCCCATTGTCGCGCCCCCTGTAACGCGCTAAGGTTCGGCTCCCCGCTGCGAACATTCTTGCTGCTGGGCCGCACGGGGATTGCTGGCGGCCGGCACCGTGACCTGACGAGTAACACGATGGCTGATTTACCGATCGACGACCTTAACGTTGCCTCCAACGAGACTTTGATCACCCCCGATCAGCTCAAGAAGGAAATCCCTCTCAGCGCCAAAGCCTTGCAGACCGTTACTGCCGGCCGCGAAGTGGTGCGCAATATCCTCGACGGCAAAGACCATCGCCTGTTCGTAGTGGTCGGCCCCTGCTCGATCCACGACATCAAGGCCGCTCACGAATACGCCGAGCGTCTCAAGGTGCTGGCAGAGGAAGTTTCCGACACGCTGTACCTGGTAATGCGTGTTTATTTCGAGAAGCCGCGCACCACGGTTGGCTGGAAAGGCCTGATCAACGATCCTTATCTGGATGACTCGTTCAAGATCCAGGACGGCCTGCACATCGGCCGCCAACTGCTGCTGGACCTGGCCGAGATGGGCTTGCCGACCGCCACTGAAGCGCTCGACCCGATCTCACCGCAGTACCTGCAAGACCTGATCAGCTGGTCGGCCATTGGCGCGCGCACCACCGAATCCCAGACCCACCGCGAGATGGCCTCGGGCCTTTCCTCGGCGGTTGGCTTCAAGAACGGCACCGATGGCGGCCTGACCGTGGCCATCAATGCCCTTCAGTCGGTATCCAAGCCGCACCGGTTCCTGGGCATCAACCAGGAAGGTGGCGTATCCATCGTCACTACCAAGGGCAACCCGTACGGCCACGTGGTACTGCGTGGCGGCAATGGCAAACCGAACTACGACTCGGTGAGCGTTGCGCTTTGCGAGCAGGACCTGGCCAAGGCGAAGATCAAGGCCAACATCATGGTCGACTGCAGCCACGCCAACTCCAACAAGGACCCGGCCTTGCAGCCGCTGGTCATGGAGAACGTCGCCAACCAGATCCTCGAAGGCAACCAGTCGATCATTGGTCTGATGGTCGAAAGCCACCTGAACTGGGGCGCCCAGTCGATCCCGAAGAATTTGGAAGATCTGCAGTACGGCGTATCGGTCACCGACGCCTGCATCGACTGGCCTGCCACCGAGAAAACCCTGCGCAGCATGCACGCCAAGCTCAAGGATGTACTGCCCCAGCGCAAGCGCGGCTGAGCTTTGCCAGAAAACGAAACGCCGGGCATTGCCCGGCGTTTTTGCATGTAGAGCCCAGCCCGGTCAGGCCTTGCTCGAATGACGCTGCTTGCGCTCCATGTAGCGCTCAACGTACGAGCAGGAAGGAATCACCGTGTAGCCCATCTGGTCGGCGTACTCCAGGGCCTTTTCGGTCAGCGCTGCAGCGATCCCTCGGCCGCGCAGGGCGTTTGGAACGAAGGTGCGATAGATATCCAGCGTCTGCTTGCCCAGATCCATGTACGTCAGGTAGGCACGATGACCGTCCACGTTGGTCTCGAACTGATGACCGGCCTGGTCATGGTGGATGGTCAGCGCTTCACTCATCACTACTCCTCGCAGGTCTTTTGGGCAGACCTTTACCTTAACCGATGGTGGTGTATCCGGCGGAGGAACCCGTTCGTGCAGAGCCTGCGCCACCTCTTGCCCCTTCGACCGCAGCCCGATTGCAATGGTTCTTCCGGGCCGGGCCATCAAATAGTAGGCACGGGACCCCGGATTGCTCAAGGTGGCATCGGTTAAAAGTCGCGGCCATGAGCAGCAAACCCTGCACGAACTGACCAGCAACATCGGCCGGACACTCTTGGGCTTTAGACGCACAGGGACCTTTAAAGTCACCGTTAGTTCAACAAAAAAGTTCCCATACAACAATCGCTTGCGCCGCCTGTACTGGCTGTTCGGAAAAAGCCTGGAAACCTTGTCAACCACCCCCTTCAGCAACATTTTTTTTACCATTCTTGCGCTCAGTCAGTTTACTTACTACAAGTAATGGGTACTATGTACGCCGGCCAGTTTCTCTTTCCTGAGAGATGGCTATTTAATAGAAAGTCCTTGAAGGGGAACACGATGAACAACGTTCTGAAATTCTCTGCTCTGGCTCTGGCCGCAGTTCTGGCTACCGGTTGCAGCAGCGTATCCAAAGAAACCGAAGCTCGTCTGACTGCGACTGAAGACGCAGCCGCTCGCGCTCAAGCCCGTGCTGACGAAGCCTACCGTAAGGCTGACGATGCAATGGCAGCCGCTCAGAAGGCTCAGCAGACCGCTGACGAAGCCAACGAGCGCGCCCTGCGTATGCTGGACAAAGCCAGCCGCAAGTAATAGTCCTCACGGATTGTTAAGAAGCCGACCCACTAGTGGGGTCGGCTTTTTTATTGCCGCTACAAAAGCAAACAGCACAAATGAAAAAGCCTGCACCAGGCGTTTGACCTGAGCAGGCTTGAGTCCTGTCGCCCTAAGGCTTACTGCAGTTCTGGAGGAATGCTCGACACCATCGGAGCCGCACCCTGGTTGTCGACGGGCACGGCAATTTCTACCGGCATGCCATCTTCTGCGGCGACCACGTCGCGAACCATGTCCCAGTTCATGCGTACATTGTTGGCAAGGTCTTCACGCTTGAGCAGTGCATTGATGACCGCAGTGTGCTTGTCGACCACCGAAGGATCGCCGTGATCGTCGAGCGGCGTATGCGCTTCGAGGTATACCTTGCCACCACTGATGCCGAACTTGTACGGCTCGTTGATGATGCGCACTGGAGTACCGACCGGGACCATCTTCGACAGCTCCAGCACATTGTTGTTGAACATGCGGAAGCAGCCGTGGCTGGTGCGCATGCCAATGCCGAACTTCTTGTTCGAGCCGTGAATCAGATAACCCGGCACGCCCAGGGTGAACTTGTAAGGCCCCAGCGGGTTGTCTGGCCCGGCCGGCACCACGGTCGGCAGGATGTCACCATCGGCGGCGTGTTCGGCACGGATCGAAGCCGGTGGCGTCCAGGTCGGGTTTGGGGTCTTGGCAATGATCTTGGTGTTGGCGATGGGGGACCCCCAGCCTTCACGACCGATGCCCAGCGGGAAGGTGTACACCACGCTCTGCCCTTTGGGGAAGTAGTACAGCCGGTATTCGGCAAGGTTGATGACCACGCCCTCGCGAGGCCCCGGCGGGAGCACATAACGGGTCGGCAGGATGATCTCGGTACCGGCGCCCGGCAGCCATGGGTCCACCCCCGGGTTGGCGGCGATCATCTCCAGGTAGCCGAGGTCGTTGGCAGTGCCGATGTCGGCAAAGGTGTCCTCGTACTTGGCCTTGATCACCTGCACCTGGCCAACGACGTCTTCACCGGGAGGCGGCAACGGCAACTCCAGGGCAACGGCGGGGCCTGCTACCAGCAGGCCGGCCAGGGTCAGGCAGCGGGTGACGGCGGGAAAGCGCGGCAACATCCGGTAAATCCTTCGAAAGGTGGGTCAAGAGAATCGATTGTACACCCCCACCGGACCAAGCGGGAGCCACAGGGGGTTTCCATGCGTTTCAGATGATGAAAGGCGCTCGCAGTTTCAGGCCAAGGGTTGCATCAAAGTTGCGGCCATACCGGGCGCATGCCGCGGCGCTGCGCGTCGAGAATCGCCCGGCACAGGTCGCACAGACGGCCGTCACGGTAGATCGAGCGCGGCACGCCGGACCAGCGAGGCTGTGCCGGTAGCAAGCCACCACACAGGGTGCGATCGACCGGCACACCCAGTTCGAGCTGCCGGGCGACAAGGTGAACGCGGATTTCCTGGCAGGCGAACAGATCGAGCTGCTCATCGGGCTCGATCAGTTGGTAGGCATACAAGGACCAGGCAGGGCGCGGCATTGGGGGCTCTCGAAACGGGGGGCGCAACATTAGCCGAAAGCCGGCCCCGTTTAAAGCGTCAGAGCAAGGGTTTTATCGCCGGCCAGGCATTTTCCAGCAAGCGCTGCTGGGCCCCCTGCGCCGGATGGATGCCATCGGCCTGCATCATCTCTGGCACACCCCCCACGCCCTCGAGGAAAAACGGCACCAGCGCCACCTGTTTCTCCGCTGCCAGCTGTTCATACACCTTGGCGAACGCCGTGGTGTAGCGCACCCCATAATTGGGCGGCAGACGCATGCCCAGGAGCACGACCTTGGCCCCGGACTCGCGTGACCGCTCGATCATCGAGGCAAGATTTTGTTGCAATTGCTCTGGTGGCTGCCCGCGCAGGCCATCGTTGCCGCCCAATTCCAGCACCACCAAGCTAGGCTTGTGCGCTGCAAGCAGCGCCGGCAGCCGCGCCTGGCCCCCTGCACTGGTGTCGCCGCTGATCGAGGCGTTGACCACGCGATCATCGAAACCTTCGTCCTTGAGCCGGGTCTGCAACAAAGAGACCCACCCTTGGCGGGTATCCAGGCCAAAACCGGCACTGATACTATCGCCGACGACCAGCAATGTTCCCGCCGCCGCGCTCTGGGCCAGGCAATACAGGGCCAGACCGGCACTCAACCACCACACTCGCATTGGATTCTCCATGGGCCCTAGCATTCTCGTTGCGCAGAACCTTAGCAAAGTGGTCCCCAGTGCGGAAGGTGACCTAGCCATCCTGCACGCACTCTCCCTCGACCTCGCCCAAGGTGACAGCCTGGCCATCGTCGGCGCCTCCGGTTCGGGCAAGTCGACCCTGCTCGGGCTGCTCGCCGGCCTCGATCGCCCCAGCGCCGGCAAGGTTGTCCTCGCCGGGCATGACCTCGGGCCGCTGGACGAAGACCAGCGCGCCCGGGTACGCGCCGAGCACGTCGGGTTCGTCTTCCAGTCGTTCCAGCTGCTCGACAGCCTCAATGCCCTGGAGAACGTCATGCTGCCACTGGAACTGGACGGCCGCCGAGATGCTCGCGAACAGGCCCGCACCCTGCTCGAACGTGTCGGCCTGGGCAAGCGTCTGACCCACACGCCACGCCAGTTGTCCGGTGGCGAACAGCAGCGGGTGGCCATTGCCCGGGCCTTCGCCGCCCAGCCTGCGGTGCTGTTCGCCGACGAACCCACCGGCAACCTCGACAGCCACACTGGCGAGCGTATCAGCGACCTGCTGTTCGACCTGAACAAGGAACGCGGCACCACTCTGGTTCTGGTTACCCATGACGAACGCCTGGCCAGCCGCTGCCGGCGCCTGATACGACTGGAAGCAGGCCGCCTGGTGGCGCCGGTGGAGGCCTGATGAAGCACATGCCGCTTTCCCGCTTGTGCGGCCTGGCGCTGCGCCAGTTGTTGCGCGACATCCGCGCCAGCGAAGTGCGCGTGCTGTTCTTCGCCCTGCTCGTGGCTGTAGCCGCCAGCACCGCCATCGGCTATTTCGGTGCTCGCCTCAATGGCGCCATGCAGTTGCGCGCCAGCGAGTTCCTTGGCGCCGACCTGGTATTGCAAGGCAGTGCGCCAGCGCGTCAGGAGCAAATCGACGCCGGGACCGCCCTGGGGCTGCGCCACGCCCGGGTTGTGGAGTTCACCAGCGTGGTCGGTGGTGACGCCGGCATTCAGCTGTCGAGCATCAAAGCCGCCGATGGCGCCTACCCCCTGCGTGGCCAGGTACGCAGTGCACCGGCGCCTTATGCCACGGAGACACCCGGCGGCGGCCCGCCGCCAGGCGAGGCCTGGGTCGAGCCGCGCTTGCTCGCTGCCCTTGGCCTGAGCATCGGCGACAGCATCGATGTCGGCATGAAGACCTTGCGCATGAGCCGCGTACTGACCTACGAGCCGGACCGCGCCAACAATTTCTACAGCCTCACCCCGCGGGTGATGATGAACCTCGCCGACCTGGAGGCCACCGGGGTCATTCAGCCCGGCAGCCGGGTCAGCTACCGTGAGCTGTGGCGCGGGGATGCGCAGGCCCTGGCACAGTACCGCCAGGGGCTGGAGAAGACGCTCGCGGCCAACCAGCGCCTGCTCGACACCCGCGATGGTAACCGGCAGATCGGCGGCGCCCTGGGCAAGGCCGAGCGCTACCTGAACATGGCTAGCCTGGTGGCGGTGCTGCTGGCAGGGGTCGCCGTGGCACTGTCGGCCAGCCGCTATGCGGCCCGGCGCCTGGACGCCAGCGCACTGCTGCGCTGCCTGGGGCTGTCCCGCCATCAGGCATTGGGCCTGTACTGCCTGCAACTGGCCATGCTTGGCCTGCTGGCGGCACTGGTGGGCGCCCTGCTCGGCTGGCTGGCGCAACTGGGCCTGTTCCGCCTGTTGCACGGCCTGCTGCCGAGCGTGGTGCCGCCTGGCGGCATCGTCCCGGCCCTGGCCGGCATCGCCACCGGGCTAGTCGCCCTGGCCGGTTTCGCCCTGCCCCCGCTCGCGGCACTGGGCAAGGTGCCACCGCTGCGTGTACTGCGCCGTGATCTGCTGCCCGTACCGCCCAGCAGCTGGCTGGTCTATGGCGCCGCCCTGTTCGCGCTGGGCCTGATCATGTGGCGCCTGAGCCTCGACCTGCTGCTGACCTTCGCCCTGCTGGCAGGCGGGTTGCTTGCCGCGCTGGTACTGGGCGGCCTGCTGCTGGTTGGGCTGCGCAGCCTGCGGCAAATGCTGGCAGGCGCCCCACTCCCCTGGCGCCTGGGCTTGGGCCAGTTGCTCCGCCACCCCATGGCTGCCGCAGGCCAGGCACTGGCGTTTGGCCTGATCCTGCTGGCCATGGCCCTGGTCGCCTTGCTGCGCGCCGAGTTGCTCGACACCTGGCAGGCGCAACTGCCCAAGGACGCCCCCAACTATTTCGCCCTGAACATCCTGCCCGATGACCGTGAGCCCTTTGCCCAGCGCCTGCACGAGGTGAACGCAGCCTCCGCGCCGCTTTATCCGGTGACGCCTGGCCGGCTGATCCAGATCAACGAGCAGCCCGTGCAACAGATCGTCAGCAAGGATTCGGCCGGCGAGCGTGCAGTTCAGCGCGACCTCAGCCTGACCTGGGCCGCCGACCTGCCGGCAGGCAATGCCTTGACCGCCGGCAATTGGTGGCGGGCGCTACCGGCTGGCGATGAAATCCCTGGCGTTTCGGTCGAGGCGGAACTTGCCGCCAGCCTGAAGGTGCAACTGGGCGACCTGTTGACCTTCGACATTGGCGGCGAACAACGCCAGGCACGGGTCAGCAGCCTGCGCAGCGTGCACTGGGACAGCTTCCAGCCGAACTTCTACATGATCTTCCAGCCGGGTACCCTCCAAGGGCTGCCGACCACCTACCTGACCAGCTTTTACCTCGCGCCGGGTCATGACCTGGATGTAGTGGCCCTGTCGCGGGCCTTCCCGGCGGTGACCATCCTGCAGGTCGATGCCTTGCTGGAGCAGCTACGCAGCATCCTCGCCCAGGTTACCCTGGCGGTGGAATATGTATTGCTGTTCGTCCTGGCGGCGGGGTTGGCCGTGCTGTTCGCAGGCTTGCAGGCAACGCTGGATGAACGCATTCGCCAAGGCGCGCTGCTGCGCGCGCTGGGCGCCGCCCGGCCGTTGCTGGTGAAAGCGCGGCGTATCGAGTTCGGGCTGCTGGGTGCGGCCAGCGGTGCGTTGGCAGCGCTAGGCTGTGAGTTGATTACCTTGGTGCTGTACCGCTATGCGTTCGACCTGCAGTGGGCTCCCCATCCGTGGCTGCTGGTACTGCCACTGGCGGGGGCGCTATTGGTAGGCGGGGCTGGCGTGCTGGGGACACGGCGAGCGCTTAATGCCAGCCCGTTGGCGGTGCTTCGGGAGGGGTAGTCTCAAGCTGCAAGCATGAGCAGCTCAGCCTTGGCTTACAGCTAAAGCGCTGGCTGCTCATAACTGATGCTGGTCACATACCACGTCGCTTCGCCAGTAGGGGTGTGCACCACCACCTCATCACCCTCCTCTTTCTTGAGCAGGGCCCGCGCCATGGGCGAATCGATCGAGATATAGTCATTGCGCCCATAGATCTCGTCGTACCCGACGATGCGAAACTTCAGCGCTTCACCGTCATCATTTTCGATCTCGACCCAGGCACCGAAGAACACCCTGCCCTCCTGCTGCGGTGAATAGGCCACCACCTTGACGTCTTCGAGGCGCTTGCGCAGGTATCGGACCCGACGATCGATCTCGCGTAGCAACTTCTTGTTGTACTGGTAGTCGGCATTCTCACTGCGGTCCCCCAACGAGGCAGCCCAGGCCACCTTCTGGGTGATTTCCGGGCGATACACCCGCCATAGATGATCCAGCTCTTTTTTGAGCGCTTCATGGCCTTGCGTCGTGATGATGTTGGTACTCAACAGCGCGTTCCTCAGCGTCGGGTAATCAGGCCCTGGCGTGCGATGCGGGTGAGATGGCCAATCACTTCGGCAGCGTGCTGTGCGGCAGGTGCCTGGATCACCGCCAGATCGAAGCGGTCGTTGCCGAACTGCTCCAGCCGGCACGCGGTTTCGGCAAACTGGATGAGGAAGGCGCGGGCCTGGCCTTTGCGACGGGACAAGCCTTCAAGATGACGCAAAAGCGTAGGCTGATGCTGGCCACCGAGCAGGATGCGCGGTGTGCGGGTAGCCTGGCTGGCAGGCAATGGGCTCAAGCAGACACTGGTACGTGGGCAACTCATGGAGTATTTCTCCGCCTCGCAAATCCCGCTGGGCAGCGGTGGGAGGCGTCACCGAACCAGCGCTTTAGCGGTATTTCGGATGACCCGGGGCTGGGCTTTCCTGCGCCCCGCAAGTAGCTGTTTAAATCGGCGCAGGCGGTATGCTAGAGCTACAAGCGGCAAGCTGCAAGCCCCAAGCTGAAAGTCATCAACTCAAGGCCTGCAGCATGAGGCTTCAGCGGGCGATCAAGCGGTCTACAGAGAAACGACCAGCGCCTTCGATCAGTACCGCGACGGTACCCGCCAGCAACGCCAGGGCAAACTCATAGCCATTGTTGGACATGAACAGGCCGTTGCCGATGTGTACCGAAAAAATTGCCACCACCAGTGTCACTGTCAGTGCCAGCGCCGCCGGGCGAGCCAGCAGGCCGATCACCAGGGCCAGGCCGCCGAAGAACTCGGCGCTGCCGGACAGCAGGGCCATCAGGTAGCCGGGGGCCAGGCCGATGCTCTCCATCCACTGGCCAGTGCCCTCCAACCCGTAGCCGCCGAACAGGCCGAAGAGTTTCTGTGCGCCGTGCGCCATGAAGATGATGCCGACCAGGATGCGAACCACGCTCAAGCCCAGGCCAGCGCGAGTGGAAAGCAGTTTGATAATTGCATTGTTCATTGGGTGACTTCCTTGAAAGCTGCGATGTTGTGTTGGGATGGGCGCCATAATAATCGACCCAACAGATATTAAAATCGCAAAAAACCCAATATATAGATCGAATAAATCGATAGCTCAGCGTTTACCGCTTCGCTCCAACGTTGCACGGTCACGGTTGAACGCCAGGAAGTACTTGTTCACGCTATTGACGAAGTTGACTGGCCCCATGCCCACCTGCTCCATCGCAACCCGTTCGGTCTGGAAGAACCATTGATTGCCATTGAGCCCACGCTTGCGGGCCTCGACACGCATGGCCTGGACCCGCTCGGGCCCAAGGTTGTAGGCGGCCAGCACGAAGGCCATGCGCTCACGCTCGTTGATCTTCGGGCTGGCGAAGAACTTGCGGCGAATCAACGCCAGGTAACGGGCACTGGCCTGGACATTGCCATCAACCGTTGCGGTATTGCTGACCCCGACCCGCTGCGCTGCGGCAGGGGTGATCTGCATCAGGCCATGCGCCCCGCCACTGCCGCGCGCCGCCGGGTTGAGGGTCGACTCCTTGAAGGCCAACGCAGCCAGGTTCAGCCAGTCGATCTGTTGCGCCTGGCCATGCTTCTGCAGCACCGCCCGGACTGAAGCAAGGCGTTGACGGTCCTTGCGTGCGAGCGGGTTGTGCACGCGGTACTGGCGCCGATAGATGCGTTCAAAGGCCGCATCCTGGTTCTCGGGCGCCCGGTAGCCCTGCAGGAAGCGATCGACCGTAGCCTGCAGCAGCGTCGCATCGCGCCGCACATACCAGCGCATGGCTTGTGGCGGGCCCAGTTGCAGCCGGCTATGCAGGCGCAGGCGCGGCATTACCCGGGCCCAGCGCAGCGCGATCGGCCGCTCGACCACGGTCAGGTGATAGATGCCGGCCTGGACCATCTCCAGCACGTCCTCCACCGCCAGTGTCGAGTCGACCCATTCGATCTTGACCGGTGGGCGCTTGCGCAGCGCCAGGCGCTGGTTGATCTGCTGGATCAGCGCACCGGCGGCGCTGGCACTGGTCAACGCCACAGTGCGCCCGGACAACTGCTCGACACGGGTGAAACTGCGCTCGCCCTTGCGCCCCACCAACCACAACGGCACTTGGTCCAGGACCGGAGCACTGCTGTTCACGCCGCCGACCAGGCTCGGGTCGAGCAACTCGCCCGGGGCGGCCAGGTCGCCTTCACCACGCTGCAGCGCCCCTAGCAGTTGCTCTTTGGCTCTGGGGATGAGTTTGAGCCGTACCTGTTGTCCGTCGCTGGCCCGGGCGTTGAGGTAATGCTCAAGCGCACGCAAGCGGTAGTACTCGATACCGACGGGCTCGCCCTTGACCTCACCGGAGCTGTTGCGGCTTTGGTTGACCAGTACCCGCAGCACCTTGCTGGCGCGGATCTGTTCAAGGTCACGGGCCTTGTTCACCGGCACGTTGTGCTGCGGCCCCGGCAGGCGTGCGTAAGCGGGACCGACGAGCATCAGGCCAAGCGTCAGCAGCAGGGTGAGCAGGTATCGCAGCATGCGAAAACGTGTCCGAGGTCGGTGGGCAGCATCCATGTGTACGAGCCGCTCGTAATAAATGACGGTAAAAGACCATGGCAAACGTCTGAAGTTCTTGGTTTTTTTCCGAAAATCGCGCTTTTTGCTATGCTGGCCGTCCCGCGGCACGAGGTAGCACCATGCAACTGATCGATATCGGCGTCAACCTGACCAATAGCAGTTTCCACGACCAGCAGGCCGCCATCGTCGAGCGCGCCATCGAAGCCGGCGTTGGGCAGATGATCCTCACCGGCACCAGCCTTGCGGTCAGCGAGCAAGCGCTTGAACTGTGCCAGCAACTGGACCCCGCCAGCGAGCACCTGTTCGCCACTGCCGGCGTACACCCGCACGACGCCAAAGCATGGGATGCCAACAGCGAGCAGCGACTGCGCCAGTTGTTGAGTGAGGCGCGTGTGCGCGCCGTTGGCGAGTGCGGGCTGGATTTCAACCGCGACTTCTCCCCTCGCCCACTTCAGGAAAAAGCCCTGGAAGCTCAGTTGGCGCTGGCCGCCGAGTTGCGCCTGCCGGTGTTCCTGCATGAGCGTGATGCGAGTGAGCGTTTGCTGGCGATTGTGAAGAACTACCGTGACCACCTGCCTGCCGCCGTAGTGCATTGTTTCACCGGCGAGCGCGACGCGCTGTTCGCCTACCTGGACATGGACCTGCACATTGGCATCACCGGCTGGATCTGTGACGAACGCCGCGGCACGCACTTGCACCCACTGGTGGGCAACATTCCCCGGGGGCGCCTGATGCTGGAAAGTGATGCCCCGTATCTGCTGCCGCGCAGCCTGCGACCGAAACCCAAGAGCGGGCGCAACGAGCCGGCGTTTTTGCCAGAAGTGCTGCGGGAGGTGGCGTTACACCGGGGCGAACCTGTTGAAGAGACCGCAGCGCACACCACCGCAACGGCTCGGGCATTTTTCCAGCTGGCCTGATCGGGCATAAACGGTTTGTTGATACACGTCAAAACCTCCCAGGCGTGAGCGGGCACAATGATGGCACCTTGCCAATAATGTTTCCGCTCAACTCAGAGAAGACCTACCCATGGGTGCCTGGCTTAGCAATATTTCCCTGAAGTACAAATTCTGGGCCGTCAACGCAGTGGCCTTTGTCACC
Organism: Pseudomonas sp. NPDC089758; assembly: GCF_044748705.1. Classification (NCBI taxonomy): domain Bacteria; kingdom Pseudomonadati; phylum Pseudomonadota; class Gammaproteobacteria; order Pseudomonadales; family Pseudomonadaceae; genus Pseudomonas; species Pseudomonas sp. NPDC089758. The sequence continues at coordinate 98,112 of NZ_JBIVGN010000009.1, forward strand.
ACCTTGATGCTGGTGCTGTTTGCCGTGTATCTGGAGCAGCGAGCCCGCGCTGAAGCGGTGCAGGCCCAGACGCAGTCCCAGGCAGAGCTGCTCGCCGCATGGCCGGCAGAGCGTGCCCTGCCCCGCCAGGCCAACGTGATCACCTGGCAACCCGGCCAGACCCCGACCTTTGCCGGCCAAAGCCTGGAGCCCCTGCGCCATGCACAAGGCTGGGTAGCCCTCCCGGGCGACTGGATCCTGGGCGATAACCCACTACGCGGCGCCCAGGTACTGCACCATGGCGACCAGCAGGTGGCGGTACTGGCCCAGGCACCGAGCGTGCGCCAGGTGTTCCTTGACCGTTTTGGCAACTACGCGGTTTGTGTGCTGATCCTGATGCTGGCAATGCTCTGCGCCTCGCAACTGCTGATTCGCTTCCTGCTGAGCCAACTCAACACCCTCAAGGACGTCATGCTCCACGTGGAAAAAACGGGTGACCTGTCGGCCCGCGTGCCTCTGTCTTGTGGCGACGAAGTGGGCCAGATGGCAGGCGCCTTCAACGCCATGCAGTCGACCTACCACCGTGTGGTCAGCACCGTGGCACGCACTGCCGCGCAACTCGATTCGGGCGCCGCACGCCTGGCCTCGAGCATGAACGAGGTGCGCCACGGCATGCTCGGCCAGCAGAGCGAGACCGACCAGGCAGCCACCGCGATCAACGAGATGTCAGCCACCGTGCATCATATCGCCCAACATGCCGGCGCCACGCGCGACCTGTCGCAGACCGCCGACGTCCTTGCCGGCAGCGGCAAGCATGTCGTCGACCGCGTGCAGGACTCGATTGCAGGGCTGTCCAGCGGCGTGCAGCAGACCGCCGAGATGATCCGCCAACTGGCCGAGGACAGCCAAAAGATCAATGGCGTGGTCAACGTCATCCACAGCATCGCCGAACAGACCAACCTGCTGGCGCTGAACGCCGCCATCGAAGCAGCGCGTGCCGGCGACCTGGGCCGTGGCTTTGCGGTGGTCGCCGATGAAGTGCGCAGCCTGGCCAAACGCGTGCAAACCTCCACCGACGAAATCACCGGTATGGTTGCCGACCTGCAAGCCGGTACCCGGGATGCGGTGGAGTTCATGCAGGAAAGCTCTTACAAAGCTGACGACTGCGTGCGCCAGGCCCAGGAAGCCGGCGCAGCGCTGGCCGAAATCACTGGCGCGGTGGCGCAGATGCGCGAGAGCAACACCCAGATCGCCGTCGCCGCCGAACAGCAAAGCCAGGTGGCCGAAGAAATGAACCGGGCGGTAGTCAGCATCCGCGACGTTACCGAGGAAACCGTACAGCAGACTGTCGATTCGGCCACCACCAGCAGCGAGCTGGCGACCCTGGCCGGCGAGCTGAACAAGGCCATCGGCCAACTCAAACTATAATCACCATAGCCAGCCTCGATTGGCTGTGACCACTGGGCCGCACTAAGCTTTGGGCATGACCGTGAGGACCTGCCCATGAGCAAACGACTGCCCAACTTGCCCGCCTGGCAATGGCGCGGCTATCACCACAACCACCGCCACCCGACCAACCTGGTGCTGCACCTGATTGCCGTGCCGCTGTTCATCCTCGGTGCTTTGCTCGTGCTGTCCGGCTTGCTCGCCCTGGACCTAGGCCAGATTGGCGTCGGCATCATTGCCCTGATCGCCGGCCTGGGCCTGCAGCGCCACGGCCACCGCCTGGAGGCCGAGCAGCCAGAACCCTTCGCCAACCGCAAGGACGCCCTGCAGCGCCTGCTGACCGAGCAATTCATCACCTTCCCGCGCTTTGTGCTCAGCGGTGCCTGGTGGCGGGCCTGGCGCGAACGGCACAGACATCGGCGTTGACGCTCAGGCGAATACCGTGACCGTCTGGCGGCTCAAGGCCAGCAACTCGCCTTCAGCCGTCCACAGGGCAGCTGCGGCATGCCCGTACCCATCGCGGGCGTGTTCGGTCTCGACGCAGTAGCGGCACCAGTCCAACGTCGACAGCCTGGCAACCGGCTGGATGAATTCGATGGTCCTGGTCAGCGTGCTGCCTGCTGCGGGCTGCTTCAGGTACGGCATGAGGCTGGGTGGCCAGGCATCGACAAGCGCCAACAGGTGGGCCTCGTTGACCTGCTCCTGGGCAACATCCCGCAAGCGCACCCAACCGCCCATGTGGCGTGACTGATTACCGCTGAACGGCAGCCCGCCAATTGCCCAGCGCAGGGCAACATGGCGCATGAACTCTGGTGTGACACCTTTGATGTAAGGAAGCTCCGGGGCGGCTTGCTCGAGTGCCTTCATCTCCATGGCCGGCTCGGCAGGCACCTGCACCACCGATGGCCGCGCGGCGCCGAAGTTGCCCTGGACCAAGGTCACCACCTGGCCATCCTGAATGGCTCGACCCAGCACGGTGCTGACCGCTTTGCCCTCGCGCAGCACTTCGACTTCGAAACGGGTCGCCACGTCGGGCGCGGCGGGGGCGACGAAACTGACGGCCAGCGACCGCACCGGGCGGCTATCGGCGAGCTTCAGGCGCATGGTCTCATACACCATGGCAGCCATCAGGCCACCGAATACGGCACGCCCTTGGGCCCAGTCGGGCGGGACACTGACGCTATCGGGGTGCGCTCGCACGGCGTCGAGCAGTTGGTTGAAATTCATGGGCCGGCTCCTGCAGCAGCGAAAGGTGTCAGCCAATACTAGCGAGCAACCTTGCGTCGAACAGCCCGCATATCGGTCATTTGCCGGGCTTGCGCCGTTCCAGTGCTGCCTGCAGGTCAGCCAGTGTCACATCGGACTGGCGCTCGGCGTCACCCAGCTCCCGCTCCCAATCGACCTTGCAGGGCGCGAGATCCTCATGCGATTGAGCCTGCAACAGCCATTGCAGGCGGTCATGCCAGTTACCCAAATCGCCCTGGGCTTGTTTGAGCAGGCGCTGCAACTGCTTCCCGGCATGATCGAGTTGTGGGTAGGCCTGGTCCCCATAGCGCACCCGCTTGATCAACAAGCGCAGGCGATGACGGTCGTGGGCCGGGTCCTGCAAGGCTTCGTGCAGCTTGCGCCATTGCTTGACCAGGCGTTTGTCGACGCGTTTACGCAGGCACTTGGCCAACCCTTCACGGCCCGCGGCGCGCAGAAACAGCGGAAAGGCATCGAGGATGGCCAGCACCCGGCTCAGTTGCGGGCTGGCGGCCACGCCGGCAAAGGTGGCAGCGCGCCCTTGCAGACGCCGCTGCCCCGCTTGGACAACGCCGCGCTGGATCAACTCGCCCGCCAGTACCTCGCGGTCACGTAGCGGCGTGGTCAAGGTGCCAAGGGCTCTCGCAGCGTCCTCCAGCTGCTCGACCCCCGGCAAGCCCCTCAGCGGCCGCAACAGGCTGCGCAAGCGCCTCAGGCCTATGCGCAGATCGTGCAAGGCGTCGCTGTCGGTATCGGCAGCAAGGCGCTCGCGACAAGCCAGCAGGCGCACCTGCAAGGCCACTACCTGGGCAACCACATGGTCGAGCATGCTGGACATACAGCACTCCTCGGTCAGCGCCCGGCGCGCGACTCACGAATGTAGAAACGGGCCTTTTCGGCTTTCTTGGTGCAACCCTCGAACCCTTCGAACTGCTGCTGGGTCTTGGCCCCGGTCAACAGCGACAACGCCTTGGAATAGCTGACGGTACCGGCAAAGCCTTCAGCCTTGGCCAGGTCGAGCTCCTTCCAAGCGGCATCGAGCTGCGACGCGCAGCTGTCACGGTAAGCCGTCTTGCCCGCGCAGCCGGCAAGGGCCAGGGCAATCAGAGGAAGGCAGATCCAGGCTTTCATCGGTAATACCTCGGAGGTTGAATACGGTGGCTGTTCGACGCTTGGGCACCTGAAAAGTGCCGCGCTCGGCAGGTTTTGCCTAGAGTCTACATTGAAGCACAGGCAACGCTCGGTGCATTGTAGGGCCATGGATACAAAAGCCGGGGAAGATCATGAGCAAACGTGTAGCACTGGTGTTGGGGTCGGGGGGCGCGCGGGGTTATGCCCATATCGGCGTGATCGAAGAAATCGAACGGCGCGGCTACGAAATCGCCTGCATTGCCGGTTGCTCGATGGGCGCGGTGGTCGGGGGGATTTACGCGGCGGGCAAGCTCGATGAATACCGCAACTGGATCGAAAGCCTGGATTACCTGGACGTACTGCGTCTGGTCGATGTCAGCTTCCGCCTTGGCGCCATTCGCGGCGACAAGGTGTTTGGGCAGATCCGCAAGATCGTCGGCGAAATCAATATCGAACAATTGCGCATCCCCTACACGGCAGTGGCCACCGACCTCACCCACCAGCAGGAGATCTGGTTCCAGGAGGGCTGCCTGCACCAGGCAATGCGCGCCTCGGCGGCAATTCCAAGCCTGTTCACGCCGGTAATGCAAGGCAACCGCATGCTGGTCGACGGCGGCATCCTCAATCCGCTGCCGATCGTGCCGGTCGTGTCCAGCCACTGCGACATGATCATCGCGGTAAACCTCAACTCCACCAACCAGAAGCAGTACCAGTTGCCTGTCATCGAGCGGCCGGCAGCGTTCAGGATGCGCTTTGACGCGCTGATCAGTTCGCTGGGCGCGCGCATGCCGTTCCGACGCAAGCCCGCCGAGGAACTGATGCGCATCGAGCAGGAGATCACTGGCGAGGGTCTGGTGCCACCCAACCCCTGGCTGAGCGATACGGCCGACCCAGAAGCCCAGCAACCGGCGGCGGCGGCGCAAAGCGAGGGTGCGCCAAAATCGGCCACGGGGTCGATCATCGTCGACAACGTCGGGCCAGCGTCGCTGCTGGACCTGATCAACCAGAGCTTCGAGGTCATGCAGACGTCGTTGGCGCAATACAAGATCGCGGGGTATCCACCGGACGTGCTGATCAACGTACCCAAACGGGTATGCCGGTTCTTCGAGTTCTACAAGGCGCCGGAACTGATTGCCTTGGGCCGGGAGATAGCGCGGGATACGCTGGATAACTACGAGGGCGAGAAGCGCTGAAGCGCCCCCGGCGCTCGCCCCGTACCCCAGAAACGAAACAGGCCGCATCATGCGGCCTGTTTCGTTACCAGAGTGTCACTCAGTAGCGAGTGATGTCCGCACTGCCTTCCAGCTGCTTGCGGTATGCCGCAAAGTCCTGCTGGCCCGCACGCGAAGCGAGATAGCGGCGGATCTGCTGCTTCTCTTCATCGCTGGCGGCGGCACCGTCGTTAACGCCTTTGAGCTGCAACACGACCAGGCTGCCATCGGCCAGTACCACGCTGCCATATACCGGCTCGCCCTTGGCTTGCGGCTTGGGCAGGCGGAACAGCGCCTGCAACTCGGCCGGGTCGATACCGTCCTGGCTGCGGGTGACTGCTTCGTAGGCCTTCCAGCTCTGGCCTTGCTGGGCAGCATCTGCAGCGACCGAGCCGTCACGCAGGCCGGCGATCAGTTTGTCCGCCTTGACCTTGAGCTCGGCGGTCGCCTTCTCCTTGGCCAGGTGTTCGCTGATGTTCTTGGCCACGGCTTCGAGCGGCATCTGCTCCGGCTTGCGGTGCTCCTTGACGCGCAATACCACGGTGGTCTCAGGGTCCAGCTCGATGGCGGTGCTGTTGGCAGCCTCCTCCAGCACTTCCTCGGAGAACGCGGCCTGGACCACGGCACGGTTGGCCGTGATGCCCTCACCGCCTTCACGGCCGAATGGCGCCGAAGTATGCACCTTGAGGTTCAGGTCCTGGGCGGGCTGGGCCAGGTCGGCAGCCTCGTAGGCAGCATCCTGCAGCTGCTTGCTGGCATCGACATAGCGCTGCTCGACCAGCGGAGTCTTCAGGTCTCGCGTGAGCTTGTCCTTCAGGCTGGCGAAACTCGGGACTTCCGGCGCCTGTTTACCCAGCAGCTTGATCAAGTGATAACCGAACTGGGTACGTACTGGTGCTGACACCTGGCCATCGTCGAGCTTGTACAGAGCGTCCTCGAAGGCCGGGTCATACACACCCGGGCCGGCGAAACCAAGATCGCCACCGCTGTTGGCCGAACCCGGGTCCTGGGAGAACTCCTTGGCCAGCTTGGCGAAGTCTTCACCTTTGGCCAAGCGTTGCTCGATCTCTTCGATGCGAGCCTTGGCCTGGGCATCGGTGACCTTGTCATTGACCTCGATCAGGATGTGCGCAGCATGGCGCTGCTCGGCCAGGTTGGCGATTTCCTTCTCGTACTGAGCCTTGAGCTCGTCGTCGGTAACCTTCACCTGATCGAAGAATGCCGACTTCTTCAGCTCGACATAGTCGATGACCACTTGATCCGGCGTCATGAACTCCTTGGCATGCTGTTCATAATGAGCCTTGACCTCGTCATCGCTGACCTTGACCGCGGCCGGGTTGGCCTTGAAGGTCAACGAAGCGAAGTCGCGGGTCTGGCTTTCCAGGCGAGCGAAGGCGTCGACCTGCTGGTCGGTAACGAAGCTGCTGCCGGCAATACCCGTGCGGATCTGGCCGATCAGCATTTCTTCGGCAAGCATCTCGCGGAACTGCAAACGGCCATAGCCCATCTGGCGGATGACCTGGTCGAAACGGTCGGCGTTGAACTTGCCATCAACCTGGAATTCCGGCGTCTGCAGGATCACTTGATCCAGCGCGGCCTCACTGAAGGCGAACTTCGCATCTTCGGCACCCTGCAACAGCAGCTTGCGTTCGATCAGCCCTTTGAGCGCAGCATCGCGCAGCAATTTCTCATCCAGCAGAGCCGGGTCGAAATCCTTGCCCAGCTGTTGCATCAGCTGGCGGCGCTGCATGTCGGCCGCTTGGCTCAGCTCGTTCTGGCTGATGGTCTGGCCGTTCACCTTGGCGGCGTCCTGGCTATGGCTGGCGGCCTGGAAAATGGCTTCGAAGCCCGTCAACGCCATCAACACAACGATGAGGCCAATGATGGTCTTGGCAATCCAACCTTGTGAATTGTCCCTGATATTTTGCAGCATGCGTCCCCCAGAAACGGCTGTACCACTGCGTCGACAACCGCGGAGCGTGGGTAGAATCCTGATAAAAGAAAGGCGCATCCGAGGATGCGCCTTTTCTTAGCAAACGTGTCAGGCGGGAACGTTTGCGACCCGCCTTCAGCGTGCTCGAACCTGGCAAGGCCCGGTCCGGCTGAAAGAGACGACTTAGTTGACGGCGTCTTTCAGGCCTTTGCCAGCCTTGAAGCCTGGAACCTTGGCAGCAGCGATCTTGATGGTCTTGCCAGTTTGCGGGTTACGGCCATCGCGCTCAGCGCGCTCTTTGACCGAAAAGGTACCGAAGCCAACCAGAACGACGTCGTCGCCTGCTTTCAGGGCACCAGTCACGGAGTCAATTACTGCATCCAGCGCGCGGCCGGCTACAGCTTTCGGGATGTCAGCAGATGCGGCGATAGCGTCAATCAGTTCCGACTTGTTCACTCTAAGTCCCCTTATTTCTCTATTGAGTTTGTTTCTAAGTATGTAATGAAAAGCTTCTGAAACGAATGCTGGGTGGCCTGGTGACAATAGCGTGCCGCTTTATAGCAAGGCCCCGAAAATACTGTCAAGGAAAGCCCCCCAGCCAAAAACTACTAATGCGTGCTGATACGTTCCTTAGCATCGCCGTCGCGCTTTTCATCTTTCGCGACAATCTCAGGAGCCACATCTGGCAAGGGCTCCGGGGCGTATTGCAGCGCAATTTGCAGGACTTCGTCAATCCATTTGACCGGTTTGATCTGCAGATCCTGTTTGATATTTTCCGGGATCTCCTTCAGATCGCGAACATTCTCCTCTGGAATGATCACCGTCTTGATCCCACCACGGTGCGCCGCCAGGAGTTTTTCCTTCAGCCCGCCAATGGCCAATACCTGCCCACGCAAGGTGATTTCGCCGGTCATGGCAACATCTGCACGCACCGGAATCTGCGTCAACGCCGACACCAGCGCAGTGCACATGCCGATACCGGCGCTCGGGCCATCCTTGGGCGTAGCGCCCTCGGGCATGTGGATGTGCACGTCGTGCTTCTCATGGAAGTCGGCGGCAATCCCCAGGCTGCGGGCGCGGCTACGGACAACGGTTTGCGCGGCGGTGATCGACTCGACCATGACGTCGCCCAGCGAGCCGGTCTTGATCAATTGCCCTTTTCCAGGGATGACCACCGACTCGATGGTCAGCAATTCGCCCCCCACCTGGGTCCAGGCAAGGCCGGTAACCTGGCCTATCTGGTCCTGCTGCTCGGCCAGGCCGTAGCGGAACTTGCGCACGCCCAACAGGTGCTCGAGCTGCTCATTGGTGACCTTGACCTTGACCTGTTTCTGGCCGGTGTGCTCCTTGACGACCTTGCGGCAGACCTTCGCAATCTGCCGCTCCAGGCCACGTACACCGGCTTCGCGGGTGTAGTAACGGATGATGTCACGGATCGCCGAGGTGTCGATCTCGAGCTCTTCCTTCTTCAAACCGTTGGCCTTGACCTGCTTGGGCGTCAGGTATTTGACCGCGATGTTGATCTTCTCGTCCTCGGTGTAACCCGGCAGGCGGATGACTTCCATGCGGTCCAGCAGCGCCGGAGGGATGTTCATCGAGTTCGAGGTGCAGAGGAACATCACATCCGAGAGGTCGTAATCCACCTCCAGGTAGTGGTCGTTGAAGTTGTGGTTCTGCTCGGGGTCGAGCACTTCCAGCAGCGCCGAGGCCGGGTCGCCACGCATGTCGCTGCCCATCTTGTCGATCTCGTCGAGCAGGAACAGCGGGTTGCGCACCCCCACCTTGGTCATTTTCTGGATCAGGCGGCCGGGCATCGAACCGATGTATGTCCGACGGTGCCCGCGGATCTCGGCCTCGTCACGCACGCCACCCAGGGCCATGCGCACGAACTTGCGGTTGGTGGCGGCGGCGATCGACTCGGCCAGCGAGGTCTTGCCCACGCCTGGCGGGCCGACCAGGCACAGTACCGGGCCGCGAATTTTCTTCACGCGCTTCTGCACGGCGAGGTATTCGAGGATGCGTTCCTTGACCTCTTCAAGGCCATAGTGGTCCGCGTCGAGAATCTCCTCGGCCTTGGACAGATCCAGGCGCACCTTGCTCTGCGCCTTCCACGGCACCTGTACGAGCCAGTCGAGGTAGGTTCGCACCACGGTGGCTTCGGCAGACATTGGCGACATCTGCTTGAGCTTGTTCAGCTCGGCCTGGGCCTTGGCCAGGGCGTCTTTGGGCAGGCCGGCAGCTTCAATGCGTTTTTTCAGCTCTTCGACTTCGTTGTGGCCTTCGTCGCCATCGCCGAGCTCCTTCTGAATGGCCTTCATCTGCTCATTCAGGTAGTACTCGCGCTGGCTGCGCTCCATCTGCTTCTTGACCCGGCCACGGATACGCTTCTCGACCTGCAGCAGGTCGATTTCGGCATCCAGCATCGCCAGTACATGCTCGACACGGGTGGACAGGTCGACGATTTCGAGAATTTCCTGCTTCTGCTCGATCTTCAGCGCCATGTGCGCTGCCATGGTATCGACCAGGCGCCCAGGCTCCTCGATGCTGTTGAGCGACGACAGCACTTCAGCCGGGACTTTCTTGCCCAACTGTACGTACTGCTCGAACTGCGACAGCAGCGTGCGCACGAAGACTTCCGACTCGCGCTCGGCGGCGTCGGTTTCGTCGATCAGGGAAACTTCGGCACGGATGTGCCCTTCGACTTCGGTAAAGCGCTCGACTGCACCACGCTGCTCGCCCTCGACCAGCACCTTGACGGTGCCATCAGGCAGCTTCAGCAGTTGCAGCACGGTAGCGACAGTACCGACGCGATACAGGGCGTCTTCGCCCGGATCGTCGTCAGCGGGGTTCTTCTGGGCCAGCAGAAGGATCTGCTTCTCGCCAGTCATCGCAGCCTCAAGGGCCTCGATGGACTTCTCACGCCCCACGAACAGTGGGATGACCATGTGCGGGTAAACAACGACATCGCGCAATGGCAAAAGAGGCAAGTCGAGGGTGGTCTTCATGATTTCGCCTCTACAGCGGCCTTATGGCCGGAAACCGGTGGAAATGATGCTTGGACCTAATGTGGGGGCACGCCTGGGAAATTACAAGCGCTTGCACAGGAAAAGCAGAAAGGGGCCCGCATGGGCCCCTTTCTTGCTTGCTGCCACGGCACCGATTCAGGCGTCGGGCGCGACCTTGGCTGGCGGCTCGCTGTTCTCGTAAATCAGCAGCGGCTGCGACGTGCCTTCGATGACGCTCTCGTCGATCACCACCTTGCTGACTTCCTTCTGCGAAGGAATTTCATACATGGTGTCGAGCAGCACGCCTTCGAGGATCGAACGCAGGCCGCGGGCGCCAGTCTTGCGCTCCAGGGCTTTGCGTGCGACGGCCTTGAGTGCATCACTGCGGAACTCGAGGTCAACGCTCTCCATCTCGAACAGCCTGGCGTACTGCTTGGTCAGGGCGTTCTTCGGCTCAGTGAGGATCTGCATCAGTGCAGCCTCGTCCAGCTCGTCGAGGGTTGCCAGAACCGGCAGACGGCCGACGAACTCGGGGATCAGGCCAAACTTGACCAGATCATCCGGCTCGACTTCCCGCAGCGACTCGCCAACCTTCTTGCCCTCTTCCTTGCTGCGTACTTCAGCGCCAAAACCGATGCCACCTTTGGTGGAGCGGTTCTGGATGACCTTTTCCAGGCCCGAGAAGGCGCCACCGCAGATGAACAGGATGTTGCGGGTATCTACCTGCAGGAATTCCTGTTGCGGGTGCTTGCGCCCCCCTTGCGGCGGAACGGAGGCAACGGTGCCCTCGATCAGCTTGAGCAGTGCCTGCTGCACGCCCTCACCCGAAACGTCACGGGTGATCGACGGGTTGTCCGACTTGCGCGAAATCTTGTCGATCTCGTCGATGTAGACAATGCCCATCTGGGCCTTTTCCACGTCGTAGTCGCACTTTTGCAGCAGCTTCTGGATGATGTTCTCGACGTCCTCACCCACATAACCGGCTTCGGTCAGGGTGGTGGCGTCGGCAATGGTGAACGGTACGTTCAACAGGCGAGCCAGGGTTTCGGCGAGCAGGGTCTTGCCCGAGCCAGTAGGCCCGATCAGCAGGATGTTGCTCTTGCCGAGTTCAACCTCGTCACCTTTCTTGTCACGTTGGTTCAGGCGCTTGTAGTGGTTGTACACCGCTACCGAAAGCACCTTCTTGGCACGTTCCTGACCAATCACATACTGGTCCAGGATGCCGCTGATTTCTTTCGGCGAAGGCAATTTGTGCGCGCTGCTTTCGGCCTGGGCTTCCTGCACCTCCTCTCGGATGATGTCGTTGCACAGGTCGACGCACTCGTCGCAGATAAATACCGAGGGCCCGGCAATCAGTTTGCGCACTTCGTGCTGGCTTTTGCCGCAGAAGGAGCAATAAAGCAATTTGCCGCTGTCCTCGCCGTTACGGGTGTCAGTCATTCGATCGATCCAATCCGGTAGGCTTGCAACACAAGATGAAGGCAATTGCGGGCTTTTTCAAGTCCGCAGGTAGGCGCTTGGGGCACCTACCTGCTCTGGCACCTGGGTTCAGGAGGCCAGTTGCCGCTTGTCGTATACCGAGTCGATCAGGCCGTACTCGGCCGCGCGCGAGGCGCTCATGAAATTGTCACGCTCGGTGTCGCGCTTGATGGTCTCCAGGTCCTGGCCAGTGTGATAGGCCAGCAGCTCGTTCAGACGCGCCTTGATGTTGAGGATTTCCTGGGCGTGGATCTCGATATCGGTCGCCTGGCCCTGGAAGCCGCCGAGCGGCTGGTGAATCATCACTCGCGAGTTAGGCAGGCAGTGACGCTTGCCCTTGGCACCGGCGGCCAATAGGAAGGCCCCCATGCTGCAGGCCTGGCCGATGCAGATGGTCGAGACGTCCGGCTTGATGAACTGCATGGTGTCGTAGATCGACATGCCAGCCGTTACCGAGCCGCCTGGGGAGTTGATGTAAAGATGGATATCCTTGTCCGGGTTTTCCGCCTCAAGGAACAGCATCTGTGCCACTACCAGGTTGGCCATGTAGTCTTCTACCGGGCCGACCAGGAAGATCACTCGCTCCTTCAACAGGCGCGAGTAGATGTCATAGGCACGTTCGCCACGGGCGGACTGCTCGATAACCATCGGGACCAGGCCGCCTGCGGCTTGGATGTCAGAGCTCTGCTGAATATAAGAATTGCGGGACATGTCCTGCGCTCACTCCCAAATAGTCATGGCTTGAATACGCACAAGCCAGCGCGAAGGCTGGCTTGTGGGGGTTTCCTACGAGAGGGCCGCCTTACTCAGCTTCGGCAGGCGCCTGAGCTGGTTTTACGGCTTCTTCGTACGAGACCGATTTGTCGGTCACAGTCGCTTTCTGCAGAACAGTATCTACAACTTGCTCTTCCAGCACAACCGAGCGCACCTCGTTCATCTGCTGGTCGTTTTTGTAGTACCAAGCGATGACCTGCTCAGGCTCCTGGTAAGCCGAAGCCATTTCTTCGATCATCTCGCGAACCTTGCCTTCGTCCGGCTTCAGTTCGAACTGCTTGACCACTTCAGCGACGATCAGGCCCAGCACCACACGGCGCTTGGCTTGCTCTTCGAACAGCTCGGCCGGCAGTTGCTCAGGCTTGATGTTGCCACCGAACTGCTGAACAGCCTGGACGCGCAGGCGGTTGACTTCGTTTTCCAGCAGCGCTTTCGGCACTTCGATCGGGTTGGCGGCCAGCAGACCGTCCATGACCTGGTTCTTCACCTTGGTCTTGATCGCCTGGCGCAGTTCACGCTCCATGTTCTTGCGAACTTCGGCGCGGAAGCCTTCCAGGGTCGATTCCTTGATACCGAACTGGGCGAAGAACTCTTCGTTCAGTTCTGGCAGCTGAGGTGCCGAAACGCTGTTGACGGTGATGGTGAACTCGGCAGCTTTGCCTGCCAGGTCCAGGTTCTGGTAATCCTCAGGGAAGGTCACGTTGACAACGCGCTCTTCGCCGGCCTTGGCGCCAACCAGGCCGTCTTCGAAGCCTGGGATCATGCGGCCGGAGCCCAGTACCAGCTGGGTGCCCTTGGCCGAACCACCGGCGAAGGCTTCACCGTCGATCTTGCCGACGAAGTCGATGTTGACCTGGTCGTCCTTCTCGGCAGCGCGCTCGACGGCCTCGAAGCGTACGTTCTGCTTGCGCAGCACTTCCAGCATGTTGTCCAGGTCGGCGTCAGCCACTTCGGCGTTCAGACGCTCGACGCTGATCGACTCCAGGCCGGCAACGGCGAACTCTGGGAACACTTCGAAGATGGCGACGAACTCCAGGTCCTTGCCCTTTTCGAACGACTTCGGCTCTACGGCAGGCGCGCCAGCCGGGTTCAGCTTCTGCTCGACGATGGCTTCGTAGAAGGAAGCCTGGACCAGGTCACCGAAGGCCTCTTGACGGGCATCGGCTTCGAAACGCTGGCGGATCACGCTCATCGGCACTTTGCCTGGGCGGAAGCCCGCGACCTTGGCGCGCTTGGCAGTCTGCTGCAGACGCTTGTTGACTTCGTTCTCGACGCGCTCGGCCGGAACGGCGATGGTCATGCGGCGCTCGAGAGCGGAAGTGTTTTCAACAGAAACTTGCATGGATATTCCTCGTTGCACAGACGTTAGCCGGCGTTAGCCCGACTCCAGAATCAAGGGCAAGCATTCTAGTGAGTCACGCACCAGAAGTCACCCCACTCGGGACGACGGGAAACCACGCCGGTCGATTAGCTTGCAAGGCCCGCACGGCGTATCGCCGGGCCTCTATATATAAGCAGGCTGCGCAACGCCAGCGGCGGCACGCAACCGTAATACCTTGTCAAACAACTACAACCCAAAAAAACGCGTTCATTCAGGGTCGAGTTCATTGAACTGGCAGTACTCTTCCCAGGCCATACCCAGCGCTTCGGCCACTTCGCGATGGGTTTCCAGGCGCATGGCCTGCAACTGTTCAGGGCTTTCGGCGATCAACTGCAGCGCCAGCTCCCAAGGCTGGATGCCCTGCTCGTCGGCGGCATCCTCGAACGCCCATTCGATCTGCTGGGCCTGCTCACGCGCATCCAGCGCTCGGATTTCCTCGAGCAGTTGCGGATTGGCCTCGGCGAAACGCTGAAGCGCCAGCGCCTGACGGGCTTCTTTTGCAATCATGGATAGATCCTTTGCCGGCCTAATCCAGCCGGAGTTTCAACCGACTGAAATCTATCAGTTTTTATTGGGGTGTCACCAGAGGATTGCAAGGGCTGGCAGAGCAAGTCACGAAGTTGTAGCACGCAAAGGCACTACACCTCAGGCATTCACCAGCCAGCCAGGCAATGAGGGGCCGCTTTGCGACCCATCGCCGGCAAGCCAGCGCCCACCGGGACCGCGCAGCTCTTGAGGGCTATGCGATACCTGCAGGAGCCGGTTTGCCGGCGATGGCCGAATTGGTACGCGCTCTTGCGCATAACGCAGAAACAACAAAGGCGCCTGATCATACGATCAAGGCGCCTTCGAAAATATGGGGTGGACGATGGGAATCGAACCCACGACAACCGGAATCACAATCCGGCGCTCTACCAACTGAGCTACGCCCACCATAGTGCGGTGCAACGGTACAACTTTACAAAAACGTGCTTACAAAAACATGGTGCGGACGAAGAGACTCGAACTCTTACAGCTTGCGCCGCTGGAACCTAAATCCAGTGTGTCTACCAATTTCACCACGTCCGCATAACGCTTAAAACAAAGGCGCCAGATCTACAATCAAGGCGCCTCTGAAGAATATGGGGTGGACGATGGGAATCGAACCCACGACAACCGGAATCACAATCCGGCGCTCTACCAACTGAGCTACGCCCACCATATCGCTTTACTGCCTTACTTGCTTGCCCAAGCTGCCTAATGGCGCACCCGGCAGGACTCGAACCTGCGACCATCCGCTTAGAAGGCGGATGCTCTATCCAGCTGAGCTACGGGCGCATAAGCGTAAAGCCTAACCGAATGAGCAATATGAAAACCACTCATTCTGCCCGACTTCGCCAACCAGTGCTAGGCTGTGCCCGACAAGTGCGGCGAATCTTATAGGCGACCCGTATAAGCGTCAACACCTTTCTATAAAAAATTTAAATTATTTAAGGGGTTAGGGGATTTGCCCGACCACCCGCCTTTGCCCTCGGGCCGTGTCGTGCGAGAATGCGCCCTCTTTATTGTTCCTTTCTCGATGGTTAATCACGCGTCTATGACTGCACACCTAATCGATGGCAAGGCGATCGCCGCCAACCTGCGCAAGCAGATCGCTCAACGTGTCGTGGAGCGTCGCCAGCAAGGCCTGCGCACGCCGGGCCTGGCGGTGATCCTGGTCGGTACCGACCCCGCCTCCCAAGTCTATGTCTCGCACAAGCGCAAGGACTGCGAAGAGGTCGGCTTCATTTCGCAGGCCTTCGACCTGCCCAGCGAAACCACGCAGCAAGCCCTGACCGAGCTGATCGACCGCCTCAACGACGACCCGGCAGTGGACGGCATTCTGCTGCAATTGCCGCTGCCGGCGCACCTGGATGCATCGCTGTTGCTCGAGCGTATCCGCCCGGACAAAGACGTCGATGGCTTCCACCCGTACAACATCGGCCGCCTGGCCCAGCGTATTCCGTTGCTGCGCCCGTGCACCCCCAAAGGCATCATGACCCTGCTCGAAAGCACAGGTCAGGACCTGTACGGCATGGACGCCGTAATCGTCGGCGCTTCCAACATCGTGGGCCGCCCGATGGCCATGGAGTTGCTGCTGGCCGGCTGCACCGTGACCGTCTGCCACCGCTTCACCAAGGACCTGGCCGGTCATGTCGGCCGCGCCGACCTGGTGGTCGTGGCTGCAGGCAAGCCTGGGCTGGTCAAGGGTGAGTGGGTGAAGGAAGGCGCCATCGTCATCGACGTGGGCATCAACCGCCAGGAAGACGGCAAGCTGGTCGGCGATGTGGTCTACGAGACCGCCCTGCCCCGCGCCGGCTGGATCACGCCGGTGCCGGGCGGCGTCGGCCCGATGACCCGGGCCTGCCTGCTGGAAAACACGCTGTATGCGGCAGAAGAGCTGCATAAGTAAGTTGGCCTGCATGAAAACGGCACCTCTGGCAGGTGCCGTTTTTTTTGCCTTGGATTTCTCACGTTGCCGGCGGTGTATCGGCTTCGGCCTCTAGCCGGTCACTTGCGCGCCGCCTCCCACGATTTCAGCAGCTCGTCATAGCTGACCGTCTCGCCCTTGGGCTTCTCGTTGGCCAGTTTCGGTTTTGGCGCCCCTGGCTGGTCGAACCAGTACTGTGCGTCTTTTTCCGGGTTCAGCTTAGGCGCGCAGGTGGCCTGGGCATTGGACCGCTGCAACCGCTCCATCATGCGATCCTGATCCCGGGCCAAGCCATCCAGCGCCTCTTGCGGCGTTTTCTCGCCACTGGCCACTTCGGCGATATGGCTCCACCACAGTTGAGCCAGGCGAGGATAGTCCGGCACATTGGTACCGGTCGGGGTCCACTGCACCCGCGCCGGGCTGCGATAGAACTCCACCAGCCCGCCAAGCTTGGGCGCAAGGTCGGTCATGGCCTGGGAGTTGATATCCGATTCGCGGATAGGCGTCAGGCCAACGATGGTCTTTTTCAACGACACCGTCTTGGAGGTGACGAACTGGGCGTACAGCCAAGCGGCCAGGCGCTGCTTCTCGGGGGTGGATTTGAAGAAGGTCCAGGAACCGGTGTCCTGATAGCCCAGCTTCATTCCCTCCTCCCAGTAAGGCCCCTTGGGCGAGGGCGCCATGCGCCACTTCGGGGTGCCGTCGGCATTGACCACCGGCAGCCCCGGCTTGGTCATGTCGGCGGTAAAGGCGGTGTACCAGAAAATCTGCTGAGCGATGTTGCCTTGCGCCGGCACCGGCCCGGCCTCGGAGAAGGTCATGCCTTGCGCCTCCTTGGGCGCGTAGGCGCGCATCCAGTCGACATACTTCTGCGTGGCATAGACCGCCGCCGGCCCGTTGGTGTCGCCGCCGCGGGTCACACTGGAGCCCACCGGGTGGCAATCCTCCACGCGGATGCCCCACTCGTCCACGGGCAAGCCATTGGGTAGGCCTTTGTCGCCGCCGCCGGCCATGGAGAACCAGGCATCGGTGAAGCGCCACCCCAGTGAAGGGTCCTTCTTGCCGTAATCCATGTGACCATAAACGCGCTTGCCGTCGATTTCCTTGACGTCCTCGGTGAAGAACTTGGCGATGTCTTCATAGGCCGACCAGTTCACCGGCACGCCCAGTTCATAACCATACTTTTCCTTGAACCTGGCCTTGAGCTCGGGCCGCTCGAACCAGTCAGCGCGGAACCAGTACAGGTTGGCGAACTGCTGGTCGGGCAACTGATAAACCTTGCCATCCGGCGCGGTGGTGAACGAAATGCCGATGAAGTCCTTGAGGTCCAGGGTCGGCGAGGTGTAGGCCTTGCCTTCGTTGGCCATCATGTCAGTGATCGACTCCACCTTGCCGTAGCGAAAATGCGTACCAATCAGGTCAGAGTCGTTGACCCAGCCGTCGTAGATGTTCTTGTCCGACTGCATCTGCGTCTGCAGCTTCTCCACCACGTCGCCTTCCTGCAGCAGGTCGTGGGTCAGCTGGATCCCGGTGATCTCGCTGAAGGCCTTGGCCAGCACCTTGGACTCGTACTCATGGGTGGTGATGGTTTCCGATACGACATTGATCTTCATCCCCCGAAACGGCTCGGCGGCCTTGATGAACCACTTGAGCTCCGCCAACTGCTGCTCCGGCGTCAGGGTCGACGGTTTGAACTCGCTGGCGATCCACTTCGATGCCGCATCCTCATACTGATCGGCCCACGCCGCACTAGGTACACCGGCCAATACCAGCAACGCGGCCAGGGTCAAATGTCGCCGGTTATGTTTGTCATGGAACATTGTCATCTCCCGATTGAGTTATTCCCCGGAGCCGTCGCTCAGCCCCAGCGCAGCACCACCACGAGCCAGCCCAGCGACAGCAGCGAGGCCACCCACAAAGGCCAGTCGCTGACCCCGACTACCAACAAGTGCAGGTAGGCGCTGACCAACAGGCCGATGAACAACCGGTCGCCACGGCTGGTGACGATCGGCAGGAAGCCACGTCGTTCCACACAAGGGCGGCGCAGCTCGAACAGGGTCATGCACACCAGCAGAACGCCCACAGCGGCGAAGAACAGCGCGGTGGGCAAGGTCCAGGCCATCCACTCCATGCGTCGCCCTCCTCACACCCGGCCCAGGGCAAAGCCCTTGGCCACATGGTTGCGAACGAACCAGATCACCAGCATGCCCGGCAGGATGGTCAGCACCCCTGCCGCCGCCAGCACGCCCCAGTCGATGCCCGAAGCAGACACCGTGCGGGTCATCACGGCGGCGATCGGCTTGGCGTTCACCGACGTCAGGGTGCGCGCCAGCAACAGTTCGACCCAGGAAAACATGAAGCAGAAAAACGCCGTCACGCCGATGCCGGAACCGATCAGCGGGATGAAGATCTTCAAGAAGAAACGCGGGAAGCTGTAGCCATCGATGTAGGCGGTTTCATCGATCTCCTTCGGCACGCCCGACATGAACCCCTCGAGAATCCACACCGCCAGCGGCACGTTGAACAGGCAGTGGGCCAGGGCCACGGCAATGTGGGTGTCGAACAGACCGATGGACGAATAAAGCTGAAAGAACGGCAGCAGAAACACCGCAGGCGGCGCCATGCGGTTGGTCAGCAACCAGAAGAACAGGTGGCGGTCACCGAGAAAACGGTAGCGTGAGAACGCATAAGCCGCCGGCAACGCCACCAGCAGCGAAATCAGTGTGTTGAGGCACACGTAGTACAGCGAATTGATGTAGCCGCTGTACCAGCTGGCATCGGTGAAGATCACCCGGTAGTTGTCGAGGGTGAACGCCTGCGGCCATAAGGTGAGGCCACCGAGAATCTCGGTGTTGCTCTTGAACGACATGTTCAGCAGCCAGTAGATCGGCACCAGCAGGAAGAAGAAGTACAGCAGCAGGGCCAGCGTCTTGCGTGTGCTCATGGCCTAGTCCTTGTCGGCGTGGGTCATGGCGGTATAGAACAGCCATGACACCAGCAGGATGATCAGGAAATACACCAGCGAAAACGCCGCCGCCGGGCCCAGGTCGAATTGCCCGACCGCCATGCGTGTCAGGGTCTGACTCAGGAAGGTCGTGGCGTTACCCGGCCCGCCACCGGTCAGCACGAACGGCTCGGTGTAGATCATGAAACTGTCCATGAAGCGCAGCATCACCGCGATCAGCAGCACGTTCTTGAGCTTGGGCAACTGGATGTGCCGGAACACGGCCCAGCCCGAAGCCCGGTCGATGCGCGCGGCCTGGTAATACACGTCGGGTATGGCCCGCAGCCCCGAGTAGCACAGCAATGCCACCAGCGATGTCCAGTGCCAGACATCCATTACCAGCACGGTGAGCCAAGCGTCGAACGGGTCGCCGGCATAGTTGTAGCTGACGCCAAGCTTAGCCAGCGTGGCCCCGAGCAGGCCGATATCGGCGCGGCCAAAGATCTGCCAGATGGTGCCGACCACGTTCCACGGGATCAGCAGCGGGATGGCCATGACGATCAGGCACACCGACGCCAGGCGCCCCTTGGTCGGCATGGTCAGGGCAATGGCGATGCCCAGCGGGATTTCGATCAGCAGCACACAGGCGGAATAGATGAACTGGCGCAGCAAGGCATCGTGCAATGCCGGGTCGCGCAACACCTGGCGGTACCAGTCGGCGCCGACGAAGTAGCGGCTTGACTGGTCGAAAATGTCCTGCACCGAATAGTTGACGACCGTCATCATCGGCATCACCGCACTGAAAGCCACCAGCAGGAACACCGGCAGCACCAGCCACCAGGCCTTATTGTTCGGCACCTTGTTCATGGCACGGCCTCCAGCAGCACATCGTCGACGTACAGCAGCAGCCACTGCATCGGCAGGCCGACCCAGGCGTGCGCCGCCGGCACCGGGCGATCTTCTGCCAGGCGCGCCTTGAGCGACACGCCGCCGAGCACGAGAGTGACGATGCGATAGGTGCCCAGGTCCTCGACATCCAGCACGCTGGCAGGCAGGGCCCCATCGAATGGGGCGTCCCACATTTGCACGAACTCCGGGCGTATACCCACTTGCAGGCGTCCGGCGTTCGTCGCAGCAAGGCGTTCGCGCAGCCCGTCGGGCAGTGCCAGGTGCACATCGCCGAACGCGACCCCGCCCGCGTCGGCGCGCACGTCGATCAGGTTCATCCCCGGGCTGCCGATGAAGTAGCCGACAAAGGTATGCCGTGGCCGCTCGAACAGCTCACGCGGGGTACCGAACTGGACAATGCGCCCGCCATGCATCACCGCGATCTTGTCGGCGAAGGTCGAAGCCTCCAGTTGATCGTGGGTCACGTAGATCATGGTGATGTTGAACTGCTCATGGATCTGCTTGAGCTTGCGCCGCAACTTCCATTTCAGGTGGGGGTCGATCACCGTCAACGGCTCGTCGAAAAGAATCGCCGAGACGTCATCGCGCACCAGGCCACGGCCCATGGAGACTTTCTGCTTCTCGTCGGCGCTGAGGTTGCGCGCCTTTTTCTTCAGCAGCGCGCCCAGGTCGAGCACTTCGGCGATCTCTTCGACCCGCGTGCGCACCCTGCCCTCGTCCAGGCCCTGGTTGCGCAGCGGGAACGCCAGGTTGTCGAACACCGTCATGGTGTCGTACACCACCGGGAACTGAAACACCTGGGCAATGTTGCGCTGCTGCGGTGAAAGGTCATTGACCGACTTGCCGTCGAACAGCACCTGGCCATGGGAAGGCGTGAGCAGCCCCGAGATGATGTTCAGCAACGTCGACTTGCCACACCCGGAAGGCCCGAGCAACGCATAGGCACCGCCCTGCTCCCACACGTGCTCCAGTTGATGCAGCGCGTAATCGCCCTCGCCGGCGGGTTGTCGGCTGTAGCTGTGCGCCAGTTGGTGCAGGCGGATTTCGGCCATCAGGCGCTCCTTGCCTGGCGCAGGCCCGGTGCCTGTACCAGTGCTCCGGCGCTGTCGAAGACGAACAGCTTGTGGGTGGGTATGAAGATCCGGATCGGCGTATCCACCTGATACTCGTGCACCCCCGGTAGATGCAGGACCATCCGCCAATGCTCGTTACGCACGTGCAGGAATGTCTCGGAACCGCTGATCTCGGCCAGTTCCACCCGCACCGCCAGTTCCAGGTCATCGTCATGGGCCGGCACCAGGGTGATGTGGCTGGGGCGCACCCCAAAGCGGTAGTCGCCGTCGCCCAGGCTGCGCAGGTCGACATTGCGGGCGAAGTGCACGGCCTGGGCCAGGCTCACCTCGTTGCCGCTGATACGCCCCGGCACCAGGTTGATCGGCGGTTCGCTGAACAGCTCGGCGGCCAGCACGCTGCCGGGCCGCTGGTAGACCTCGGTCGTGGGCCCGCTCTGCACGATCCGCCCCTCGTGCACCAAGGTAGTGGTGCCCCCCAGCGCCAGCGCTTCGTTAGGCTCGGTGGTGGCATACACGGCAATGCAGTTGCGCGCGGCGAACAGCTCGCGCAGCTCTTGTCGCAGCCCTTCGCGCAGCTTGTAGTCGAGGTTGACCAGCGGCTCATCGAACAGAATCAGCCCGGCATCCTTGACCAGCGCCCTGGCCATCGCCGTGCGTTGCTGCTGGCCACCAGAAAGCTCCAGCGGCAAGCGTTGCAGGTAGGTCTCGATGCGTAGCATCTCGGCTGTTTCCTGCACCCGCCTACGGATCTGGGGCTCGGCCATGCGCGCCTGACGCAGGGGCGAGGCGATGTTTTCGTAGACACTCAAGGTCGGGTAATTGATGAACTGTTGATACACCATCGACACGTTGCGCTGGCGCACCGGCACACCCGTGACATCTTCACCGGCCATCAGCACGCGGCCACGGTCGGGGCGGTCCAGCCCGGCCATCAGGCGCATCAGGCTGGTCTTGCCGGCCAAGGTCCGGCCGAGCAGCACGTTGAACGAGCCAGGCTCGAAATGCACCGACGCGTCGATGATCCAGGGCTGGTTATCGACGCTGCGGCTGACCTGTTCCAGCACCAGGGACATGGCAGGACCTTGTTATTGTGGTTGTCCGGCACAGATAGCCAGTTCCGTGCCAGTTCCATCGCACCGCTCTGGCCTGGGCCCCAGGCGGTAGCGGCAGGCCAGCCGCGATTCACAACTGAACACTTTCGCTGAACACCTGAACAGTGGCGGGTTTGACAATGAACAACGGTGGACGACACTCAACAGCGGTCGGCTGATAACAACAATCACACAGGACAGGCCCATGGCCACCGCCCCTTCGCCCCATGCCCAACTGATCCAGGCCTCCTGGGCGCGCTGCCGTGATCACGGCCTGCAGCCACAGAGCGCACCCGACTTCGATTGCCTGACCCGGGCCGAACTCAGCGCCCTGCTGGAGCGGCGCCAGGCCCTGTTGCACCACACCCGCGATGCCGTGCTGCCGCAGTACACGCACCTGCTGGGCAATGCCAGCTACCTGGTGATGCTCGCCGACGCCAGCGGCTGCCTGCTCCAGACCTGGGGCTCGCGCCGCTTCGTCTGCCCCCAGCACCAGCACGGCTTCAGTGCCGGCGCCCACTGGCACGAACGGGGCGTGGGCACCAATGCACTGGGCACCGCGCTGGTCTGCGCCGAGCCCGTCCATGTCGGCCAGGACGAACACTACCTGCGCCAGAACCGCTACATGTCCAGCGCCGCCACCCCGCTGTACGATGCCCAGCGGCAACTGGTCGGGGTGCTCGACGTGGCCAGCGACGGCTACCTGCCCGCCTCCCAGACCCTCGGCCTGGTGCGCATGATGGGCCAGAGCCTGGAGAACCGCCTGATCCTTGCGCAGCATGCCGAACAGCACGCCCAATTGCTGTTCAACAGCGCTTGCGACAACCTCGACAGCCCTTGGGCCGGGCTGCTGGTGTTCGATGAACGTGGCCAGGTGCTCGCCGCCAATCATCGAGCCGATAGCCTGCTGGGCGGCAACCCGCTGCAGCAGAACGTCGAGCAACTGTTTCAGATCCCCTTGTGCCAGTTGCTTGCCCACCCCCAGCAGCAGCCATTCGCCTTGCAGGCAGCCGGGCGCAACCGCTTCCACTGCCAGTGGCAGGCACCGCGGCAAAGCACCCCACGCTCAACGCTTGGCAATGGCGACCCACGCATGGAAAAGGCCCTGGCCCAGGCCAGGCTGATGCTGGAAAAAGACATCCCGTTGCTGGTTCAGGGTGAAACCGGCGTCGGCAAGGAAGTCTTCGTCCAGACCCTGCACCGCGCCAGCAGCCGTGCCCGCCAGCCGTTGATCGCGGTCAACTGTGCGGCGATCCCGGCAGACCTGGTGGAATCGGAGCTGTTCGGTTACGACAAAGGCGCCTTCACCGGCGCTCATCACAAGGGCAACCCCGGGCTGATCCGCAAGGCCAACCAGGGCATCCTGTTCCTCGACGAAATCGGCGACATGCCTCTGCCGACCCAGGCCCGCCTACTGCGCGTGCTGCAGTCGCGCAGCATTCAACCCCTGGGCAGCGGCGAACCGGTAGCGGTGGATATCCGCGTCGTCTCTGCAAGCAATCGGGACCTGGCCGAAGAGGTGCGTGCAGGGCGCTTTCGGCAAGACCTCTACTACCGCATCGCGGCAATGGCAGTCGTGTTGCCGGCGCTGCGCGAGCGCACTGACCGGCGAGCGTTGATCGAACACATCCACGCACGTTATCGCGACCCTCAGCAACCCCAGTGCCTGGGGCTGCCCATCCTCGATCTGCTCGACCGGCACCCTTGGCCAGGCAATGTGCGCGAGCTGGTGAGTGTGATGCAGGTTGCGCTGGCGTTGGCAGGGGATGGGCCGGTCAGTGTCGAGCATCTGCCTGGCGGCTTTCTGGCTGAAGCGCATGAGCGCCCGCTGTCGAGCGGCGGCAGTGAGCATGAAGCAGACCTGCACAGCCTGCTGAAACGTGCCAATGGCAACCTCTCGGCCGTGGCGCGGGGCCTGGGGATCAGCCGGACGACACTGTACAAGCGCCTGCGCGAGCAATGACCGGTGGCCGGCAGCCGATTCGGCTGCCCGCGCCCCGAAGTCAGCCGCACCCGCTGCCCGCAACGCCTCATTCAGCCGGCATTTCCCCCCTGCGCGCCCGACAATATCCCTACAGCCCAACCCGCACGTTGCAGGGAGATGCCATGACCCGCTTCATCGATGTGCAAGACCTCGCCCGCCTGGTCAACCGCAAAGGCCTGGCCACCTGCCTGGTGGAGATGGCCGAGTACATCCGTCAGGACTACCTGCGCTGGCACGATTTCGAGAAGTGCCCGCGCCTGGCCAACCACTCCAAGGACGGCGTGATCGAACTGATGCCCGTTTCCGACGCTGGCCGGTATGCCTTCAAGTATGTCAACGGTCACCCAAAGAACACCCGCCTCGGCCTGCCCACGGTGATGGCCTTCGGCGCGCTGAGCGACGTCGGCTCCGGCGCGCCACTGCTGCTCAGCGAGATGACCCTGACCACAGCGATGCGTACTGCCGCCACCTCGGCCCTGGCCGCCCGCTACCTGGCGCGTGAAGACAGCCGCAGCATGGCGCTGATCGGCAACGGCTCGCAAAGCGAATTCCAGGCCATCGCCTTCAAGATGCTGCTGGGCATCGACGAGATCCGCCTGTATGACATCGACCCTGCAGCCACCGCGAAGCTGGTGGCCAACCTGGCAGGCCGCCCCGGGCTCAAGGTGATCGTCGCCCATAGCGTCGCTGAAGCCGTGCGCGGTGCCGATATCGTCACCACGGTCACGGCGGACAAGACGTACGCGACCATCCTCACACCGGACATGATCGAACCGGGCATGCACCTGAATGCCGTGGGCGGCGACTGCCCGGGTAAGACCGAGCTGCACCGGCACATCGTCGAGCGCGCCCGGGTGATCGTTGAGTACGAGCCGCAAACCCGTGTGGAAGGCGAAATCCAGCAAATGCCGGCCGATTCGCCGGTCTTCGCATTCTGGCAGGTGGTCGCAGGCCTTGTGCCGGGCCGTGAAAACGCCGGCCAGGTGACCCTGTTCGATTCGGTAGGTTTCGCACTGGAAGATTTTTCGGCGCTGCGCTATGTGCTCGATACCGCGCTCGCGTTGGGGATTGGCCAGGAGATCGGGCTGGTGCCGATGCTGGAAAACCCCAAGGACTTGTATGCACTGCTGCAGCCTCGCGTAGTGGCGGCCCGCTCAGTGCACCGGGCCGACAGCGCCTGCGCCTGACGAAGCTTGGGCTGCTGGGCAGCCCACTCGCCAGCGCGTGAGGACGATCCCCCGATAAACGCCTAACCTGTTCATGCCCCCCGCTTTCAACAAAGAAGCACCGCGCATGGACACCAAGGACGCCACCTCTGCCCCGCTGGACCGCATCGACCAAGCCATCATCGACATACTGCGCGTCGACGGTCGCATCACCTTCGAAAAACTCTCCACCCTGGTTCACCTTACGCCGCGCCCCTGCCTGGAACGGGTACGCAAGCTGGAACGGCGTGGCGTGATCCGCGGTTACGGCGCAATCATCGACCTGCAGAAAGTCGCACCAGGGCTATCGCTGCTGGTGCTCGTCGCCCTGTCCAACCTGAGCGGGCGGTCCTCGCAAAAGGCGTTCGAGGCAACGATGCTGGCCTGCCCTGACGTTCATGAATGCCAGCTGATCAGCGGCCATTTCGACTACAGCCTGCGCGTGCGCTGTCGGGACATGGAGCACTACCGGGTGCTGAGCGAAAGCTGGATGAACGACGGCGCCCTGCACATCGATAAGCTCGTGGCACACCCTGAACTGGCGTCGGTCAAAAGCAGCGCCCCGCAGCCCTGAACGGGCAGAAGTTGGCAGGCAGCTTGCTAACACTCCATCAGGTATTGGCAATTGCCGGCCACGGCGCACCCTCTCAATCGGCAGCACGCACCGAACTAGAGCCTGGCAAGCCGAAATGCCCCACAACTGGTCAGACCGGTAAGGCCAAAAACCCTTGCATATTCGGATTTTTCGCGCTTTTATGACCTCGCGCTGAACAAACCGGTAAGACCACAAAAATAAATAAGTCCTGCGCTCTTTCGCCCCGTGCGGCACCGAAGCAAGGACACCGATCAGAGATCACTCCCATGCTCAAATGGTGCTCGCGTTCGATCTTCCTGCAAGTCGTGCTCGGCCTTGCCCTTGGCATCGCCTGCGGCCTCAGCTTCCCCGACCTTTCCCTGCAGCTCAAGCCTCTAGGCGATGGCTTCATCAAGCTGATCAAGATGCTTATCGGCCTGATCGTCTTCTGCGTGGTGGTCAGCGGCATTTCCGGTGCCGGCGACCTGAAGAAAGTCGGGCGCATCGGCCTCAAATCGGTGATCTACTTTGAAGTGCTGACCACCATCGCCCTGGTGATCGGCCTGGTGTTCGCCTTCAGCAGCGGTATTGGCAGCGGCGCCAATATCCACCTGGATCAGCTCTCTGCTGCCGACGCCAACGGCCTGGCCGAACGCGGCCAGCATATCCATGGCGCCACCGCGTTCTTCATGGACCTGATCCCCACGTCGGTGGTAGGCGCCTTCGCCGACAACAACATCCTTCAAGTCTTGCTGTTCTCGGTACTGTTCGGCAGTGCTTTGAACCTGGTGGGTGACTCGGCCGCCGGCATTTCGCGGTTGATCAACGAACTCAGCCACGTGATTTTCCGCATCATGGGCATGATCGTGCGCCTGGCGCCGATCGGTGTCTTTGGCGCCATCGCCTTCACGACCAGCAAATATGGCCTGGAGTCGCTGCAGCACCTGGGTGGCCTGGTGGCGTTGTTCTACCTGACCTGCGCGGGCTTCGTACTGATTATCCTGGGCACCGTGATGCGCCTTTCCGGCCTGAAACTGCTGCCGTTCATCAAATACCTGCGTGAAGAGCTGACCATCGTGCTTGGCACCGCCTCCTCCGATGCAGTCCTGCCGCAGATCATGCGCAAGCTCGAGCACCTGGGCATTGGCAGCTCCACCGTTGGCCTGGTGATCCCGACCGGCTACTCGTTCAACCTCGACGGCTTCTCCATCTACCTGACCCTGGCCATCGTGTTCATCGCCAACGCAACGGGCACCCCCTTGGAGATGACCGACCTGCTGACCATCCTGCTGGTGTCGCTGGTGACGTCCAAAGGCGCTCACGGCATCCCAGGCTCGGCGCTGGTGATCCTTGCCGCCACCCTCACCGCCGTGCCGGCGATCCCGGTGGTCGGCCTGGTGCTGGTGCTGGCAGTGGACTGGTTCATGGGCATTGGCCGGGCGCTGACCAACCTGATCGGCAACTGCGTGGCCACCGTGGCCATCGCCCGCTGGGAAAAAGACATCGATCTGGAACGTGCGCAGAATGTGCTCGATGGCAAACCCGGCTTTGCCCACGCCCCACGCAAGCAGCCCAATGCCCATCAACAGGAATTCTGAGCCCACGTGGCCGGCGTTGACGCCGGCCCTCAGGAGAAAACCGTGATCAGCTCATCGACCGTCGTCAACTCAGTGGTGGAAAAACTGCGCCAAGCACTGGCCCGCGGCCAGTGGCGCTCCGGCGACATGCTGCCCGGCCAGCGCGAACTGGCCGAACAACTGGGCATCAGCCGCCCCAGCCTGCGCGAAGCGGTGACCGTGCTGGAGACCCTCGGCCTGGTGCGCTCCATGCCGGGCAAGGGCGTGCTGGTGCTCGATGCCGAACCTGCCGTGCTGGAACCAGGCGTCGACGGCAGCGCCGCGGCCAGCCTGGCCGATGTCCTGGAGCTGCGCTACACCCTCGAACCCTTCATCGTCGGCCTGGTGGCGCAATCGGCCAACAGTCAGGACATCGGCCAGCTCCGCCTGATCCTGATGGACATGCGCGAAGCGCTGGATGCCGATGACAGCGATGCCGGGGCCAAGGCCTACATCGCCTTCCACGAGGCACTGTTCGCGCTGACCACCAACCCGATTTTCCAGAGCGTGGTACAGCAGACCGGCAATGCCCTCAAGCAAAGCGCCAACATGCTGCGCAACTCACCCGAACACCTTGCTGCGCGGCTCAAGGAAAACGAAGCCGTGGTACGCGCCATTCGCGAGCGCAACAGCGCCCAGGCCAGCGCCCAGATGCGCCAGCACATCCTCGCCGAAGGGCAGCGCATGGGCATCGAACTGAACATCCCGGATGAGCATCCGCGCCAATGACCCCAGGAGAGCGACCATGACCGCCTGCGCCCAAGCCGCCCCCCACCTGCCTGCCCTGCTCGCCGCCGGCGAAACCCGGCTGTCGGCCGAGCAGATCTACCCCCGCCTGTTCGACGCGATTCTCGAGCAGCGCCTGCCGCCCGGCAGCCTGCTGCCCGAGCAGGCACTGGGCAACGCCTTCGGCGTCAGCCGCACGGTAATTCGCCGGGTGCTGGGGCGCCTCTCGGACCAGCAGGTGGTGGTGCAGCGCCCGAGCCACACCGCGCACCTGGCCGCCCCCGACCCGCACCAGGCGCGCCAGGTACTGAGCGCCCGCCGCCTGGCCGAAACCACCCTGATCAGCCTGGCGGCGCAACGCGCGCGGCCGGCGCAGATCCGCCAATTGCGTTCGCTGGTGGAGCGTGAGCGCCAGCACCACGAACGTGGCGAACGTTGTGCAGCGATCCGCCTGGGCGGCGAGTTCCACCTCAAGCTTGCCCAGGTGGCCGCCAACGCACCGCTGGCACGCTTTCTCAACGGCCTGGTGCCGATGACGTCACTGATCATCGCCCACTACGAATCACCCTGCTGCGAGCACTGTGCCTGGCAAGAGCACGCAGCGATCATCGATGCCGTGGAGGCCGGTAACGCTGCAGCGGCGCTCGCGCTGATGGGCGAGCACCTGGACCGCCTGGAAGAAAAACTAGACCTGGCCTGACAGGACGCAGGCGCAGCCGATCGCCGGCCCTATACTCGGTTAACCACCTAGCCTCGAAACCCGGGAGGCGGTCGTGTGAACCCACGTATCCTCGTGCTGCTCTGCCTTCTGCTCGCCCTCGGCGGCTGCGCCGGCAAGCGTCCGCCTGCCCCGCCGCCGCCCGCCGTGCTCACGCCCGCCGCCTGGCAACGGATTGACCAGGAACTGATCGATGCCTCGGTAGGCGCTGCTGGCTCGGCCAACGACTATGCACGGCGCTCGATGCGAGTGTGGAAAGAACAGGTACAGCAACGTACCGAAAGCGACTTCATTCCCTGGTTCACCGGTTACTGGACCCAGCAATGGCTGACCCTCAAGGTCGCCTGGTACAAGCTCAACAGTGGCGAGGGCCGCGAGCCTGCGGAAAAACGCCTGGCCCTGTACCTGCAGGAGCAGTACCAGAAGCGGGTGATCGAGCCGGTGGCCGAGCAGATCAACCCCGAAGTCATCCGCGACCGCGCCTGCGAATTGTACGTGCAGCTGTTCGGCCAGCAACTGCCAGCCATCATCCAGCGCTACAACGCCCCGCCCGACCAGCTCAGCCAGCGCCTGAACCGAATCCCGGCCATTGCCCTGGGGCCGCCGCCGGCGCGCAATGCCAGCCTTTATCAATTGCTCAAGGCCAAGCCGCTCGATCAGCAACCCGCCTGGCTCGCCCTGCGCGACCACCTGCACCAGCAAGCGGCCAAAGGCCCGGGGCAGACCGACATCGGCCTGTCGTCGGTGGCGACCCGCGCCAGCGAGAAGCTTGGCGCCACCCTGGCCCCACGCGGCATTGCCAGCGCAGTGGCCAGTGCGGTGGGCAAGGTGGCCGGGGCGATGATCTCGGTGGCGGCCGCCGGCTACGGCATGATCACTCACGACCGCGATCACCCGGAGATGGTCGAGCAATTGCGGGTGATCCTCAACGTGGCGCTCAATCAGGAATGGCAAGAGCTGATGGAGAACCGCCAGAGCGGCGCCATGGCGGGGGTGTACTACCTGTCAGGGCAGGTCGAGGACAGCTTGCTGGCCAGTGCGCCGCGGCCCGTGCAGCAGGCAGTGCAACCGCAACCCCCCGCGCGCCAGGAACCCTTGTTGATTCGCCTGCCGCCATAGCGGCACCGACACCCTCAGGCGGTGGCCATGGCCGATGCCGGCAAACCGAAGATCCGGTCAAACCCCCAGTTGTAGGCAAAGGTGTAGCAGGGCACCAGGATGATGAACGCAAGGTCCACCAGGAACGCCTGGACCAGACTCATGCCCAGCCACCAGGCGATCAGCGGGATCAGGTACACCACCAGGGTCAGCTGGAAACCGACAGCATGCACCACCCGCCGCGCCACGCTGCGGCCGCGCTTGGCCTGGCGGCTCTCCCAATACTCGAACAGGCTGTTGTAAATCAGGTTCCAGAGCATGGCGATGGTGGTGATCATCACCGCCAGCGGCCCAGTATGCGAAGCCTGGGTATCGGACAAGTAAGCCAGCCCCAACGTCGACATGCACAAGCCAATCAGCTCGTAGAACGTCACGTAGACCAGTTTGCGTTTCAATCCCTGCACCGGGGTTTACCTCATTGGGTATCAAGCGAAGGACGCAAGAGTGCTTCAAATATATTGACAGACAAAGTCGGTAGCTTTCAGATTTACTGATAGGAGGCCGACATGAACTTTTCCAGTGACAATATCCAGCTGTTCCTCGCCGTGCTCGATCGGGGTTCGTTTTCCGCAGCGGCGCGCATCCTCGGTCGGGTACCTTCTGCCGTCAGCATGGCCATCGGTAACCTTGAAGCCGAACTGGGCTACCCGCTGTTCGAGCGCGGCCCGCGCGAGGTTCGTCCTACCGCTCAGGCTTTGGCGCTAGAGCCACACGCCAGGCTGATCGCCGAGCAACTGGGGCTATTGCAGGTGCACGCACTGGAGTTGTCGCAAGGGCTGGAGAGCAGCCTGACCCTCGCCGTGGTCCCGGACATAGATCAACGGCCGCTGTTTGCCGCCATCGCGAGGCTTGGCGAGCGCTACCCGCTGCTGGACATCCAGCTGCTCAGTGCCCCACAGGAAGACGCACTGCAGTTGCTCGACAGCGGCCGTGCCGACCTATGCCTGGCCTTCGCTGGCCTGCACGTCGATGCCAGCCGGGGGTTCCAGCACATTGGTACGGAGTCGCTGGTTGCCACCCTGTCACCCGCGCACCCGGCACTGCGCGACGGGCGCATCCGCTACCTGGAAGACCTGATCAACGTGCGCCAGATCCTGGTGCGCAGCCGCGACCTGCCGCTGGCCGACCCGCGCGCGCTGATCGGCGCCACGCACTGGTCCACCGACAGTTTTGACTTCGCCGTACAAATGGTCGAAGCAGGCCTGGGCTGGGGCGATTTGCCATTGGCCAGGGTGGCGCCGCTGATCGCTGACGGGCGCCTGGTACGTCTGCGATTTGCGAATACCCGCAACGAACTACAGTTGCCGATTCATGCCTTCTGGCGCAGGCAGCAACCGCTGCGCCAGGCGGCGCGTCTGCTGATCGAACAGCTAGCCAAATGCTAGCGCACCGTCCGTCGAAATCGCCTCAGCCTAGTGACGTAAGTGCTTCAATTTTTGTGGGATTTGCCGATAGCAGAGTGGACAGGCCCATCGCGCCAAAAGCGTGCAGTGCCCTTCCCTCCATGGCTCAAGGTCTCGAAACATGAACCTGAAATTTCGCCACAAGATCCTCCTCAGCGCATGCGGCGTCGTGGTGCTGGCTTTTGCCCTGTTCACGCTTTACAACGACTACCTGCAACGCAAGACCATCACCCAGAACATCGAGTCGTCGATGCAGCAGTCCGGTGCGCTGACTGCCAGCAGCGTGCAGAACTGGATGAGCGGGCGCATCCTGGTGCTGGAGAACCTGGCCCAGGACATTGCTGAACAAGGGGCGGGCGATACCCTGGCCGGGCTGATCGAGCAGCCGTCGTACACGAAAAATTTCCTGTTCACCTACCTGGGCCAGGCCAATGGTGTGTTCACCCAGCGCCCCGACGCCCAAATGCCGGCCGGCTACGACCCACGCCAGCGCCCATGGTACGGCGCCGCGGCCAGCGCCGGGCAGACCGTGCTCACCGCCCCTTACCAGGGCGCGGTCGGTGGCCTGATGGTGACCATCGCCACGCCGGTGAAGCGTAACGGCGAAATGCTCGGGGTGGTCGGCGGCGACCTGACCCTCGATACCTTGGTGCAGATCATCAACTCGGTCGACTTCGGCGGCATCGGCCACGCCTTCCTCGCCGATAGCAGCGGCCAGGTGATCGTCAGCCCCGACAAAGACCAGGTGATGAAGAACCTCAACGACATCTACCCAGGCTCGGGCCTGCGCGTGGCGGCCGGCATGCAGGATGTCACCCTCGATGGCCAGCAGCGGTTGATCTCCTTTGCCCCGGTGGCGGGCTTGCCGTCTGCCCAGTGGTACATCGGCCTGTCGATCGACAAGGACAAGGCCTACGCCGCCTTAAGCCATTTCCGCACCTCAGCGATCATCGCCATGGTCATTGCCGTGGCGGCCATCGCCGGGCTGCTGGGCTTGCTGATCCCGGTGCTGATGCGCCCACTGACCACCATGGGCCGCGCCATGCGCGATATCGCCGAAGGTGAAGGCGACCTGACCCGCCGCCTTGAGGTACCGCGCAAGGACGAGTTCGGCGAACTGGCAACCTCGTTCAACCGCTTCGTAGAACGCATTCACGCCTCGATCAGCGAAGTGTCGTCGGCTACGCGGCTGGTGCACGACCTGTCGGAAAAGGTGGTCAACGCCTCCAATGCATCGATCATCGGTTCCGAAGAACAGAGCATGCGCACCAACAGTGTCGCGGCGGCCATCAACCAGCTGGGTGCCGCCACTCAGGAAATCGCACGCAATGCTGCGCATGCCTCGCAACACGCCAGCGGTGCCAGCGAACAGGCCAATGGCGGGCGCGAAGTGGTGGAAGAAGCGATCAACGCCATGACCGCCCTGTCGCAGCGCATCAGCGAGTCGTGCGAGCAGATCGAAACGCTCAATGCCAGCACCGACGAAATCGGCAAGATCCTCGACGTGATCAAAGGCATTTCCCAGCAGACCAACCTGCTGGCGCTCAACGCCGCGATCGAAGCGGCCCGTGCAGGTGAAGCCGGGCGTGGGTTTGCCGTGGTCGCCGATGAGGTGCGCAACCTGGCGCACCGCACTCAGGAATCGGCAGAAGAGATCCACCGCATGATCACCAGCCTGCAGGTCGGCTCCCGTGAGGCGGTGCACACCATGAACACCAGCCAGGTGTCCAGCGAACAGACCGTGCAGGTCGCCAACCAGGCCGGTGTACGTCTGACCAGCGTGACCCAGCGCATCGGCGAAATCGATGGCATGAACCAGTCGGTGGCCACTGCGACCGAAGAGCAGACCGCCGTGGTCGAGAGCCTGAACCTGGACATCACCCAGATCAATGCGCTGAACCAGCAAGGGGTGGAGAACCTCAACCAGACGTTGCAGCATTGCGATGCGCTGGCGCAGCAGGCTGGGCGTTTGAAGCAACTGGTGGGCAGCTTCCGCATCTGAGGTGACACGCCGGCAGGCTCGTCTCATGCAGGGGGCGAGCGGGCCGGCGTAGAAGGCCAGCGGTTATAACCTAATAACGAACAAGTCTATTTGGCTATATAAACTACCTATATGCTGGCACCCATCCGATCACGGGCAAAGCTGGGCAGTCGAGTAGCGTATGGATGTAGGTTCTTTCGGTTTCACCATAGCCGGGCTGGTTGTGGGGTTCATCGTCGGCATGACCGGCGTCGGTGGCGGTTCGCTGATGACGCCCATCCTGCTGTGGTTTGGCATCAGCCCGGCCACTGCCGTGGGCACTGACCTGCTGTACGCCGCCATCACCAAGGCCAGTGGCGTCTGGGTGCACAGCCGCAACAAGAACATCGACTGGAAAATCACCGGCCTGCTCAGCATGGGCAGCGTCCCGGCCGCAGCGCTGACCCTGTGGTTCCTGAGCACCCTGCACACCGACACTTCGGCGCTCAATGCCATCATCAAGCAGGGCCTAGCGGTGGTGTTGATCCTCACTGCACTGGCGATCCTGTTCAAATCGCGCCTGCAAGCGTTCGCCAACCGCCATGCCGGTGATCATTACCAACTCAGCGACCGCAGCCTCAACATCCTTACCGTACTCACCGGTGTGGTGCTGGGTGTCATGGTTACCCTGACCTCGATCGGTGCGGGTGCCTTGGGCACCGTGGCGCTGTTCCTGCTCTACCCGTTCCTGGTCACCCGGCGCCTGGTGGGCACCGAGATCGCCCACGCGGTGCCGTTGACCCTGGTCGCAGGCCTGGGCCACGCGGGCATGGGCAACATGGACTGGTCGCTGCTGGGCTACCTGCTGCTGGGCTCGTTGCCTGGCATCTACCTGGGCAGCCACCTCACCGGGAAGATCTCCGACCGCGTGCTGCGGCCCTGCCTGGCGGGCATGCTGTTGCTGATCGGGTACAAGCTGGCGTTCTGAGGCAAGGTTTTGCGGTGAGCTGGGTTGGCCGTTGTGCAGGCCATTGCAAGCCGGACTCACCCCAGCCGCAAGCGCCAGCGCCCGGTAAAGCTCAGCTGCACACGTGACAAAGGCAGCACATCCATCTGCCGATGGGCCGCCAAGGGGCAACCCAGCACCTGAACCAGTACCGCGCGAATGACCATGGGATGCGTCACCGCTGCCCACTCGCCCGGCTCATCGAAGGCCGCCAGCCACCCCGCCATGCGCTGGCACAGCTCGGCGAACGACTCACCACCATGTGGCGCACTGTGCGGGTCGTCCAGCCACAACGCCAGCGCCTGCGGGTGCTCAGCCTGCAACCGCTTCAATGCTTGCCCCTGCCAGCGTCCCAGGTCGCAATCGGCCAATGCCGGCTCGACCTGCGCCAGTGCCGAAAACCCGTCTGCCGTTTCCCTCGCACGCCGCTCCGGCGCGGTGAGGATGCGCGTTTCAGGCGCCACGGCGAACGGTTGGGCGAGCATCGGCAGAATGACGTCGTCGGGGCCGTGCAGGTGCCCGGTCTTCTGGGCCGTTGTCAGGGCATGACAGATCAGGGTCAGGTGTACGGCTTTCACCAGCTGGCTTCCTGTTGGAGGACGGCCGAATGGTTTAGCACGCCGAGGTTATTTTTTCCGCAACAATGTCGCGGCTGGGGAGGAACACTGCGTTACGATGGTCAGTCCAAATTAGGCGAAATGCCACTAGAGTCGAGCCGAATGTCAGCCAGTCCCTCCTCACCCAGCCCGTTGCTGCTAGCCCTGCGCGAGGGCACCCGCGATTGCCACAAGTCGCTCGAAGCACGCCTGCCATTCTTTGCAGCGAGCTTCGATGCCGCGGCCTACAGCCGGCTCCTGCAAGCCTACTATGGGTTCCACGCGCCCCTCGAAGCTCGCCTGGGCGACTACCAGGAACCGGTGAGGGCCAAGACACCCGCGCTCACGCTGGACCTGCAAGCCCTGCATCTGAGCGCCGCTGACATCGACGCCCTGCCCCTGTGCCAGGCGCTGCCAGGTATCGATGATGAGGCCGGGGCGCTGGGTGTGATGTACGTTCTGGAGGGCTCCACCCTGGGCGGCCAGGTACTGAAAAGGGCGATGGCCGAGCGCCTGGGGCTCGGCCCCGCCAACGGCACAGCCTTTTTCGATGTGTACGGTGCGCGGACCGGCGACTACTGGCGCCGCTTCCTCGACCGCCTTGGCCAGGCGTCGAGCGCACCTGCAGCGCAGGCCGCCACCGTGCAGGCGGCCATCGAAACATTCCAGAGCTTCGAGCGCTGGCTTGAGCAACGCAACGTGCTTGGCCAGATACCTGGCTGAAGCATGGGCCCGGTTTCACCGGTGATCGCTGGTCCCGTCGAGCGCTCGGGCTATTACAGCTCTGCTATGGGGGCTGCTGCGCAGCCCAATCGCCGGCAAGCCGGCTCCCACCACGCCCGCGCAGCTCTTCAGGGCTGCGCTTTACCTGTGCAAGCAACGGTCTTGCCCAATTTCTGAAAGCCGGCGCAAATTCCATGTGGGAGCCGGCTTGCCGGCGATAGGGCCTGCTCAGGCAAACAGTTGCAGCAGCCCCCACACTGGCACCAGCCCTGCAAGCCCAACCGCCAGCCGCGGCCAATACGGCAACTGCACGACCAGCAGCATTGCACCGAGCGACATCATCGCCAACCAGGCTACCGGCGCCATGGCCCAGCCCCAGACCTGGGCACACAGCAGCAGGCTGATCATCAGTGCCAGCCAGCCAGCGCCACGCAGCACCCTGCGCAGTGGCCGCGGGCAAGGCCGCTGCCATACCTGTTTATAGTGCCGTTCCAGGCCTTGGCAAAGGCCAAGCATACCGGCATAGGCGAACAGCGCGCCGCCCGCGATCAACATCATCATACGCCTGCCTCCACGCTGCGCCCTGCCCTGAGTGCATGCAGCATTCGCCCGCCTTGCTGCACGCGCCACGCCACCACACCGAACAACACCCCCAGCACCATTGCGCAAGCCACCACGCCCAGACGCAAGGCATCCCCCAGCCCACCGAACAGCCCAAGGCCCATGCACAGCAGTGCCGTCAGCCCCAGCTGCTCCACCCACGCCCGGCGCGCAGGCCTGATACCCGCATGCAACAGCGTCAGCAGCCATGTACCAAAGAATGCCCGCACCTCCCAGGCCTCGCGCTGTACCAGTTCGACCGGCAGCAGGCGGCTGGCCCACAGCAAGCCGACACAGGCCAGCAGCAAACCGGTGACGAAACCGACATTGCACACCTCGGCAACCCGGTACCAACGCCGCGCCGACAACTGCGCGCTGGTGCTGGCGTACTTACGCCCACGCTTCACGCAAAACAGCACCAGGCCGCTGGCGATCATCACGCAGCTGATGACCCCACACACGAAGTACAACCAACGCATCGGGTATCCGCCAAACTGGGCAAAATGCAGGCCGACCATGACCCGCTGGGTCAGGGGAGCCGCGCGCCACTCAGTCACATCGCTGAGCAACTGCCCGCTGACACCATCGAATACCATGGCCTGCCCCTTCGACAGCGCGATGCGATTACCCAGCTCAGGGCGAATCTCGATACGCGCCCCAGCGGTATTGGGGTTGCGGATATTGAAACCGGCTATGGGCCCCAACCGTGCCTGCGCCTGGGCCAGCAGCGGCACCACATCGACCAGCGCCGCGGGCTGCCTGGCCAAGGCCCTCGGCTGCTCCAGGCGGGCGTTGCCCTGGGCCTTGAAGTAGGCCCGGCTGTCCCCGGCGAACAGCGCATCGACACCTGCAGGAATGTAGATGAGCATGAAGATCACCAGCCCGGTGTAGGTGATCATCAGGTGGAACGGCAGCAACAGCACGGCACTGGCGTTGTGAAAGTCCAGCCAGGAGCGCTGGCCCTTGTTTGGCCGGAACGTGAAGAACTCCTTGAAGATCTTCTTGTGGATGACAATGCCGGTGACCAGCGCCGCCAACATCACCAGCGCCAATGCACCGACCACGAAAATGCCCCAGTTGCGCGGCAGGTCGAGGGTGAAATGGAAGCGGAAAAAGAAGTTGCCGCCAACACTGTCGCGTACCTCGATGGCCTCGCCGGTCTGCGGGTCGAGCTGTACGCCACCGCCATGGCGCCGCTCCCCGGTAGACACACGCAGCCCGGGCGAGCGATCGGTGGGCAGGCTGATGCCCCAGTTACCGGCCTGCGGTTCATGGGCCTGCAGGTAGGCAATGGCGCGCTGCGCGGCATCGGCCTGGGTCACTGCATTGGCCGGGATTTCCGGCTGCATCCAGTGGTTGAGCTCTTTGTCGAACACCGCCAGGGTGCCGGTGACGAAGATGGCGAACAATAGCCAGCCGAAAACCAGCCCGCCCCAGGTGTGCAGCCAGGCCATCGATTGGGTGAACGTGTTCTTCATGCCAGCCACTCCAGTACCTGGGGCCAGAAGCCGATCAACGCCAAGGGCGCAGCCAAGGCCAGCGGTAGCCAGGCACGCACCGCGTCACGGCTGGCGAAGGCCCAAAGGATGACTGCGGTGTAGAAAACGAAGGCCGGCAGGGTCGCGACGATGACCGCATCGGCGGGAGACAGCGGCAACAGCCGGGCCAGGCAGGCGCTGGCGGCATAGGTGAGTGCGTAGCCGCCGACCAGCGCGGCGCTGCTGCGCGAGAGGATCAGCAGCCAGGCGGGTTTAGTGTTCATGGGCACATTTCCTGGTAGTCGCATCGAGCCAAGCCCGCCCCCCATTCACCCCACTTGCGTTGTGCCAGTGGGGTATCTGGAGAAGCGGGCTTGCGCCGAGAATGGGCCGCAATGCGGCCCCAGCATCAGAACGAGATATTCAGGGAGGCGAACACCGCACGCCCCGGCTGGTTATAGGTGTTGGCGCCCGAGCTGCTGGCATTGCCACCGCGATAGATCTGCTTGTCGAACACGTTGTTCACGCCCACCCGCACGTCATAGTTGGCGTTGAACTTGTACCCGGCGCTGACATCCACCAGCCCGTAGGCCTCGACATCCTGCTGCGCCTCGGCGTCGTAGTCTTCCTCGGTGCGGTAGTTGTAGGTCGGCGACTTCTGCTTGCCGTAGTAGGTGCCGGCCAGCTGGAACGAAAGCTTGTCGGTGGCGCGCCAGTCCAGGGTGCTGTTGACCGTGTACTCGGGGATCACTGACAGCGGCTCGCCCGTCTCACGGTTGTCGTTGTCGAGCATCCAGGTCAGGTTAGTGTTCCAGTCGAGCACCGGCGTCAGTTCGACGAACAGGTTGCCCTCGATGCCTTCCACCCGCGCCTCGCCAGCATTCTCCCACTGGGTCACACGGCGGCCGCTGTTGATGGTGTAGAGCACATCGGTATCACCGATGATCTTGTTCTTGTAATCGTTGCGGAAATACGTCGCGCTGGTACGCCAGGTGCCGCGGTCATACAACAGGCCGATTTCTTTGTTGACGCTGATTTCCGGCTTGAGGTCGGCATTGCCCTGCAGGTAGCAGCCACCGGAGTTGCTCTGCTGAATGCTGCAGCCGTTGCCGCGGCTATAGAGCAGGTAATTGGGGTTGGACTGATACAGGTTCGGCACCTTGTAGGCCCGTGCGATACCGCCCTTGACCGACAGCGCATCGGTCAGCTTGTGCGACAGGTTGAGGCTGGGGCTGAAGTTGTCGCCAAAGGTTTCATGGTGGTCGAAGCGCAGGCCCGGGGTGACAGTGGTGTCGCCAAGCACGATGTTGTCCTCGACGAACAGCGCGTAGCTCTTGGCGGTCATCTTCGAATCGCTGCGGTCGAAGCCACTGATGACGTCACTGCCACCGCCGCTGGGGTCGAAGCTCTGCGGGCGGAACGAGCCCTGGTCGTTGAGCGATTCATACAGGTACTCGCCGCCCAAGGTCAGCACATGTTCGGTATTGCCCAAGGCCAACGGCAGGTTCACCTCGCTGCTCAGGCGAGTGTTGCGCAGCCGCGACATGGCTGCACCGCTGTCGTTGATCGCACCTTCCGGGCCACCGGCCAGCCCTTCGTTCAGGCGCCAGTTGCGCACGTACTCGTAAGCCAGGCTGGTCTTGCTGGTGCCCCAGCTGAAATCGCCCAGGTGGGTCAGGTCATACGTGTTGCGCTGCATGACGTTGGTCTCGTGGCCATACAGGCTGGAGATCAGGTCGACATTGCTGCCGCCGTTGCTGTTCATGGTGTCGCCGGCATAGAGGTTGCCCTGGCGGCTGTAACCGGCGCTGGCTTCCAGGCGGTGCTCGTCGTTGAGCCTCCAGCTCAGCAGGCCGTTGATGTCCTTGTTGCGCACGCCCTCACGGCCGGCGGCCAACGTGCTGTTGGCGTGGTCGGCGTTGATGTCCAGGTCATCAGCGTCGGTCTTGGCCAGGCCACCGTACAAACGGAAACCGAGGTTGTCGGTAAGCCCGCCGCTGAGGTTGAAGTTGGCACGACGGCTGGCACCCTCGGCGCTGTCCTCGGGCATTTGCGTGAACAGGTTGAGGCTGCCCTTGAACGCCTCGGTGGGCCGCTTGGTGATGATGTTGACCACCCCGCCCATCGCACCCGAGCCGTAGCGCGCCGCCGCCGGGCCGCGCAGGATTTCGATGCGCTCGACCGCCTCGGCCGGCACCCAGTTGGTTTCGCCGCGGGTGTCGCGGTCGCCGTTCCAGCCGTAGCGCACCGCGTTGCGTGCGCTGGATGGCTTGCCGTCGATGAGGATCAGGGTGTTTTCCGGCCCCATGCCGCGCAGGTCGATCTGCCTGTTGTTGCCACGCGCACCACTGGCGCTGTTGCCAGTCAAGTTGACCCCCGGCTCACGACGGATGATGTCGGACAAGTCATTGGCCGGCGGGCGACGCTTGATGTCTTCTTCAGTGATGATCGACGAACCCAGCGCCTGACGCGCTTCGCGTTCTGCAGTGACCAGGGTGTCCTGGATCACCAGTGCGTCGTCCGCCACCGGCATCTCCAGCACCTCACCAGGTCTGCGCTCCACTGTTTCGGCGGCGCTCGCCATCATGGCCGGTGACGCCAACGCGACGAACGCCAGGGCCAGGCTGTTGGGTGAAGTTCTGCACTGCATTGACACATCTCCTGCGATGGGTAAGCGAAGGGCACATCCCTGCCAGGAAGCCGGAGGGCCCACGCCCACCGGCCTCGCAAACACTGTTCGGGGGCCAACAGGGTTGGTAAATATAGTGATTCTCAAATGGGTTTAAATCTTATTTACGAAACTTACATGTTTGCACCGGAACTTTTCCTACGCGTAATCAGCCCGTGTACAGTCACTTCTGCCCCGCCATGAGACGAGACAGCGTTTCCATGCTCCCAGCCGCTTTGATCTTCCTGCTCACCCTCACCCTGGTCATCTGGCAGCCCAAAGGCCTGGGGGTTGGCTGGAGCGCCACGCTCGGCGCCGTGCTGGCCCTGGTGTTCGGCGTGGTATCGCTGCATGACATCCCCACGGTCTGGGCCATCATCTGGAACGCCACCGCCACCTTCATCGCCCTCATCGTCATCAGCCTGCTGCTGGACGAAGCGGGCTTTTTCGAATGGGCAGCGCTGCATGTGGCGCGCTGGGCCCGCGGGGACGGGCGCCGCCTGTTCGCCTTCATGGTGTTGCTGGGCGCAGCGGTATCGGCGCTGTTCGCCAACGACGGCGCAGCGCTGATCCTTACCCCGATCGTCATGTCGATGCTGCTGGCGCTGCGCTTCTCCCCGGCGGCGACCCTGGCCTTCGTCATGGGTGCAGGCTTCATCGCCGACACCGCCAGCCTGCCGCTGGTGGTGTCCAACCTGGTGAACATCGTCTCGGCGGACTACTTCGACCTGGGGTTCAACGCCTATGCCTCGGTGATGGTGCCGGTGAACCTGGTGGCCGTGGCAGCCACGCTGCTGGTGCTGTGGCTGTATTTTCGCCGCGACATTCCGCTGCGCTACGCCACCGAAGACCTCAAGGTGCCGGCCATGGCCGTGCGCGACCGGGCAACGTTCCGTGTCGGCTGGGCGGTGCTGCTGGCATTGCTGGCCAGTCTGTTCGTGCTCGAGCCCATGGGGATCCCGGTCAGTGCCGTGGCCGCAGCCTGCGCAGCGGTACTGTTCGCCGTCGCCGCCCGCGGCCACGTGATCTCCACCCGCCGCGTGCTGCGCGAGGCTCCGTGGCAGATCGTGGTGTTTTCGTTGGGGATGTACCTGGTGGTCTACGGCTTGCGCAATGCTGGCCTCACCGACTCGCTCGGCAACCTGTTGAGCTGGCTGGCGGGGCAAGGGCTGTGGGCAGCCTCGCTGGGGACCGGCCTGATTGCGGCGCTGCTGTCGTCGGCCATGAACAACCTGCCCAGCGTGCTGATCGGCGCGCTGTCGATCGAGGCCAGCGAGGCGCAGGGTGTGGTGCGCGAGGCGATGATCTATGCCAACGTGATCGGCTGCGACCTGGGGCCGAAGATCACCCCGATCGGCAGCCTGGCTACGCTGTTGTGGCTGCATGTGCTGGCGCGCAAGGGCGTGAGCATCGGCTGGGGGTATTACTTCAAGGTAGGGGTGCTGTTGACGGTGCCGGTGCTACTGGTGACCTTGGCAGCGTTGGCGTTGCGCCTGAGCCTGTGAAAACGCTGTCGCCGTCTATCCTGACCAGGTGACTGTGCGGCGCACGCAGGTTGAACAACGCCCCCCGCGGGATGGGATGTTGGGACCCCGATTGCGTCGGTCGCGTGCACGCCATATCGACCAATGGGGGGACATGCCATGTGCGGACGCTTCGCTCAGTATCAGGGCCAGGCCGATTACCTGCGTGAACTGGCGGCCGGGCAGGAGGTGATAAGCGGTTACGACAACATGCCCATTGGCCGTTACAACGTGGCCCCTGGCAGCCGCGTACTGGTTATGCACAACCCGGGCAATGGCCTGCGCATCGACCCCTGCCATTGGGGTTGGGCACCGTTCTGGGCCAAGGGCCCGCAACCTGCGCCGACTACCGCACCGGTAGAAGCCGTGACCACCGGCACGTTTCTCAAGGCGTTCTGGCCTCAAGGGCGGGCACTGGTCATGGCCGACGGCTGGTATGAATGGGTGAGCGACCCGCACGACCCCGAGCGCAAGCAGCCCTATTTCATCCGCCTGCAAAGCCAGGCACCGATGTTCATGGCTGCGCTGGCTCAGGTACGTGCAGGATCGCAGCCGAACGAAGGGGATGGGTTCGTCATCGTGACCGCAGCGAGTGAAGCGGGAATGGTCGATAGCCACGACCGCCGGCCATTGGTACTGGCGCCGGCGGATGCATGGACGTGGATCGACCTGCAAGTGCCTGCCGAGGAGGCCGAGCGGCTGGCACGGGAGCGGTGCCTGCCGGTGGAGGCCTTTGAATGGTTTGCGGTAGGCAAGGACGTGTCGGATGAGCGTGATGAAGGGCCGCAGTTGATCGTGATGCAGCCCTGAACAGAATGCGGGCCGCCTAGACCTGCAATTCCACCTCCGGTTTCTGCTCCAGCAGCGACCAACCGCCCTGCCCGTCCACTTCCAGCCTGTGGGTATGGAACCCGGCCAACGTGCTGCGGTGGCCGACACTCACCAGCAAGGTCTGCGGCATCTCATTGCGCAGCAGCGAATACAACGCATGTTCCAGGCCTTCATCCATCGCCGAGGTGGATTCGTCGAGGAACACCACTTGCGGCCGGTTGAACAGCACCCGCGCAAACGCCAGCCGCTGCTGCTCACCCACCGAGAGGATATGCGACCAGTCGCAACTGACCGCCAGCCGCTCAGCCAGGTGGGCCAGGTTGACCTGGCGCAGCGCCTGCTGCATGCGCACTTCGTCCTCAGGCTTGCTGTCGGTTGGGTAGGCAATGGCGGTCCGCAGGTCGCCCAGGGGCAGGTACGGGCGCTGCGAGAGGAACAGCGCCTCGGTAGCGGTGGGCCGCCTGACCTCACCCTCGGCGTACGGCCAAAGCCCCGCCAAGGCGCGCAGCAAGGTGGTTTTACCACTGCCCGAAGGGCCTTTGATCAGCAGCGCCTGGCCGGCCTGCAGGCGCAAGTCGAGGTCGGCGATCAGCGCGTAGCCATCGGGGCGCATCACCTGCAACCCCGAGATATCCAGGGCATGCGCCTGCTGCTGAGTGCTGACCCGCGGCAACGTGCTGGCCTGCTGATTGGCATCGAGAAAACCGGTCAGACGGTCGAGCGTGGCGCGGTACTGGGCAAAGGTGTCGTAGGACTCACGGAAGAACGACAGCGCATCCTGCACCTGGCCAAACGCTTGGGAGGTTTGCATGACATCGCCCAGCTTGATCGCGCCACTGAAGAAGCGCGGTGCCTGGAGGATGAACGGGAACACCACTGCCACCTGGCTGACGCCCAGGTTGAAACCGCTGAACTTCAGGTTCCGGAACACCAGTGCCCAGACATTGACGATCAATGCCCCGAAGCGCCCCAGCAAGGTCCCCCGCTCCACCTGCGCACCCTGGTAGAACGCGATGTTCTCAGCGTTTTCCCGCACGCGCATCAGCGCATAACGGAAGTTGGCCGTGAGTTTTTCGTTGAGAAAATTCAGGCGGATCAACGGCTGTCCGAGGCGAAAGGCAATCCAGGTGGCGATCAGCACGTATACATAGACGGCGAACACCATGGCCCGGGGGATTTCCACACCCGCTACCGCCAGCGGCGCCGACAGGCCCCAGAGGATGGCGGTGAAGGCCACCAGCGACACCAGCGCGCTGACCGCGCCCAGCGCCAAGGTTACCGAGTTGGTGACGAAGGCGGTGACGTCCAGTTCGATGCGCTGGTCGGGGTTGTCTACAGGCTCGGCGAGAAACTGGCCGCGGTAATAGGCGTCACCGTGCAGCCAGTCATTGGTCAGGCGCTCGGTCAGCCAGACCCGCCAGCGGATGCTGAACGCCTCAGTCACGTAGAAGGTGAACAGTGAACGAAGCACGTGAAGGGTGGCCAACACCGCGAACACGCCCAGCAAGTACCAGAAGGCGGTCTGGTCGAGGGCCTGCAGGGCACTGTAGAAGCCGTTGTACCAGAACGAGAACAGCACGTTCATGCGTACCGAAAACAGCGTCAGCACCAGCAGTGCGGCAAACACCAGCAACGGCCGCCAGCTGCGCCTGAAGCTGAAATAGGGCCCGGCAAGCTGCCAGAACTGGCTGCCCCAGCGCGTGTAGCGCACAGCCAAGGCAGCGGCGGCAGTGAAGCCGATCAGGGTGATGAGTGAAGCGATTGCAAGCCAGCTCAGGCTCTCTTGCAGGGCCTGGTGCCAGTTCATGTCCATGGTGCATACCCGTAACGAGTGTTTCCGCGAGCGTAGCATTGCGCAGGCAGTCGTCAGGCATTCATGACGGACATTTCATGTTGTCGGCACTGCCCCTATCACCGGCAAGCCGGCACCCCAGGGGTGCAAGCGCTTGCTAGCGACGGGGCCGCGCAGACGAACGCTTAAGCCAAGGCTTCCATCACCTTGGGGTCCAAGCCCTCACCGGCATGGGCCTGGGCCCATTCCCCCAACTGCCTGCGCATCGCTGGGGTCCAGAAGTTCTGCAAGTGCTGCTGCACCCCTTTCACCGCCAACGCATGATCAGGCTCGCTGTCGAAGTAATGGGCAAT
The DNA here is from genome assembly GCF_044748705.1 of Pseudomonas sp. NPDC089758. NCBI lineage: Bacteria > Pseudomonadati > Pseudomonadota > Gammaproteobacteria > Pseudomonadales > Pseudomonadaceae > Pseudomonas > Pseudomonas sp. NPDC089758. The sequence continues at coordinate 143,076 of NZ_JBIVGN010000009.1, forward strand.
CTGGTTGGCCATCTTGACCAGGTTTTCGCTGCTCATCGGCGCACCTCGGCCTGTTCAGGCTTGCCGGCCGTGCGCCGCTCCTTGAGCAGGCGCCGCTGTTCATCGCTGAAGTCCTGGTAGCGCTTTTGCCACTGCGACGGGTGGAACACCTTGACCACCTCCACCGCCGTTACCTTGTATTCCGGGCAGTTGGTGGCCCAGTCGGAGTTGTCGGTAGTGATCACGTTGGCGCCGGACTCGGGGAAGTGGAAGGTGGTGTACACCACCCCCGGTGCCACACGCTCACTGATTTTGGCGCGCAGTACCGTCTGCCCCGCACGGCTGCCGATGCCGACCCAGTCGCCGTCATGGATGCCGCGGCTTTCGGCGTCAGTGGGGTGCAGTTCCAGGCAGTCGGCAGCATGCCAGGCGACGTTGGCGGTGCGCCGGGTCTGGGCACCGACATTGTACTGGCTGAGAATGCGCCCGGTGGTCAGCAGCAGGGGGTAGCGGCTGTTGACCTTCTCGTCGGTGGGCACATAGCCGGTGAGCATGAAGCGCCCCTTGCCCCGCACGAACTGATCGATGTGCATGGTCGGCGTGCCGTCGGGCGCGGCCTCGTTGCAGGGCCACTGCAGGCTGCCATGGCGGTCGATCTCGGCGTAGCTGACGCGGTGGAAGGACGGCGTCAGGCGGGCGATTTCGTCCATGATCTCGGACGGATGGCGGTAGCTCATCGGGTAGCCCAGGGCATTGGCCAAGGCGACGGTGGCCTCCCAGTCCGCCTTGCCGGCCAGCGGCTGCATCACCTTGCGAACCCGCGAAATGCGGCGCTCGGCATTGGTGAAGGTGCCGTCCTTTTCCAGGAACGAGCTGCCCGGCAAGAACACGTGGGCGAACTTGGCCGTCTCGTTGAGGAAGATGTCCTGCACCACCACGCACTCCATGGCCCGCAGCGCGGCCGTGACGTGCTGGGTATTGGGGTCGCTCTGGGCGATGTCCTCACCCTGGCAGTACAGCGCCTTGAAGCTGCCGTCCAGCGCCGCTTCGAACATGTTGGGGATGCGCAGGCCCGGGTCGGGCTGCAGGGTTACGCCCCAGGCCTGCTCGAACTCGGCACGCACGGCCTCGTTGGAGATATGCCGGTAGCCTGGCAGCTCATGGGGGAACGACCCCATGTCGCACGAGCCCTGCACGTTGTTCTGCCCCCGCAGCGGGTTTACGCCCACCCCTTCACGGCCGATATTGCCGGTGGCCATGGCCAGGTTGGCGATGCCCATCACCGCGGTGCTGCCCTGGCTGTGTTCAGTCACGCCCAGGCCGTAGTAGATCGCTGCGTTGCCGCCTGTGGCATACAGCCGGGCGGCGGCGCGGATCTGCTCGGCGGGCACGCCGCACACGGGGCCCTGCACTTCAGGGGCGTTTTCCGGGAGGCTGACGAAGTCGCGCCAGCGGGCGAAGGCCTCACTCTCGCAGCGCTCATCGATGAAGCGCTGGGCCAGTAGCCCCTCGCTAACGATCACATGGGCCAAGGCGTTGAGCATGGCCACGTTGGTGCCCGGGCGCAGTTGCAGGTGCAGCTCGGCACGGGCGTGGGGCGAATCCACCAGGTCGATGCGCCGCGGGTCGATCACGATCAGCCGCGCGCCTTGGCGCAGGCGGCGCTTGAGCTGCGAGCCGAACACCGGGTGGGCGTCGGTGGGGTTGGCACCGATCACCAGGATCACGTCGGCCTGCATGACCGAATCGAAACTCTGGGTGCCCGCCGACTCACCGAGGGTCTGCTTGAGGCCGTAGCCGGTGGGCGAATGGCAAACCCGCGCGCAGGTGTCGACGTTATTGTTGCCAAACGCCGTGCGCACCAGTTTCTGCACCAGGTAGGCTTCTTCGTTGGTGCAACGGCTGGAGGTGATGCCACCGATGGAATCGCGCCCGTACTTGAGCTGGATGCGGCGGAACTCGCTGGCCGCGTAGGTGACGGCCTCATCCCAGCTGACTTCCTGCCACGGGTCATCCAGGTGCTTGCGGATCATCGGTTTGGTGATTCGGTCAGGGTGGGTGGCATAACCCCAGGCGAAGCGGCCCTTGACGCAGGCGTGGCCGTGGTTGGCGCCGCCGTTCTTGTCCGGGACCATGCGGACCAGTTGGTCACCCTTCATTTCGGCACGGAACGAGCAGCCCACGCCACAGTAAGCGCAGGTGGTGATCACCGCGCGTTCCGGCTGGCCGATCTGCACCAGGCTTTTTTCGGTCAGTGTGGCCGTCGGGCAGGCTTGCACGCAGGCACCGCACGACACGCATTCGGAGGTGAGGAAGTTGTCACCACCGGCTGCCGCCACCCGCGACTCGAAGCCGCGCCCGGTGATGGTCAGGGCGAAGGTGCCTTGGATATCCTCGCAGGCACGCACGCAGCGGCTGCAGACGATGCACTTGCTGGGCTCGTAATCGAAGTACGGGTTGGACTCGTCCTTCTGCTCGGCCAGGTGGTTGGCGCCGTCATAGCCGTAGCGCACCTCCCGCAGGCCGACTTGGCCGGCGACCGTCTGCAGTTCGCAGTTGCCGTTGGCCGAGCAGGTCAGGCAGTCGAGCGGGTGGTCGGAAATGTACAGCTCCATGACGTTGCGGCGCAGGTCGGCCAGGCGTGGCGTTTGGGTGCGCACCACCATGCCTTCGCTGACAGGCGTGGTGCAGGACGCCGGGTACCCGCGCATGCCATCGATCTCGACCATGCACATGCGGCAGGAGCCGAAGGCCTCCAGGCTGTCGGTGGCACACAGTTTGGGGATGCTGGTACCCAGCAGGGCTGCGGCGCGCATCACTGAGGTGCCCGCCGGTACGCTGACACTGCGCCCGTCGATGTTCAGGCTGATCTGCACATCACTGTGGCGTTCAGGGGTACCCAGATCGGTCTCGGGGTCGAAGTAATTGATCACTGCGCGGCCTCCGTGGTGGTCAGCCCGAAATCGGCCGGGAAGTACTTGAGGGCGCTGGCCACCGGGTAGGCGGTCATACCGCCCATGGCGCACAGCGAGCCGTACTGCAGGGTGTCGCACAGGTCGCGCAGCAGCAGCGCCTGGTCATGGCGCTCGGTGAGGTCGCTGCTGGCAATCAGGCGGTCGACCACCTCCATCCCGCGGGTAGAACCGATGCGGCAGGGCGTGCACTTGCCGCAGGACTCTTCGGCGCAGAACTGCAGGGCAAAGCGCGCCATGCTGGCCATGTTCAAGGTGTCGTCGGCCACCACCACGCCGCCGTGGCCCAACATCGCCCCCATGGCGGCGAAGGCCTCGTAGTCCAGTGGGGTGTCAAAGTGACTGGGCGGCACCCAGGCACCCAATGGGCCCCCGACCTGGGCGGCCTTCAGCGGCCGGCCACTGGCGGTGCCACCACCGTAGCCTTCCACCAGGTCCCGCAGGGTCAGGCCGAAGGCGCGCTCTACCAGGCCGCCATGGCGGATGTTGCCGGCCAGCTGGAACGGCATGGTGCCAAGCGAACGCCCCATACCGAAATCGCGGTAGAACGCCGCACCCTTGGCCAGAATGGTGGGCACCGAAGCCAGGGTGAGCACGTTGTGCACCAGCGTCGGCAGGCCGAACAGGCCCTGCAGGGCCGGTAGTGGCGGCTTGGCGCGGACGATGCCGCGCTTGCCCTCGATAGATTCGAGCAGCGCGGTTTCCTCACCGCAGATATAGGCACCGGCACCCACCCGTACTTCCAGGTCGAAGGCCTGACCGCTACCGGCCACGTCGGCACCGAGATAACCGGCGTCGCGGGCGATGACCAAGGCCTGATCGAGCACGCGGATCGCGTCGGGGTATTCCGAGCGCACGTAGATATAGCCCTTGTCGGCACCCACCGCGAGGCCGGCGATGATCATGCCTTCGATCAGCAGGAAGGGGTCACCTTCCATCAGCATGCGGTCGGCAAAGGTACCGGAGTCGCCTTCGTCGGCGTTGCACACCACGTACTTCTGCCCTGCCCCGGCGTCACGCACGGTGCGCCATTTGATACCCGCCGGGAACGCCGCACCGCCACGGCCGCGCAGGCCGGAATCGAGCACGGCGGCCACCACGTCGGCGCCGCCCAGCGCAACGGCTTGCTCAAGGCCGGCAAAGCCGCCGTGGGCGCGGTAGTCATCCAGCGACAATGGCCGGGTGATGCCGGCGCGGGCGAACAGCAGGCGTTGCTGGGTCTTGAGGTAAGGGAGCGCTTCCACGGGCCCGAGCGCCAGCGAATGGCTGCCGGGCTCGGCCGCCAATGCATCGAGCAGCGTAGGCACATCCTCAGGGGTGACCGGGCCGAAACCTTGCCGCCCATCAGCGCGCTCGTACTCTACCAGTGGTTCGAGCCAATACAGGCCACGCGAACTGGTGCGCTGAATGTCCAGCGCCACCTGCCGTTGCTCAGCCTCGCGCAGCAACGCCTCGACAACCTGGTCGGCACCCACGGCGCGGGCCACCGAGTCGCAGGGGATGAACAGCTTCAGCATGCTGTGCCCTCCAGGCAACCGTTGACCAGCGCGCGAAGGCGCTCAGGGGTCAGGCGCGCATGCACCTGGCCATCGAGTTCAAGGGCCGGCGAGCAGGCGCATGCGCCCAGGCAGTACACCGGGCGCAGGCTGATGGCGCCGTCGGCGCTGGTGCCATGGTCGTCCAGTGCCAGCTGTTCACGCAGCTGTGCGGCCAGTGCCTCGCTGCCACGGCTCTGGCACGATTCGGCGCGGCACAAGCGCAGGGTATGGCGTGCCGGCGGCGCGGTACGGAAATCGTGGTAGAAGCTGATCACCCCGCGCACCTCGGCCAGGCTGAGGTTGAGGGCATGGGCAATGTCGGCGACGGCGGCATCAGGGATAAAACCGATGCTTTCCTGCACGGCATGCAGGATCGGCAAGAGTGCGCCAGGAGTGTCCTGGTGGCGGCTCAGGATATCGTGGATAACGGGCAGGTGAAGCAATTGATCAGGCATACAGCGGACCTCGGCATCACGGCCCCCGCCAGATTGTTGTAGTAGGCAGGTGACCGGCGTGTTCTGCTGCGGCACACCGCCCACGTCACGGTCGCGTGGTTGTCGGTGGCCTCCTTGCCGCTGGCCGTGCGTCTGCGCGCACTGGGCTCAAGGGCATTTCACAAGCATGGCACTTGTGGCGCCGAACGGATGCACGCGAGCGACCAGGCGCATCCTGAAACCGACCAGAGGGGCGGTCAGCCCAAAACCACATGCGGCAAGAAGCGTGAACTGTCCTTGGTGATAAGCGAATCATCTTCACGAATGCCAAGCCCTGAGGCCTTGTCGCCGATCACCCACGAACCAATCAGCGTGTAACTGTCAGCGAACTTCGGCAAAGGTGCAAAAGCCTGCAGAATATAGGGCGCATCGTCATAGGGCCCGTCTGCAAAGACCCGCCGCCCATCCTCGGTATGGATATCCACGTTGGCGCCCTCACGGGAGAAGTACGGCTTGCGCACCCAGCCCTTGGGCACAGGGGCCTGTGGATTGTCGTCGACAAAGGCCGGCAGCAGGTTCGGATGGCCTTCGAACCACTCCCACAATAACGGCAGGATGCCTTTGTTGGAGATCAGTGCCTTCCAGGGCGGCTCGACAAACTGCGTGTCGCAGCCGGTAATCGCCTGGCCGAAATCCTCATGGAAGATGTGCTCCCACGCATGCAGCTTGAACAGGCGCTGGATGGGCTGGCTTTGGAGGTCGACGAACCGGCCATTGTCGTGCAGGCCGATGTCTTCCAGGTCGATATGCCGTGTGCGGACACCCGCATGCTCAGCCATCCTGCGCAGGAAATCAGTGGTGCCACGGTCCTCCAGCGAGCCTGAGATGGTCGAGAAATAGAACGTCCCCTGCCCCGGCATCGCGGCAAACGCCTGCACCAGGTCTTCGGCCAGGGTATTGAACTGGCTGGCGTGCGCAGGCAACAGCCCGCGCGCTATCTGCTCCTCCAGCCAGATCAGCTGGAAGGCGGCCGCCTCGTACAGTGAGGTTGGCGTATCGTAATTGGCTTCGATGAGCTTCGCCGGGCCATTGCCGTCGTAACTGAAGTCAAAGCGCCCGTACAGGTGCGGCTGTGCCTGCTTCCAGGACCTACGCACCAGGTCGAAGAAGGCCGGTGGGATGGCCAGGCGGGCCATGAGCGCTTCGCTGTCGACGATGCGCCCGACCGCCTCCAGACACAGGGCGTGCAGCGCTTCGGTCGGCGCTTGCAGGTCTCGAACCACCTGAGCTTCGCTGAATTGGTAGTAGCCGCTCTCGTCCCAGTAACGCTGGCCTTCGATGGTGTGGAAGGCGAACCCCTCACGCTCGGCAGTCGCGCGCCAGTCGGGGCGCTCTGCCAGCTCTACCTTGCGCATGCTCACCCCCCGAAAAAGCTACCGGACTTGCCACTCCAGCCGCTACGGGCTGTGGCCTGGCTGCCAAAGCCACCCCGGGTGATCGACCCTGATGAGGCTGCGTGAGGATCCTTGCGGCTCCATCTGCCGCCACCGCCGGACGAACCTGCGCTGCTGCTTTGTTCATCCTCCCTGGCACGCTGGATTTCACCCAAGGCCCCATTGTGCAGCCCAGGGCGCGTTGCACTGCCGTTGGCGTACACAGGCTGTGCGCGGAAACGACGGTCGCGGCTCCGGGCCTGCCCGAGCAGCATACCGGCCACCGCGGCGCTGGCAATATGCCCATAGCCCCCACCCTGAGCGTAGCCAGCATCCAGTTGTGACTGGGTCACCTCAACGGCACTTTCCAGCTCGAACCCGTTCATGCGGGGCATGTACCGCCCATCGACGGTGGTCAGGCAATTGTCTGCACCGAACTGCGCCTCACATGCGCTCTGGAACGCAAACGTCGGCGCCTGGCGAAGATAGTCGCTGTGCGCCTGCTGGTAGGCATCGGTGCAGACAGCGATCGGCATATAGTCATTTACGCAGGCAGCAACGTTGTCGTAATTGGTCTTTTGGCTGACCGTATACAATTCTTCCTGCGGACCACAGGCCGTCAGCGCCAGTGGTAACGAACCGGCCAGTACCAGCTTGAAGGAACTGCGTTTCATCGGCGATTTCATTGGCACCCTCCTGCTCAGGCCGAAGGCGTCATGCAGGCCGAGTTCAGAAAACCGACGCTGATGGCCACGCTTGCGGCGTAGATGGCAGCTGCCAGCTCGCCCTGGGCGATGCGCTGGGACAGGCCACGCAGCACCAGGCTGGTCAGGCCGAAGGCGATCAACTGCACCACCGCTGCGATCACCACCCAGGCGACGAAGTCGAGAATGCTGACGCTGTAGGCGATGATATTGCTGGCCGGCAGCGAAAAACCGATCAGCGAACCACCCAGAGCAATAGCGGCTGCAGGGTTGTTCTGGCGGATCAGGGCGAACTCGCGGTGCGGCGTAAGGCGGGTGTAGATGAACTGGAACAGCCAGAACATCAGCAGGGCCACACTGATATAGAGGATGAAGCCAGTCACCGCCGTGGCGTTGAGGGACAGGCGCAAAGCGTCGAGCATGGGAAATCCTTGTCAGGTTACGTGAAAGTCCGTGGGGAATAGGGTCACACCCAGCGAGGTGGTGTAGGTGAGCGCACCGTACTCATCTTCTTCGACCGACAGCAGCAGAAATTCGCGCCGGTACGGCAAACCGGTGTCACGGGCATAGAGCATGCACAGGTGCTGGATGCGGTACCGTGCTTCGGGGCTGGTAACCGCCTCGCACAGCGCAACCCATTCGGCGAGCCCTGCTTCGCGGCCCCATTGCCGGGAATACAAATTACCGTCGTGTTCGAAGATCGGCATGCCGGCCTTCGGTGCGCTACCGGTCAGGCTTTGCAGGTGCTCCTGGTCATTGACGGCGACTGCGCTGTGGTAGCCGAACAGCACGATATCGCCCGGTTCGGCGCCGTTCATCAGCACCTGTAACCAGTAGTCTTGGTTGTCCAGGTAAAAACGCACCAGGCGCACCGATTGGCCGAGGTCGACCTCGCCAACGGCCCAGACTGTTTCCGGGCCAGGTACCTGAAGCTCTGAGATGCCGTCCAGCAACGGTTTCAGTGAAGGGGCAGGCGTGAAGGTGCTGCCACTGCGCAGGCCAAATGGCAGGCTGGCCTGGTGTAAAAGCGACATAGAGAGCTCCCTGGGGTCGCGGCTATCCTTGCTGAGGGCGGCACATTAGCGGGTTTCAGTGCCAAGACCAAGGCTGACCCTGTGTGGAGGTTTGACGCTAGTGATGGGTGGGGCCTATTGGTCTCATCGCTGGGTAGCGGTCAAATCCAAGTTCGGGCTTGCAGGCCCGGCCGCAGTTTTTGCAGCGGCCCAGCAAGACTAGGGAGCTCGGATTTCCATTGCAATGGCTCAAGGGTGTTGAGAGGCTGATTCAGAAACGGACTACAAGCTAGCATCCCGTATCTGTAGGAAACCGTTAAAAACCATCCTGCGGGAAGATGGGCAGAGACCTTTCACATCGTTCACTCACGTTTTCCGCGGCCCTCACTTGCCTATGAAAGGCGAACATCCAGCGCTCTTGGTAAACTAGGACATCCTTTTTATGAGGCTGGTATTGACGGGGTCGCTCACCGCCACATCCGCCTTGTTCCTTGCTTGTATTCCTTGCCATTTTTTCGGTGTTACCCAGGTGAATGAGGCTGATTCACAGCAAAAGCCCGAATAAATTGGTACAAAAATGCGTAGACCTGAATGCTCCTAGATACTGCAACCCCACAAACTTCGCGCCCTGAGCCGTCACGCCGCTTCAGCGTTGCACCCATGATGGACTGGACCGACCGCCACTGTCGGTTCTTCCTGCGCCTGCTATCCCGGCACACCTTGCTCTACACCGAAATGGTCACCACCGGTGCCCTGCTGCACAACGACGCGCACCGTTTCCTGCGCCACGATGTGTCCGAACATCCGCTTGCCCTGCAGCTGGGCGGCAGTGTGCCAGCCGACTTGGCGACCTGCGCGCGCCTGGCCGAACAAGCGGGCTATGACGAGGTAAACCTCAACGTCGGCTGCCCCAGCGATCGGGTGCAAAACAACATGATCGGCGCTTGCCTCATGGCCCACCCGGCGCTGGTGGCCGATTGCGTCAAGGCCATGCGTGATGCGGTGTCGACGCCGGTGACGGTGAAGCACCGCATTGGTATCAATGGCCGTGACAGCTATGCAGAACTGTGCGACTTCGTCGGGCAGGTACGGGACGCCGGGTGTCGCAGTTTCACCGTGCATGCGCGCATCGCGATTCTCGAAGGGCTTTCGCCCAAGGAAAACCGTGAGATCCCGCCGCTGCGCTACGACGTGGCTGCGCAGCTGAAAGCGGACTTTCCGGACCTTGAGATCGTGCTCAACGGTGGCATCAAGACCTTGGCCGAGTGCCAGATGCACCTGGAGACGTTCGATGGGGTGATGATGGGGCGCGAGGCGTACCACAACTCGTATGTGCTGGCTGAGGTGGATCAGCTGCTGTTTGGCAGTGCTGCGCCGGTGGTCAGCCGTAGCGAGGCGATGGCGCAGTTGCGGCCGTATATCGTGGCGCATATGGAAAGTGGCGGTGCGATGCATCACGTCACCCGGCATATTCTGGGGTTGGGCCAGGGCTTCAAAGGGGCGCGGCGGTTCCGGCAGTTGCTGTCGGCGGATATTCACAAGGCGCCTGAGCCGCTGGCGGTGTTCGACCAAGCGGCGGAGTTGTTGCAGGGGCGGTAAGGTGGCCTGGCGGGCCCTATCGCCGGCAAGCCGGCTCCCACCGGGACCGTGCAGTTTTCGAGCGCTGCGCTGTAACTGTGGGAGAAAATGGATTGAAGCCCAGATGCCATTCAGTCGAGCGATTTGCGGCCCATCGCCGGCAAGCCGGCTACCACAGATCGCGGGTGAAGCTTTCAAGGTGATGGGGAACCTCGTGCTGGCGGGTGACTCGAATCATCACCCCAGACAATTCGCCACCGCCCCGCTGGCCCCTTGAGCGGCCGTCGGGGCTCGGGTAATGTCGAGACATCGCACAGGACAGAGCACGCCATGACTTCCAAGCTGGAACAACTCAAGCAGTTCACCACCGTGGTCGCCGACACCGGGGACCTGGACGCCATCACCCGCCTCAAGCCGGTCGATGCCACCACCAACCCGTCGTTGCTGCTCAAGGCTGCCGCCATCCCGGGCTATGCCGACCTGCTCAAGCAGGTCAAAAGCGATGCCAAGGGCAATGTCGACCTGGCGTGCGACAAGTTCGCCGTGGCGGTGGGCGCGGGCATTCTGAAAGTGATCCCTGGGCGCATCTCCACCGAAGTGGATGCACGCCTGTCGTTCGACGAACCGGCACTGCTGAGCAAGGCCCGCCAACTGATCGAGCTTTACCAGGCCGCCGGCATCTCCAAAGACCGCGTACTGATCAAGCTGGCCTCCACCTGGGAAGGCATCCGCGCCGCCGAGCAGCTGGAGAAGGAAGGCATCCAGACCAACCTGACCCTGCTGTTCTCCTTCGCCCAGGCACAGGCGTGCGCCGATGCCGGTGTGTTCCTGATTTCCCCGTTCGTGGGCCGTATCTATGACTGGTACAAGAAGAGCACCGGCCAAGAGTACGTGGGCGCCGATGACCCTGGCGTCCAGTCGGTCACACGCATCTACAACTACTACAAGGCCAACGGCTACGACACCGTGGTCATGGGCGCCAGCTTCCGCAACATCGGCCAGATCGAGCAACTGGCTGGCTGCGATCGCCTGACCATCAGCCCGGAGCTGCTGCAGCAACTGAGCGATGACCAGGGCGAGCTGCCGCAGGTACTCAAGCCGGGCAATGCCGGCGAGGCCAAGCAGGTGCTCAGCGAAAGCCAGTTCCGCTGGGCGATGAACGAAGACGCCATGGGTACCGAGAAACTGGCGGAGGGCATTCGCCAGTTCGCCCGTGACCAGGAGAAGCTGGAAAAGCTGATGGCTGACAAAGCCTGATACATTTTAGGTTTGCCAGGCGGGCGGTGAATGTTCAGCATTTTCCGCCCGCTTTGCTTTAGCCTTGCAACAAGCGTTCTGAATTCAAAGGCCTGTTCGCGACGGTTCGCCGTGACTGGGCCGATTAGCCACCAGAGCTGTCCATGACTTCCTCCCCTTTGCCCCTTGTTCTCGCCGGCCCTGTACTGCGCCGCCTGGAGCCTCAGCGCCTGGCCATCTGGCTGGTCGGCAGCCAACCCTTGCACCTCGCGTTCAGCTTGGACGGCGCGGCCAAAGTGGATTGCCAGGTCGTACCGATCGGTGAGCACGCCTTCATCCACCTGCTTGACATCGACTTTGCCCAACCGCTGCCCTGCAACGTCGAACTCGAATACGACCTGCTGATCGACGGCCAAGGTATCGCTGACTGGGCGCCGCACCTGCTCTACCCAGGCCGCCAGCGGCCAAGCCTGGTGCTGCGCGACCGCCTGGATCAGCTGCTGCACGGCTCTTGCCGCAAACCGCACCACCCCGCTGCCGATGGCCTGCTCTGCGCAGACAGGCTGCTACAGGCCTGTACGCGCCCCGAAGAGCGCCCGGCCGTGCTGTTGATGACCGGGGACCAAGTCTACGCCGATGATGTAGCAGGGCCGATGCTACGGGCCATTCATTCGCTGATCGAGCGCCTAGGCCTGTTCGATGAACACCTGGACGGCGCAGTCGTGGCCGACAGCAGGTCGCTGTATGACCACCCGGCCAGCTATTACCATCGCGCCGACCTGCTGCCGGCCCAGGAACGTAACGAAACCCTGCGCGAGCGATTCTTCGGCGGCAAGCGCAAACCCATCTTCTCCTCAAGCAATGCCGACAACCATCTGGTGACGTTCGCCGAGGTCATGGCCATGTACCTGCTGGTCTGGTCACCCACCCCTTGGCAACTGGTAGCGCTCGACATGCCTGCGGGCCTTGCCGACCCGCACCAGGCGCGCTACCGCAAGGAACTGCCGCTGATCCAGGCGTTCGCCGACAACCTGGGCCAGGTGGCGCGGGTGATGGCGCACTTACCTTGCCTGATGATCTTCGACGATCACGACATCACCGATGACTGGAACCTGTCGGCGCAGTGGGAAGAAACAGCCTACGGCCACCCATTCTCGCGACGCATCATCGGCAATGCCCTGCTCGGCTACCTGCTGTGTCAGGCCTGGGGCAACGACCCGCAAGGCTGCAAGGCGTTGGTCGGGCAGTGCCAGGCGCTGGCCAGCCCGCAACTGGACAGCCAGCAACACGACCACCTGATCGGTGAACTGCTGCGTTTTCAGGGCTGGCAGTTCAACCTGCCGAGCAACCCGCCCCTGCTGGTGCTGGACACCCGCACCCGGCGCTGGCGCAGCGAAAGCGACCTGGCCAAGCCTTCCGGCTTACTGGACTGGGAGGCGTTGTGCGAACTGCAGCAAGCGTTGCTCGACCACCCTTCGGCGATCATCGTGTCACCGGCGCCGATCTTCGGGGTAAAGCTGATCGAGACGGTGCAGAAAGTGTTCAGCTGGCTGGGCCACCCGCTGCTGGTAGATGCCGAGAACTGGATGGCCCACCGCGGTGCCGCCCAGGTGATCCTGAATATCTTCCGCCACTCGCGCACACCGGGGCACTACGTGATCCTGTCAGGGGACGTGCATTATTCGTTCGTGTACGAGGTGCTGATTCGCCAACGCCAGCGCAGCCCGCACTTGTGGCAGGTCACCAGTAGCGGGATCAAGAATGAATTCCCCCGCCGCTTGCTGGACGTGCTGGACCGGCTCAACCGCTGGCTTTACTCGCCGCGCTCGCCGCTGAACTGGTTTACCCGGCGGCGCGAGATGGAGGTGGTGCCGCGCACGCCCAGCCAGAGCAAGGCTGGGGAGCGCCTGTGGAATGGGGCGGGGCTGGGGCAGGTGTTCTTCGATGAGCAGGGGCGCCCGGCACGGGTGTTTCAGCTGGATGCCAAGGGGGGTGAGGCTACGGAGTTTGCGCGGCCGGACTAGCTGATGCGGCCCTGTGGCGGGTTACCCGCCAAGGGCCCAGACAGCCGCCAGGTCAGGAGCGCTCCAGCGCATTCACCAAGTCATGGAAGGCTTCACGGTTGGAGTCATTCAAGCCCATCAGAATCTTGTGCGCCTCCAGCACCTTGGAGCGCACCACCTCTTCGTTCTGGTCCTGGGATGGCAGGTCGGTCAGGCATTCCGGGCAAGGCACCGGGCGATCGACGATGTTGAACACCTGATCGAAGCCCATCGATTGCAGCAGGCGCGAAATATCCGGGTTGGTGGTGACCACGGTCGGCAGCAGGCCGACCTTCTGCCGCGACAGGATCGACAGCTTGGCCAGCAGCCCCAGGGTGGTGCTGTCGATGCTCTCGGTTTCGGTGAGGTCGATGACGATGGCCGAGAAATTCAGCGCGGTGAAGATTTTCTCGATCGTCGCATCCAGTGCCGAACACAAGGTCAGGCGCACTTCACCGACGAATTTCAGCACGAAGGTACCGCTTTGCTCGGCGAACTGGATTCTACCGGTACTCATTGAAGGTTCCTGCTTAACACCAATAGGGCGATATCATCCGGCATCTCCCCAAGCGTAGCCAATCCAAATCGTTGGCGCAGCCCATCCAGGCTACCACCCGCTGCCTTGACGATCTCCGGCAAGGCGGCTTCTTTATCTTTGAGCGTGTCCCCTGGCAAAAGGTCCAGGATGCCGTCTGACATCAGTGTCAGGCTGAACTGCGGGGGCAGTTCCATCACCAGGTCCTGGTAGGTGGCCTCATCGAACAGGCCCACCGGCAGGCCACGGCCTTCCAGGTAGCGGGCCTGGCCTGGGGTATACAGCACCGGCAGCGGCAAGTGGCCGCCCACGGCATAGGTCAGCAGGCCGGTTTCTTCATCGATCACACCACCGACCATGGTCACGTGCTTGCCCAGCTTGCAGTTGATCAGGCCACGGTTTATGTGGCCGAGCACTTGCGAAGGCTTGAATTCACGCAGCTTGCTGCTGCGCTTGAATTCGAACATCAGCCGGGTGGTCATGAACTTCAGCAGCACGGTGACGAACGCCGACGACGCGCCATGCCCGGAGACATCGGCAAGGTAGAAGGCAATACGCCGTTCATCCACGCGGAAATAGTCGGCGAAGTCGCCAGACAGGTACAGCGACGGGATGATCTGGTGCTCGAAGGCGAACTCCCCGGCAACCCAGGGGCTCTCTGGCAGCATGTTCATCTGCACCTGACGACCGGCAGTCTGGTCCTCCTGCAACAGGTGCAGGCTGGCCTCCAGTTCCCGGTTGGCTGCCTCGAGCTTGTCGCGGTAACGCTGGTTTTCCACTACCAGACGCGAACGATCAAGCGCACGGCGCACCGAATGCTCGAGCACGGCAAGGTCTTCCAGCGGCTTGATCAGGTAATCGGCAGCACCCAGGCGCAAGGCCTCGACCGCGTCGCTCATCACGCCAGCACCCGATACCACGATCACCGGCAACTGCGGCGCCCGCTCACTGACCTGGCGGATCAGCTCAAGGCCGCCCATCTGCGGCATGCGCAGATCGCAGATCACGAGGTCGGGCTGGTGTTCTTCAAAGACCTGGAGCCCCTGCTGGCCATTACCGGCCTGGAGGACGCTGAAGCCACTGTCTTCCAGATAGGCGGCGAGGCTCGCACGGACCACGTCGTCATCATCGATGATCAGCAGCGTTGCACTGATTTTCTGCATGTGGGCGAACGGCGCCGATTTAGGTTGGTGCAGGGGCGTCTGCAAGGCTGACATCCGACTGCTGGAATACTCTGCGGTGACACTCTACTTGAGTTGTAGGCCAAGAAGACGGCCCAGGCAACCGGCAGAGGTACTGTCTAAGGCGCAGACGGTACTCCCATCCGCCAGGCGTTTCAAGCATGCGTGGGTCGAGTTCGGTGCTCTTTACAGGCGAAATCACCGAGAGTTATAAGAAAGCGACCTGTGCAACCCGATGAGAAGGATGCAGCATGCCTACCACGCCCTCCAATCACAGCGAGAAACGCGACTTCATTCGCATGCGCATCGACACCGAAGTCAGCCTGCTGCATGCCGGCCAGGTGATCGCAGCGGTATGCCTGGACCTGTCCAGCAGCGGCATGCAGGTGCAGGCGCCGCAGCGTTTTCAAGTAGGCGACACCCTGGAGGTCCGGATCGATTCCGACCACCCTGCCCTCAAGGGCCTGCATGCCAGCGCCGAAGTGGTGTGGATCGCCGACCAACCCGGCGGGCAGCAGAAATTTGGCCTGCGCATCTTGGCCATGCATTGATCTGTTACGAAAAAGGCGAGCCGGAGGTTGATGCCAGATACTCGCTGCCCGGGCTATTGCAGCGCTGCTGTGGGGCTGCTGCGCACCCCAATCGCCGGCAAGCCGGCTCCCACCACGACCGTGCAGTGCTTCAGGCCTGCGCTTTAGCTGTGGAAGCAATTGTCTTGCTCAACTTATAAAGCTGGCGCGATCCCTGGGGGAGCCGGCTTGCCGGCGATGGGGCCGCACAGCGGCCCCAGGCCCCTCGGCTGACAGCCATCACCCGATGGTCGCCGACCTCGTGTTCCTCAATCAAAAATCGTCTTCGACCTCGCCATCCTTGACCTTGAACTCGCGGTTCTGCAGGTAGGCATTGCGAATGAAGATGTACTTGTCGCCCTGAATCAGCTTTTCAGCCGACAAAAGGCTGGCCCGGGTATCGACCACATCCAGGGCAAAGATCGAGTTGCGGGTCGGCACATGGTCGATGTAGCGGTACGGCTTGGTGTAGCCGTCCGGGTATTTCGCCAGGCCATCGCGAACGGTGCTCGGGCCCAACAGCGGAATCACGACGTACGGACCGCTGGGCAAACCCCAGTAACCGAGCGTCTGGCCGAAGTCTTCGTCGCTGCGCTGCAGGCCCATCTTGGTGCCCACATCGAAGAAGCCGCCCAGGCCGAAGGTGGTATTGACTATCAGCCGCGCCGTATCAACGCCGGCCGCATGCGGCTTGAGCTGCAGCACATTGTTGGCCAGGTTGGTGACATCGCCCAGGTTGCGGAAGATATTGTGGATGCCATCTTCGAGGAACTGGGGGGTGACAGCCTGGTAGCCCTGGGCCAATGGCTTGAGGGCATAGGTGTCGAGGATATCGTTGAAGCGGAAGATCGGCCGGTTGACCGCCTCCCAGGGATCGTCCTCGGTGGCCGCCTGGGTAGCCGCCACAGGCGCCAGCAGCAAGCTGGCACAGACACAGGCCTGGGTGACTCGCTCGATCACACCGGCACCGATCCTACGCATAGATGTTTCTCCATCGAATTTCTCGGCCGCTGGCGCAACGCATGCGCCGCAGGTAAGGCGGCAGTATAGAGGCTTGCGCGCTGATAAACACCCTTACACAGTTTTCCTAAATAATTGTGAGCAGTTACTACAAGTCACAGAGACGTAACAATCGCTGAATAGCCTGCGGCATATTTGGGGAGGTTAACATGCATGACGCACCTGCCTTCACCGCTGTGCTGTTCGGCCTGCGTGGTTGCCTGGTCCAGGCTGCCAATGGCGACCCCTCACCCGCACCCGGCGCCCTCGATACCCTGGCCGGCCTGCGCCGCCAACAGGTGCCATGCATCTGGCTCGATGACCTGAGCAGCCCACAGGGCAAACGCCTGGCCAGCGTGCTGCCGGACTGGTTACCGGGGCACACGGCCAATGGCGTGCGATGGCCGGCGCCCAATGCCTGCTGGCAGGCTCTGATGGCGCTGGACAGCCAACGCCTGGACGGCTGCGTATTGGTCAGCGGCGAGCCGCGGCTGTTGCAATCGGGCCTCAACGCCGGGCTGTGGACAGTCGGCCTGGCCGCCTGCAGCCCATCCTGCGACCTCGGCTCGCAGCAATGGCAAGCCATGACCCCGCAGCAGCAGGAGCTGGCACGGGGCAAGGCCACGCTGGAGCTGTTCCGTCTGGGCGTGCACTCGGTGATCGACCACCTCGAAGCGCTAGACACCTGCCTGACCGACATCGCCCAGCGCCGCGGAAAGGGTGAAAAACCCTGATACAGCAGCGTTGACACGGATCATGCAAAGCAACAGCGGGTGGATTACGCTAGAAGACAGGTGCGAACCTTTGCCGCTTCGCTGAGGTCCATGCCTTGCCAAGCCATTGATGGAGAACAGCCAATGCCTGCCCGCGAATTGCAAGAGCGCCTGAACAGCTTGCGCGAGCAACTGGATCGAAACGTACCGCTTACCGATGAGGAGCTGGCCGCGCTGCATGAGGAAGCCAGACAGATCGAGGCGCAACTGAAGCTTGAAGAAGCCACACCAGACAACAACCTGGTCGATGGTGTGAACCTGGCCATAGAGCGTTTCGAGGCCGAGCATCCCGACCTCACCGCCACCCTGCGCAGCATCGCCAACTCGCTGCACAGTATGGGGATCTGAAACTGCAAGGGGCCGCTTCGCACCCCATGCCGGCAAGCCGGCATGGGGTGCGAAGCGGCCCCAATCACTCGAACCTTACTGGCGCACCAGGCGCACGTTCTCAGGGCTGATCACCCCGGTGCTGCGGTATGGGTTGATATCCAGCCCGCCACGCCGCACATAGCGTGCATAAACCGTCAAATGCTCCGGCTCAAGCAGTTTCTTGAGGTCCAGGTAGATCCGCTCTACACACTGCTCATGAAAATCGGCATGCTGGCGGAAGCTGATCAGGTAGGTCAGCAGGCTCGCATGGTCCAGCGCCCTGCCCTTGTACTCGACCACCACACTGCCCCAATCCGGCTGGCCGGTTACCGGGCAGTTCGACTTGAGCAAGTGACTGTGCAGGGTTTCTTCGACCACCCGCTCAGGGTTGCAGCGCAGCAACTCTGGTTGCGGCTGCTCGTAATTATCGATGGTCACATCCAATGCATCGATGCACTGCCCCGGCAGCGCCACCACGCCTTGCGCCTCTACTTCTGCCAAGCTGCGCACCTGCACGCTCACAGGCTTGCCAGCGGCGGCCGACAGGTCCTTCGCTAGGCATGCCTGCAACTCGCCGAGGGTGGCGAACACCGTCTGGTTCAGTGAGTTCAGGTAGAGCTTGAACGACTTCGATTCGATGATGTTCGGCGAATCGGCAGGGATGGCGAACTCCCCTATCGCCACCACGGGCTTGCCGGACGGCAACAGCCAGGACAGCTCGAAGCAGTTCCAGTAATCCACCCCGTGCCACGGCAGGGTCTGGGCGGTCACACCCAGCTCGGCCCACTTGGCCGTGCGCGGGATAGGGAAGAGCAACGAAGGTGTGTAGGTGGCAATGTATTCGCTGGATTTGCCCAGCGGGGAATGTTCGGCGGCGGGATGCATGGAAACTGACCTGAAGGTTCGGAAATGCCCTTAGTCTACCGGTTTTACAGCCCGCCTTGGAGCGCCAGTCACTCGATGGTCAATGGCCCGACCATGCCGGCCTGGTAATGCCCAGGTACGTTGCAGGCGAATTCGATGGGCGCCGACTGGCGGAAGGTCCAGGTCAACTCGGCGCGCTGGCCGGGCTGCACCAGGACTGTGTTGCCAGCATCATGGCCGTGGGCACCATGGTCCACCTGGCCGTGGCCCGTCCCTTCGTGATTCATGCCAGCGGTGAACAGCTTGCCTTGCATGGCGATCATTTCTTTCTGGTGCTGGGCGTGCATGGCCTTGTCGCCCAGGTTGAACTCATGGGGCAGCTTGCCCTCGTTGATCAGGACGAACCGTACCGTCTCACCCGCCTTGACGTGCAGGTTGGCGGGCTCGAAGGCGATGTCCTTGAGCACAACTTCGACCGTGCGTGTGGCCTTGGCCGCCGGGGCCGGCTCGCCGAAGGCGAAGCTTTTGCCGGTGTCGGCGAGGTTGGGCAGGCTTACCAGGGCAAGCGCAGCGGCGATGAACAGGCGTTTCATGATGACTCCAGACTTGCAGCGGATATGAGGCCACTTTAGAAGGGGCTGACTGGCAGCGACCTGACGGCAAGATTACAAGTTTGTCAGCTTGGGCGGCGGCCGACATAGTCACGTATCATTTCAGCCCTTACACCGCCCATCTGGACGCCGCATGAAACTGCTGATTGTCGAAGACCAGGCCCGCACCGGCCAGTACCTGAGCCAAGGCCTCAGCGAAGCCGGCTTCGCCACCGAGCTGGTCGCAGACGGCGAAACCGGGCAGCACCTGGCGCTTACCGGCGACCACGACCTGCTGATCCTCGATGTGATGCTCCCGGGTCGTGACGGCTGGCAGATCCTCCAGGCGGTGCGCCAGGCGGGCCTGGACACGCCGGTGCTGTTCCTCACTGCTCGCGACGCAGTGGGGGACCGTGTGCACGGCCTGGAGCTGGGTGCCGACGATTACCTGGTCAAGCCTTTCGCCTTTTCCGAACTGCTGGCCCGGGTTCGCAGCCTGCTACGCCGCGGTGCCAGCCCCAGCCAAGAGACACACCTGGCCTTGGCCGACCTGCGCCTGGACGTGTTGCGCCGCCGGGCAGAGCGCGCCGGCCAACGCATCGACCTGACCGCCAAGGAGTTCGCCCTGCTTGAATTGCTGCTGCGTCGGCAAGGCGAAGTGTTGCCCAAATCGTTGATCGCCTCGCAAGTGTGGGACATGAATTTCGACAGCGACACTAACGTCATCGAGGTCGCCATCCGCCGCCTGCGCCTGAAAATCGACGACCAGCACCGCAACAAGCTGATTCACACCGTACGCGGCATGGGTTATGTGCTCGAAGAGCGCCAGGACTGAT
The DNA here is from genome assembly GCF_044748705.1 of Pseudomonas sp. NPDC089758. Classification (NCBI taxonomy): domain Bacteria; kingdom Pseudomonadati; phylum Pseudomonadota; class Gammaproteobacteria; order Pseudomonadales; family Pseudomonadaceae; genus Pseudomonas; species Pseudomonas sp. NPDC089758. Next base: position 162,721 of record NZ_JBIVGN010000009.1, read on the forward strand.
GCGCAGGCTTTCCCTTGGCAGCCGCCTGGCCCTGTTGTTCGCCGCGTGTACCGCTGCCGTTTCGCTGGGGGCGGGGCTGCTGTTCAACCGTGCCAGCGAGCAACATTTCGTCGAGCTGGACCAGCAACTGCTCGAATCACGCCTGTCGCTGTTACGCACCCGGCTTTCCGGCCTGCAACGCCCTGCCGACCTGCACGCGCAGCTGGCAGCCCTGCGCCACGAGCTCAGCCACCAGGCCGACCTGGCCTTGCGTATCAATGGCAGCGATGGCAGCCCTTGGTACGCCAGCCGCCGCGCGCTGCCAGACGCGCCGGCCAACCCGGGACTGGCAACGCTCCATGCCGACGGTATCGACTACCGCAGCCTGGCCGTGCCGCTCAACAACAGCGCCCGCCTTACGCTGTTTCTCGACATCACCCATCACCAGCATTTTCTGCAGGGCATGCAACGCCTGATCTGGTTCACCGTCGGCCTGTCCGCGCTGGCCACGGCACTGCTTGGCGCCTGGGCCGCGCGCCGCGGACTGAAGCCATTACGGCAGATGGGCCAGGTGGCCGCCAGCGTGTCAGCACGCTCGCTGACCACCCGCCTGCCGGTGGCGCAGCTGCCCGAAGAACTGGCAGAACTGGGCACTACCGTGAACGCCATGCTGCAGCGCCTGGATGACGCCTTCCAGCGCCTGTCGGCGTTCTCGGCCGATATCGCTCACGAGCTGCGCACGCCGCTGTCAAACCTGCTGACCCACACCCAAGTCACCCTCACCCGCCCACGCAGCCTTGAGCAGTACCGCGAAGCACTGCACGGCAACCTCGAGGAGCTGCAGTGGATGGCGCAGATGATCAACGACATGCTTTTCCTGGCCAAGGCCGACCATGGCTTGCTGGCACCAGGGCAGGCAATGCTGATGCTGCATGACGAGGTGGACGCGCTGCTGGAGTATTACGCGCCCCTCGCCGAGGACAACGCAGTGCAGCTGCTGCGTGAGGGTGAGGCGATGCTGAAGGGTGACCGGCATATGCTGCGCCGGGCACTGTCCAACCTGCTCGATAACGCGCTGCGGTTTACCCCGGCAGGCGGGCAGATATGCGTGACGCTGGGGCCTGGTGGACAGGTGTGCGTGGCCAATACCGGCAAGCCGATCGAGGCGGCTTCATTGCCCAGGCTGTTTGACCGGTTTTATCGGGTGGACCCAGCGCGCCGCGAGAGCAGTAGCGAACATGCCGGGCTGGGCCTGGCAATCACCCGGTCGATCATCCAGGCACATGGCGGGAGCATCCGGGCACAGTGCAATAACGGTTGGACGCGGTTTTTGATCGAGTTCAGCGAGCCGCTATAGAGACCGGGGGCGCATTGCACCCCCATGATCTCAGTGACCGATCAGCCAGCCAGGCCGATCGCCGGCTGCACCTGCGAAGCGCGGTATGCCGGATAGATGGTCGCCAGGAAGCTCATCACCAGCCCGGCGGTGCAGATGATCGCCACATCCCCCCACTGCAACTCGGAAGGCAGACTGCTGATGAAGTACACATCCGAGGTGAAGATGTGCTGCCCGCTCACCCGCTCCAGCCAGCCGACGATCTGGCTGACATTGAACGCAGCGATCACCCCGAGCACGCCGCCGATCACTGTGCCGACAATACCGATCAGGCTGCCCTGAACCATGAAGGTGCCCATGATCTGCGCCGGGGTAGCGCCCAGGGTGCGCAGGATGGCGATGTCCGGCCCCTTGTCGTTCACCACCATCACCAGGGTGGCGATGATGTTGAACGCCGCCACGGCGATGATCATCAGGAGCAGCAGGCCGATCATGGTCTTTTCCATCTTCATGGCACTGAACAGGCTGCCCTGGGTGTGCGACCAGTCATCGGCGCGGTAGGCATCGCCCAGGCTGGCAGCAATGGCCTTGGACACTTGCGGCGCGGCATACAGGTCGTGCAGCTTGAGGCGCACGCCCTGTACCTGGCCGGGCGCCCAGCGCTGCATCTCGCCGGCGTCGGCCACATGCATGTAAGCCTGCGAACCGTCCAGCTCGGCACCCACCTTGAAGATGCCGACCACGGTCAGGCGCTGCATGCGCGGGGTGATGCCGCCCGGCTCCTTGCTGATTTCCGGCACGATCAGGGTCAGTTTGTCGCCGGTATTGAGACGGAACCGGCGCGCAGTCAGCTCGCCGATCACCACCCCGTACTCACCCGGCTGCAGGGCCTGCAGGCGCCCCTGCACGATGTGCTGGCCGACGATCGAGACCTTGCCTTCTTCGGCCGGGTCTATGCCGCTGACCTGGATGGGCTGCATTGCACCTTTGTAGGAGAGCATGCCCTCCATCTCGGTGATCGGCGCAACCGCCATCACGGCTGGGTTTTGCAGTGCTGCATCGGCAGCCTTGCGCCAGTCGTCCAGCGGCTGCACGCCGAGGATGCTGGCGTGTGGCACCAGGCCGAGGATGCGCGAGCTCATCTCGCGCTGGAAGCCATTCATCACCGACAGCACCACGATCATCGCCAGCACGCCCAGGGACAGGCCGATCATCGAGGTCATCGAGATGAACGAGATGAAATGGTTGCGGCGCTTGGCACGGGTGTAGCGCGCACCGATGAACAAGGGCAAGGGTCTGAACATGTAAAACACCCACTGAAAAAGTTGCGGGGCGGCTCAGGCCACCCCGTGCACGCGGCTCAGATCGCCACCAGATGACCGTCGTCGAGTTTCAGCACACGGTCCATCTGCCGTGCCAGGTTGAGGTCGTGGGTCACCACCAGAAATGCCGTGCGCGAGGCGCTGGACAGTTCCTGCATCAACTCCTGGATGCCTTGGGCGGTGTGGTGGTCGAGGTTGCCGGTCGGTTCATCGAGCATGACCAGGCCCGGCCGGTTGACCAGCGCGCGGGCAATGGCCACCCGTTGCCGCTCACCCCCCGACAGCTCGGCCGGCTTGTGGTGCAGGCGGTGGCCCAGACCGACACGCTTGAGCAGTGCCTCGGCGCGCTCACGGGCCTCGGGGATCGCGGTGCGCCCGATCAGCAGCGGCATGCACACGTTCTCCATGGCGGTGAACTCGGGCAGCAGGTGGTGGAACTGGTAGACGAAGCCCAGCTCGCGGTTGCGCAGCAGGCCGCGGGCCCGCTCGCCAAGCGCCGACAGCTCTTCACCGGCCAGCCAGACGCTGCCTTGGGTCGGCCGATCGAGGCCACCCAGCAGGTTGAGCAAGGTGCTCTTGCCCGAACCGGAACTGCCGACGATGGCCACCCGCTCCCCGGCGTGCAGCTCGAGGTTGAGCCCGGCCAGCACTTGCACCGACTCCGGGCCCTCGTCGTAGGACTTGCCCAAATTGCGGCAACTCAGAACGGCTTTATCACTCATGCGCGACTCACTCATAACGTAGCGCCTCTGCAGGCTGGGTGCGGGCCGCACGCCAGGCCGGATACAGGGTGGCGAAGAAACTCAGGACCAGCGCCGCACCGCAGACCATGTACACGTCCTGGGCCTGGATCTGCGAGGGCAGGTAATCGATGAAATACACATCAGCGTTGAGGAACTTGTGCCCGATCAATTTCTCGATGCCGGCAATCGCCGCGCTGACGTTGAGCGCAGCGAGGATACCGACCACGGCTCCGATCAGGGTGCCGATCACGCCGATCACCGTGCCCTGAACCATGAAGATGGCCATGATCTGCCCGGGGGTGGCGCCCAGGGTACGCAGAATGGCGATGTCACCGCGCTTATCGTTGACCACCATGACCAGGGTGGAAATGATGTTGAACGCCGCCACCGCGACGATCAGCAGCAACAGCAGGCCGATCATGGCTTTTTCCATGCGGATCGCCTGGTACAGGTTGCCGTGGGTGCGGGTCCAGTCGCGGCTGTAGTACTCCTGCTCACCCAACTGCTGGGCGATGCTCCAGGCCACACGCGGGGCCTGGAACAGGTCGTCGAATTTCAGGCGCAGGCCCTGTACCTGGTCCGGCTTCCAGCGGTGCAGGCGGGACAGGTCGGCAATGTTGGTCAGGCCCAGGTAACCGTCGATCTCGCCAGCACCGACGTGGAAGGTGCCGACCACGGTGAAGCGCTTCATGCGTGGGAACATGCCGGCTGGGGTCACGCTGACCTCCGGGGCGACGAAGGTCAGCTTGTCGCCGATGGCCACGCCCAGCTTGGCGGCCGCCTTGTCGCCGATCATGATGCCCCACTCGCCCGGCGCCAGCTGGTCGAGGCGGCCTTGCTGGATGAAGTTGTCGATGATCGACACCTCACGCTCGCGGGCTGGGTCGATACCGTTGAGCAGCACCTTCTGCACCTTGCCATCGTGGGTCAGCAGGCCCTGCATCTGGGTATAGGGCGCAACCGCCAGCACCTGCGGATTCTGCTTTACTTGTTGGGCAAGGGCAGGCCAGTCGTTGATCGGCTGGCCGCTCTCAAGCGTGGCGTGAGGGACCATGCCCAGCACGCGGGTACGCATCTCGTGGTCGAAACCGTTCATGACCGAGAGCACCACGATCATCACCACCACGCCCAGGGCGAGGCCGATCATCGAGGTCAGGGAAATGAACGAGACGAAGTGATTACGGCGCTTGGCACGGGTGTAGCGCGTACCAATGAATGCGAAAAGAGGTCTGAACATGTCGGGGCTTGTTCGGATGAAAGGGAACGTCCTTGTGGCGAGGCGCCTGCGGCGGCTTTACACTCGGACCACCGCCGCTACCATGGGTTCGCCATGACGACATTAGACGAAGAAGATCGCCGCGAATACTACCGCATCGAAGATCGGATCGCACTGGAAATCAGCCCCCTGAGCGCGGCCGAAGCCCTTGAGCCAGAACTGTTGCAGGATGATTCACCACTGTTCAACCTGCTCAGCGAGCTGCACCTGTCCGACTTCGAGTCCCAGCACCTGCTGCGTCAGTTGAGCGACAAGGACCGCACCCTGGCGGCGTTCCTGCGGGCGCAGAACAAGCGCCTGGACTTGCTCAGCGCGGTGGTCGCGCAAACCCTGATCGGCGAGATCGGCCAGCCCCAGCGGGTGATCATCTCCGAAGGTGGCGTCGAGTTCGCCCAAGCCCAGCAGATCGCCCCTGGCACCCGGGTCAAAGTGAAGATGGTGTTGATGCCCCGCGCCCACGGCCTGCTGCTGCGCGGCAAGGTCACCCACTGCGACCCGCGCGCCGATGGCAGCTTCGAACTTGGCACCGAATTCACCGACATGACCGATGCCCAGCGTCAGTTGCTGGCACGCTACATCCTGCAGCGCCAACAGCAACAACGGCGCCAGCAGCTGGAACAGGGCGACCCTGCCTCCTGAGCCTTTTCATTTTTGACCTGAAGGAACGAACGTGACCCTCATTTATGGCCACCGCGGCGCCAAGGGCGAAGCGCCCGAGAACACCCTGCACAGTTTCCGTCAGTGCCTGTCCCACGGCGTCACCCGCTGCGAGCTTGACCTGCACCTGTCGGCCGACAATGAGCTGATGGTCATCCACGACCCTACCCTCAAGCGCACCACTGGGCGGCGCGGCAAGGTCGTCGAACACCCGGCAGCCGATCTGGTCACCTACGATGCGCGCAGGGGCGGCCCGGGCCATGTGCAGCCCTGCCCTATCCCACGGCTGGAAGAACTGTTCGAAAAATGCCCCTTCGAGCACTGGCAACTGGAGGTCAAGAGCGCCTCGCGGACCCGGGCCGCCACCACGGTGCTGGCGATTCGGGAACTGGCACAGCAGTACGGCCTGCTGGACAAGGTGACCATCACCTCGAGCTCGCGGGAAGTACTGGGCGCTGCGCTGGAACTGGTGCCTGACGTGAAGCGCGGCCTGGTCGCCGAGTACGCCTGGCTCGACCCGCTGAAGGTCGCGCAGAACTATGGCTGCGATCTGCTGGCATTGAACTGGACACTGTGCACGCCCGAGCGCCTGCTCAAAGCACAGGGCCAGGGTTTGCATGTATCGGTGTGGACGGTCAACGAGCCGGCACTGATGCGCCGGCTCGCTGATTTTGGCGTGGACAGCCTGATTACAGACTTTCCCGGTTTGGCCAAGACCACCCTCGGGTAGGGCTGAAATCGGTCTCCCCGACCGGCTCAGGCCACCGGCCGGAGCCGCTCAAAAAAGCCGGTTCAGGCCGTCATAGGCAGCTACCCGATAGGCTTCGGCCATGGTCGGGTAGTTGAACGTGGTGTTGACGAAGTACTTCAGGTTGTTCAGCTCGCCCGGCTGGTTCATCACCGCCTGGCCGATGTGGACGATTTCCGAAGCCTGGTAGCCGAAGCAGTGCACGCCGAGGATTTCCAGGGTCTCGCGGTGGAACAGGATTTTCAGCATGCCTTGCGGCTCGCCGGCGATCTGTGCACGCGCCATGCTCTTGAAGAAAGCCTTGCCCACTTCGTATGGCACTTTGGCCTGGGTCAGCTCCTGCTCGTTCTTGCCAATCGAGCTGATCTCCGGAATGGTGTAGATGCCCGTCGGTACGTCGTTGACGAAACGCCAGCTGCCGTTGTCGACGATGCTGCCTGCTGCCGAGCGGCCCTGGTCATGGGCGGCACTGGCCAGGCTCGGCCAGCCGATCACGTCACCGGCACCGTAGATGTTCGGCACGCTGGTGCGGTAGGCCTCGTCGACTTCGATCTGGCCACGGCTGTTGACCTTGATGCCGATGTTCTCGAGGCCCAGCTTGTCGGTGTTGCCGGTACGGCCGTTACACCACAGCAAGGCGTCGGCCTTGATCTTCTTGCCAGACTTCAGGTGCAGGATGACACCGTTGTCCAGGCCCTCGACCCGCTCGTAGTCTTCGTTGTGGCGCACGGTGATGTTGTTGTTGCTGAAGTGGTAGCTCAGCGCCTGGGAAATTTCCGAATCCAGGAAGCTCAGCAGTTGGCCGCGGTTGTCGACCAGCTCGACCAGTACCCCCAGGCCACTGAAGATCGAGGCGTATTCGCAGCCAATCACACCGGCGCCATAAACGATCAGTTTGCGCGGGGTGTGGCTGAGGCTCAGGATGGTGTCGCTGTCATAGACTCGCGGGTGGTGGAAGTCGATGTCGGCCGGGCGGTACGGACGCGAGCCGGTGGCGATGATGATGTGCTTGGCGTTGAGCTTTTCCACCACGCCATTGGGGCAGACCACTTCGACGGTCTGCTCGTCGGCGAAGCTGCCGGTGCCGAAGAACAGGTCGACGCGGTTACGGGCGTAGTAGCCGGTACGCGAAGCGACCTGCTTGGCGATCACTTTCTCGGCGCTTTTGAGCACGTCCGGGAAAGAGAACCAACGTGGCTCGCCGATGGCACGGAACATCGGGTTGGTGTTGAACTGCATGATCTGCCGCACCGAGTGACGCAGTGCCTTGGACGGGATGGTGCCCAGGTGGGTGCAGTTGCCACCGACCAGGCGACGGCTGTCGACCATCGCCACCTTGCGCCCTGCTTTGGCGGCGTTCATTGCCGCACCTTCTCCGGCCGGGCCGGAACCCAACACCACTACGTCGTAGTTGTAGACAGCCATGCGTACTCCTTCAGAACTGGCCCGCTGGCCATGGTCGCCGCGGGACTCGATCATGCCGCCGGGGCGCCATGAGAAAATTCGGGTGCAGTCTAATCAAGCGTGAACGCCGCGCACATTAACCCTTGGTCGCGTCGTAGGCCAATTTTGCCTGCACTACATGTGCATACACCGATTCCCTGGCAGCTACCTTCCCTGCTTGCGCTTTCACCTGCCTTTGAGCGCACGCTCGTAAGCGGGCGTAGCTCGGGAGACGAAGCCACCCTCTGCCCGAGTCACCAATACCGCCGCCAGGTCATGAGCGATGGCGAAATCCCAGCCGCGCTCCGGCCCGAGGATCAGCAACAGGGTCGAATAGCCGTCGGCCTGCAGCGCCGAGGCATCGAGCACGGTGACGGCAGCCAGGTCATGAGCGACCGGGCGCCCGAGACGAGCATCGAAGGTGTGCGAATAGCGCCGGCCATTCTGCTCGAAATAGTGCCGATAGTCACCCGAGGTCGATACACCCAGGCCATCGACCGGTATCACCTGGCGGGCGATCTGGCGGTCCTCGCGGGGCAATTCCAGGGCGATGCGCCAGAGGCTGCCGTCTGGCTTGCGGCCCACCGCCTTGAGCTCGCCGGTCACTTCGGCGATGAAGCTGGCGATACCCATGGCACGCAGGCGCGCGGCAATCAGGTCCACGGCGTGGCCAGCAGCGATGCTGTTGAAGTCCAGCTGCACCGGGGCATCTTTGCACAGCATCTGGCCTTCGACGCGCAAGTGCTGGTAGCCCACACGCAGGCGGGCAGTGGCCAATGCCTGCGCTTCTGGCACCTGTTCATGGCGGGCCTGAGGGCCAAAACCCCAGAGGTCGAGCAGCGGTTCGACAGTGAGGTCGAAAGCGCCATCGGTTTGTTCGGCCAGGTGCTGGCCGAAGGCGACCAGCTCGAGCATGTCTGAGGGCAAGGCCAGGCACCGGTTGGCGGGGAGCTGATTGAACTGGCTCACCGCAGAGTCGCCGCGGTAGGTCGAGTAGTGTTGATCTATGTCCTGCAGGATCGTTTCCACCGCCGCCTGTACCTGGACAGGTGCGGGCCCGCCTGCCTCGCGGACGTACTGGATGCTGTAGCTGCTGCCCATGGCAGGGCCGCCGAGGCGCTCCAGGGTGGGGCCTTGGTTACAGGCGGTCAGCAGCATCAGGATGAACAGCAGGGCTATGCGCAAAAGTCGGGTTCTCGGTTGCCTGCACCGGCTTCATGGCCCGTAAAAGGCTTACCAATGGATTGGGCGCCAGTGCTCCAGCCGTGGAGCTTGCCAGGGATGGGGCCATTACAGACACAGTAGAGGCCGGTTCGGTTCAGCAGGCCAAAAAAAAACGGGAACCCGAAGGTTCCCGTTTTTTCATTGCCTTACAAGCGAATTAGCGTGGAAACGCAGGCGGGTTCACACCAGCCATGTCTTCCATCACGCGAACCACCTGGCAGCTGTAACCGAATTCGTTGTCGTACCAGACGTACAGGACAACGCGGTTATCGTTGGCGATGGTCGCTTCAGCGTCAACCACACCCGCGTGGCGCGAGCCTACGAAGTCGGTGGAAACCACTTCCTGCGAGCTGACGTAATCGATCTGCTTGTGCAGCTCCGAGTGCATGGCGGTCTGGCGCAGGTACTCGTTGATTTCGTCGCGGTTGGTGGCCTTTTCCAGGTTCAGATTCAGGATGGCCATCGACACGTTCGGTGTCGGTACGCGAATGGCGTTGCCGGTCAGCTTGCCCTTGAGCACTGGCAGCGCCTTGGCGGCAGCGGTGGCAGCACCGGTTTCGGTGATGACCATGTTCAGCGGCGCGGCGCGGCCACGACGGCTGCCCTTGTGGAAGTTGTCGATCAGGTTCTGGTCGTTGGTGAACGAGTGAACGGTTTCGACGTGACCATTGACGATGCCGTACTGGTCGTTGATGGCCTTGAGCACCGGCACGATGGCGTTGGTGGTGCACGAAGCTGCCGAGATGATCTTGTCCTCGGCGGTGATGTCACCGTGGTTGATGCCGTGCACGATGTTCTTCAGCGCGCCCTTGCCAGGTGCGGTGAGGATCACGCGGGCAGCGCCCGGGCAGGCCAGGTGCTGACCGAGGCCGTCGGCATCACGCCATACGCCGGTGTTGTCGACGATCAGGGCGTTTTCGATGCCGTACTGGGTGTAATCGACTTCGCTCGGGTTCTTGGCGTAGATGATCTGGATCAGGTTGCCGTTGGCAGTGATGGTGTTGTTGGCTTCGTCGATGGTGATGGTGCCATCGAACGGGCCGTGCACCGAGTCACGGCGCAGCAGGCTGGCGCGCTTGACCAGGTCGTTTTCGGCACCCTTGCGCACAACGATGGCACGCAGGCGCAGGCCGTCGCCACCACCGGTCTTCTCGATCAGGATGCGCGCCAGCAGGCGGCCGATGCGGCCGAAACCGTACAGGACAACGTCGGTGCCCTTGCGCGCGGATGCATTCTGCTGGCCCACGACCTCGGCCAGTTCTTCACGCACGAACTGCTCGGCGGTCTTGCCATTGCCTTGCTGTTTGAACTTGTTGGCCAGCTTGCCCAGGTCGACCGAAGCGGCGCCCAGTTTCAGCTCGCTCATGGCTTTGAGCAGGGGGAATGTCTCGTGGACGGACAGTTCGGTTTCGTCGGTCTGACGGTGACGCGCAAAGCGGTGGGCCTTGAGGATCGAGATAACCGAACGGTTGATCAGGCTGCGGCCATAGATCGAGCTCACCACGTTGTTGTTGCGGTAGAGCTGACCGATAAGCGGGATCATCGCTTCAGCCAGAGCTTCACGATCGATCCACTCACCAAGACACTGGTCGGGCTTCTGAGTCACGGGAACCTTCCACATGTAGGGGGAGAAAAAAGGGGCTACATTATGACGCCCCAACGCGTAACCGGCAATGAGCGCCTGTCGTGGCAGCCAAAGCCCGTGCTCATGCCCTTTCCGAGCCTGACAGCACGCACCGGCACCGGTACAATCGGTCTCTTTGCCGCAACGCTTGGAGTGCAATCTCCCGTGTCAGTTCTGCGCCTACCGCAAATGTCGGCTACGGCCGGCAAACAAACCTGGGGCAACCTGCCCGGTGCCGCCCTCAGCCTTGCCATCGCCGAAGCCGCCAGCAGCGCTGGCCGCTTCACCCTGCTGCTGACGGCCGACAGCCAGGCTGCCGACCGTCTGGAGCAGGAGCTGCGCTTCTTCGCCCCCGGCCTTCCGGTACTGCCGTTCCCGGATTGGGAAACCCTGCCCTACGACCTGTTCTCACCGCATCAGGACATCATTTCCCAACGCATCTCCAGCCTCTACCGGCTGCCGGAGCTGAGCCACGGCATCCTCGTGGTGCCGATCACCACGGCCCTGCACCGCCTGGCCCCAACGCGCTTTTTGCTCGGCAGCAGCCTGGTGCTGGACGTCGGCCAGACCATCGACGTAGAGCAGATGCGCTCGCGCCTGGAGGCCACGGGCTATCGCTGCGTCGACACGGTCTACGAGCATGGCGAGTTCGCCGTGCGCGGCGCGCTGATCGACCTGTTCCCGATGGGCAGCAAGCTGCCCTATCGCATCGACCTGTTCGACGATGAGATCGAGACCCTGCGCACCTTCGACCCGGAGACCCAGCGCTCGATCGACAAGGTCGACTCGATCCGCCTGCTGCCAGCACGCGAATTCCCCATGCAGAAAGAGGAAGTGACACGCTTCAAGGCGCGCTTCCGTGAGCGTTTCGATGTCGACTTCCGCCGCAGCGCGATCTTCCAGGACCTGGCCAGCGGCATCATTCCCGCCGGCATCGAGTACTACCTGCCGCTGTTCTTCGAAGAAACCTCGACCCTGTTCGACTACCTGCCAAGCGACACCCAGGTGTTCTCGCTGCCGGGCGTGGAGCAGGCTGCCGAGCACTTCTGGAACGACGTGCGCGGCCGTTACGAAGACCGCCGCGGCGACCTGAGCCGTCCACTGCTGCCGCCTTCTGAGCTGTTCCTGCCGGTGGAGGACTGCTTCGCCCAGCTCAAGCAATGGCCGCGCGTGGTGGTCAGTGCCGAGGATCTCGAGCCTGGCGTCGGCCGCGAGCGCTTCCCCGCTCGCACCCTGCCCAACCTGGCCATCGAAGCCAAAGCCAACCAGCCGCTGGCGGCGTTGTCCGACTTCCTCGACCAGTTCAACGGCCGGGTGCTGTTCACCGCCGAATCGGCGGGCCGTCGCGAGGTGTTGCTGGAGCTGCTCGAGCGCCTCAAGCTGAGGCCGCAGACAGTCGAGGGCTGGGCCGACTTCATCACCGGCAGCCAGCGCCTGGCGATCACCATCGCGCCACTGGATGACGGCCTGCTGCTCGAAGACCCGGCCGTCGCCCTGGTGGCCGAAAGCCCGCTGTTCGGCCAGCGCGTGATGCAGCGCCGGCGCCGCGACAAGCGCGGCGAGGCCGCCAATGATGCGGTGATCAAAAACCTGACCGAGCTGCGCGAAGGCGCGCCGGTGGTGCACATCGACCATGGCGTGGGCCGCTACCTGGGCCTGGCCACCCTGGAAATCGACGGCCAGGCCGCGGAGTTCCTAACCCTGGAATACGCCGAGGGCGCCAAGCTCTATGTGCCGGTGGCCAACCTGCACTTGATCGCCCGCTACACCGGCAGCGATGATGCCCTGGCACCGCTGCACCGGCTGGGCTCTGAAGCCTGGCAGAAAGCCAAGCGCAAAGCCGCCGAACAGGTCCGCGACGTGGCCGCCGAGCTCCTCGACATCTACGCCCGCCGCGCCGCTCGCAAGGGCTACGCCTTCGCCGACCCGGCTGCCGACTATGCCACTTTCAGCGCCGGCTTCCCCTTCGAGGAAACCCCCGACCAACAGAACGCCATCGAAGCCGTGCGCGCCGACATGCTTGCCGCCAAGCCAATGGACCGCCTGGTGTGCGGCGACGTCGGCTTCGGCAAGACCGAGGTGGCGATGCGCGCGGCCTTCATCGCCGTGCACAGCGGCCGTCAGGTCGCGGTGCTGGTGCCTACCACCCTGCTTGCCCAGCAGCACTACAACAGCTTCCGCGACCGCTTCGCCGACTGGCCGGTGACGGTCGAGGTGATGAGCCGCTTCAAGTCGGCCAAGGAAGTGGCCAGTGCTGCAGCGGACCTGGCCGAAGGCAAGATCGACATCCTGATCGGCACGCACAAGCTGCTGCAGGACGACGTGCGCTTCAAGGACCTTGGCCTGGTGGTGATCGACGAAGAGCACCGCTTTGGCGTACGCCAGAAGGAGCAGCTCAAGGCCCTGCGCAGCGAGGTGGACATCCTCACCCTGACCGCCACACCAATCCCGCGAACGCTGAACATGGCCGTGGCCGGCATGCGCGACCTGTCCATCATCGCCACGCCGCCGGCACGGCGCCTGTCGGTGCGCACCTTCGTCATGGAGCAGAATAACAGCACGGTCAAAGAAGCCCTGCTGCGTGAACTGCTGCGCGGCGGCCAGGTGTACTACCTGCACAACGATGTGAAAACCATCGAAAAATGCGCCGCCGACCTTGCCGAACTGGTGCCCGAAGCGCGCATCGGCATCGGCCACGGGCAGATGCGCGAGCGCGAGCTGGAACAGGTGATGAGCGACTTCTATCACAAGCGCTTCAACGTGCTGATCGCCTCGACCATCATCGAGACCGGCATCGACGTGCCCAGCGCCAACACCATCGTCATCGAGCGTGCCGACAAGTTCGGCCTGGCCCAGCTTCACCAGTTGCGTGGCCGGGTCGGCCGCAGCCACCACCAGGCCTACGCCTACCTGCTGACACCGGCGCGCCAGAAAGTGAGCGCCGACGCCGAGAAACGCCTGGAAGCCATTGCCAACACCCAGGACCTGGGCGCCGGTTTCGTGCTGGCCACCAACGACCTGGAAATCCGCGGCGCCGGCGAGCTGCTGGGCGAAGGCCAGAGCGGGCAGATCCAGGCGGTGGGCTTCACCCTTTACATGGAAATGCTCGAACGAGCGGTCAAGGCCATTCGCAAGGGCACTCAGCCGAACCTGGAGCAGCCGCTGGGCGGCGGCCCGGAAATCAACCTGCGCCTGCCGGCACTGATCCCCGAGGACTACCTGCCCGACGTGCATGCGCGGCTGATCCTCTACAAGCGCATCGCCTCGGCGGCTGACGAAGAGGGCCTCAAGGACCTGCAAGTGGAGATGATCGACCGCTTCGGCCTGCTGCCCGAGCCGACCAAGAACCTGATGCGCCTGACCCAGCTCAAGCTGCAGGCGGAAAAGCTCGGCATCAAGAAAGTCGATGCCGGCCCGAACGGCGGCAAGCTCGAGTTCGAGGCCGAAACCCCGGTCGACCCGCTGACCCTGATCAAGCTGATCCAGGGCCAGCCCAAACGCTACAAGTTCGAAGGTGCAACCCAGTTCCGCTTCCTGGTACCGATGGAGCGGCCCGACGAACGTTTCAACACTCTGGAGGCGCTGTTCGAGCGCCTGACACCACAGACAGCCTAAGGAAGATCCATGCGTGCCATCCGTTGCCTGACCTTGTTGCTTGCGCTGTTCGCGCCGGCTGCCTTCGCTGAAGGCCTTTATCAGGTGGAAATGATGCTTGTGCGGCAGAACAGCGTGCCGGCCTTCACCAGCCCTTACGCGCCCGAGGACTGGAGCGCCGGCGCTCAGCCCCTGGAAAAGAGCGCCGAACGCCCACTGGCGCTGGAAGATGAAGCCACCCGCCTGCAAGCCACGGCCGACTACACCGTGCTGCTGCACAAGGCCTGGCAGCAGCAGGTCGGCAACGCGCCAAGCCGCATCGCCCTGGCTGATGGCCAGGAGCAGTTCGGCCATTTCCCGATCGAAGGCAACCTGAGCATCACCGAAGGGCGCTTCATCGCCGTGGAGGCCAACTTCTGGGTCAACCAGCTCGACAGCAATGGCAATGTGCTCAAGAGCGAGCAGTTCAAACAGAGCAACAGCACCATCAAGGGTGGCCAGCTGACCTTCCTCGATGGCGGCCACCTGGCGGTGCTGCTGAAGATCACCCCGCCAGGCACTCGGAAGATGCCGGTGATGGACCCGGAGCTGATGGAGCAGTGATGTGAGTGATGGCGACGCACGGCAACTGCTCAGAGACTACCCGGACTGGGTCGATTGCTTCGACGCTGGCGCATTGTCCCGAGGCCGTAAATATGCAGCGCAGGAACGCACGCGCATCCTTTCGGTGAAGGGCCATAGCATCGAGGCAATGTGCAAAGGCTCGGCAGGCCAGGTTTACCATCAGGACATCAAGCTGGCGCTGAGTCGCGGTGAGCTGCGCGTCTTCGGGGGCTGCTCCTGCCCGGTAGGGTCAGATTGCAAGCACTGCGTCGCCGCGCTGCTGCAACTGGAGCTCGAAGGCAGAGCGCTCGACGGAGCCGCCAGTGCAGAACACGCTGCGCTGTCGCTGCCGCCCGACCTGAACCTGTGGGTGCAGGGGCTCGAATCGCCTTCCCAGGCTGCAGCCGCCAGCGAGCCTGCACGCAAAGGCCCGGCGATCTACTACCGCATTCACAGGGACCGCGAACATTTTCAGCTCGAGCCAATAAAGGGCACGCCGCAAACCGACGGTACGCTGAAAGTCGGCCGCATCACCTCGATGCCAGAGATGATCTACTACACCCCCCGTTACGTCACCCAGGACGACGCCCGGCTGTTACGCCTGATCGATGCCCGCAGCAAAACGATCACGCCCGTGGCGCAACTGGAAGGCAAGCAAGGTGCGGAGCTTTTCAGCTACGCCTTGGCCACCGGGCGCCTGTTGTTTGAAGACGACCCCACGCCGTTGCATGCCGGGCCACAACGGCGTGCCGAGTTCCGCTGGGTCAGATTGGACAACGGTAGCTACAGGGGCGCCTGGCACCATGACCAGCAGCTGCCGCTGCAGGTACTGCCCATCGAGCCATTGCATTACATCGACCCACATTCGCATCAGACCGGCGAACTGCAGCATGACCTGGACCCTTTCATCGCCAGCCAGCTCGCACGCGCGCCGACCGTACCTGAACACCTGGTAGTACCTTTGAGTCATCGATTGAACGCCCTGAACCGGCAGGTCCCCACCCCCACCGCCGTGACCACCGAACAGATCGACAACATTCAGCCCAAGGGCCGGCTGACCCTGGGCAGCCTTGAATTCAGCGCCTACATGCCCAAGACCGGGCGCATGCAGCGCCAGATGCAACACCGCGCCGCCCTCGCGTTCGACTACGATGGGCTGCGCGCCAGTGGCAGCGACGACAAGCCATTGACCCGACTGGTGGATGCCACCAGCCAGCGCATCCGCCGCCAGCCCGCGGCCGAGCAGGCGCTGCGCAAGGTGCTGCGCGAGCTGGGCTTCAAGCCCGCCACCCGCCAGAGCAAAGCGCTGCCCGACAGCGCGGGCGAAATGCTGCAGTTGCCCGACGACGAAGCCTGGCTGCGCTTCGCCCGCGACGGCCTGCCGCGCCTGCGCGAGGCGGGCTGGGAGGTCGATATCCACCGCGACTTCGCCTTCAACCTGCATGAAGTGGATGACTGGTACGCCAGCATCGACGAAGCGCCCGGCCACGAATGGTTCGACCTGGAGCTGGGCATCGTCGTCGAAGGCGAGCGCCACAGCCTGCTGCCGATCGTGCTGCAGCTGCTGCGCAGCAACCCCGAGCTGCTACGGCCCAGCGAGCTGGCCCGACGCAGCGACGACGAGCACCTACTCATCGACCTCAATCGCGGCCGGCTGGACGCCCCAGCGCTGCGCGTCGCCCTACCCTACGGGCGAATCAAGTCGGTCATGGGCACCCTCGGTGAACTGTACCTGCACGAGGACAACGTCGGCACCACCTTGCGCCTGGACCGCGCCGACGCGGCACGCCTGAACGACATCGACCACTTGCCCCTGCACTGGGAAGGTGGCGCCCATGTGCGCGACCTGGGCCGGCGCCTGCGCGATGCCCGCGACCTGCAGATCACGCCGCCCGCAGCGCTCAACGCCACCTTGCGCCCCTATCAGCAACAGGGCCTGAACTGGTTGCAGGCCCTGCGCGAAATGGGCACCGGCGGCATCCTTGGCGACGACATGGGCCTGGGCAAGACCTTGCAGGCTCTGGCCCACCTGCTGCTGGAAAAGCAGAACGGGCGTCTCGCCGACCCTGCCCTGGCAGTGATGCCGACCAGCCTGGTGCCCAACTGGCTCGACGAAGCCCAACGCTTCGCGCCCGGCCTGCGCGTCCTGGCCTTGCACGGCCCCGGGCGCAGCAAGCATTTCGCCAAGCTGCACGAATACGACCTGGTACTGACCACCTACGCCCTGGTGCCGCGCGACCTGGAGCACCTGCGCGCGCAGCAGTGGAGCGTGCTGGTGCTGGACGAGGCGCAGAACATCAAAAGCAGCACCAGCAAGGCCGCCCAGGCCGTCTGCGAGCTGCAGGCCAACCAGCGTGTGTGCCTGACCGGCACGCCAATGGAAAACAACCTGGGCGAGCTGTGGTCGATCTTCCACTTCCTCATGCCCGGCTGGCTGGGCGAGCTCAAGCGCTTCAACCAGGATTACCGAACGCCTATCGAACGCCACGGCGACACCGAACGGCTGGCGCATCTGGTCACCCGCATCCGCCCGTTCCTGCTGCGCCGCACCAAGGAGCAGGTAGCGACCGAATTGCCTCCCAAGACCGAAATGGTCCATTGGGTCGAACTCAGCGACGCCCAGCGTGATACCTACGAGGCCGTGCGCGTGGCGATGGACAAGAAAGTGCGCGACGAAATCGCCCGCAATGGCGCGGCACGCAGCCAGATCGTGATCCTCGATGCCCTGCTCAAGCTACGCCAGGTGTGTTGCGATTTGCGCCTGGTCAAAGGGGTCGAGACCAAGGGCAATCAGGCTGACAAGGGCAAGCTCGGCGCGCTGCTGGACATGCTCGAAGAACTGCTCAGCGAAGGCCGCCGGGTGCTGCTGTTCTCTCAGTTCACCTCGATGCTGGCATTGATCGAACAAGAGCTGCACAAGCGCAAGATCCGCTACAGCCTGCTCACCGGCGACACCCGTGACCGGCGCACACCAGTGCAGCAGTTCCAGCAGGGCGACAGCGAAGTGTTCCTGATCAGCCTCAAGGCCGGTGGCGTGGGGCTGAATCTGACCGCTGCCGACACCGTGATTCACTTCGACCCGTGGTGGAACCCGGCCAGCGAGAACCAGGCGACCGACCGCGCCTACCGCATCGGCCAGGACAAGCCGGTGTTCGTGTTCAAGCTGATCACGCGCGGCACGGTTGAAGAGAAGATACAGCACCTGCAGCAGGAAAAAGCAGCCTTGGCGACAAGCTTGCTCGATGGTGCAGAGGCTGGGCAGTGGCGCCTGGGGGATGAAGAAATCGAGGCGCTGTTTGCCCCGCTGCCTGCAAAGCGCGGGCGCTAGCAGCCAGCCCTGGCGGCTGCGCGGACAAGCCCCACAGGACTTTCACTGCTGTGAACAGCAGCGGGATACCTGTGGGGCCGGCACAGTCAATCGACCAATTGCGCCTCGCGCAACGCCCCCAGCGCCTCCAGCCAACGCGGCTGCTGGCGGTAGTCGGTGCGCGCGAAGCCCTGCCCGCGCATACGTGCAATGCGCGGCGACGGCTTGACCTTGAGCCGCTGCGCCGCGCTCAACGCCAGCTCTGCCGCCGCCCGGTCGTTGCACACCAGGCCCATGTCACAACCGGCACTCAGCGCCGCCTCGATCCGGTTGGCCGCATCGCCAACCACATGCGCACCCGCCATCGACAGGTCGTCACTGAAGATCACCCCGTCAAAGCCCAGCTCGCCGCGCAGAATGTCCTGCAACCAACGACGCGAGAACCCGGCCGGCTGATTGTCTACCTGCGGATAGATGACATGCGCCGGCATGACTGCCGCCAGCTGCCCGCTGAGGCGGCTGAACGGCACCAGATCGGCCTGGCGCAGTTGCTCGAGGCTGCGCTCGTCCGTAGGAATGGCCACGTGGGAGTCCGCCTCCGCCCAGCCATGCCCCGGGAAATGCTTGCCACAGGCAGCCATACCCGCTGCATTCATCCCACGGATGAAGGCACCAGCCAGCTGCGTGGCACGTTGCGGGTCGCCCTCGAACGCGCGGCTACCGACCACGGCGCTACGCTGGTGGTCCAGGTCGAGCACGGGGGCGAAGCTCAGGTCCAGGCCAACCGCCAGCACTTCAGTGGCCATCAACCAACCGCACTGCTCGGCGAGGTATTCGGCGTTGGCGTTATCGGCGATCGCGCGCATGGCTGGCAGGCGCACGAAGCCCTGACGCAAACGCTGCACACGGCCGCCCTCCTGGTCGACGGCCAGAATCAGATCGGGGCGAATGGCGCGGATGGACGCGCACAGCTCACGCACCTGGCGCGGGCTGTCGATGTTGCGGGCAAAGATGATCAGGCCAGCCACTTCCGGCTGGCGCAGGAGTTGGCGGTCTTCGGCGGTCAGCCATTTACCGGCGATATCCACCATCAGGGAGCCTTGCAGGCTGACGGTCATAGGCAATCCTTCATTACAGACTTAAAGAAGCCCACTGGGGGCATGCGGCCTCATCGATACGCACCGGGCAATGCACCGGTACGCGTTCGAACAGGCCAAGCAGATCGGTGTTGCGCAGCCGAATGCAGCCATGGGACAGCGGTATGCCCAAGGGTTCCGTGTCGGGCGTGCCATGCAGATAGATAGAGCGGCGGAACGTATCCACCGCGCCCAGACGATTGACGCCGGCCTCGCAACCGCTGAGCCAGAGAATGCGGGTAAGGACCCAGTCACGCCCGGGGTACTGTGCGTGCAACGCCGGCGACCAGACCTCACCGGTCCAGCGCCGCCCGCGCAGCACGGCATTGAGCGGCAAGCCCGCCCCGATCTTCGCGCGCACCTGGTGCAGGCCGCGCGGCGTGCAGCCCGAGCCATTACCCTCACCGGCCCCATTGCGTGCGGTCGACACTGCCAGGCGCAGGCACAACTGCCCCTTGGCAAAGCCATAGAGGCACTGGTCAGCGAGGGAGATGTGCAGCAGATCGAGGTCAGGCATGGGCGCTAGCTTAGCCCAAGCGCCCTGCCCCGCCCAGCCTTCAGGCCTTGGCGGTGGTGCTGCCGGTTTTACTGCGCGGGCGCAGCTGCGCTGTGGCCATCGCCTCGTCGGTGACACCGCTGTCGGCGCGCATGCCCGCGGCCAGGAACGGTACCATCAGGCGCATGACCTGCTCTATGGAGGTGTTGATACCAAAGTCGGTTTCGGCAATGGCGCGCAATGCCTTGATGCCGGACATGCTGAACGCCGCAGCACCGAGCATGAAGTGCACCCGCCAGAACAGCTCGAGCGGCGGAATGCGCGGCGCGGCTTCATTGACCAGCAACATGTAGCGGCGGAACACCTTGCCATACATGTCTTCCAGGTAGCGCCGCAGGTGCCCCTGGCTCTGGCTGAACGCAAGGCCCAGCAGGCGCATGAAGATCGACAGGTCGTTGTTGCTGCGCGGCTGCACCACCAGCGCCTGCTCCACGAGCATTTCCAGCAGTTCCTCGAGGCTGGGCTTTTGCTCAGGCTTGCCTTGACGACGCTCCAGTTCACGCTCGAGGCTGGCGCAGAAAGGCCCGAGGAAACGGGAGAAGACCGCCTGGATCAGCGCCTTCTTTGAACCGAAATGGTAATTGACCGCCGCCAGGTTGACCCCGGCCTTGCTGGTAATCAGCCGCAACGAGGTTTCTGCGAACCCCCTTTCCGCGAACAGCTGCTCGGCAGCATCGAGAATGCGTTCAACGGTTTCCGATTGGGCCATGACTACTCCGCCAGACAGACAAACAGGTGTTTGAAACATACGTTTCAGGCCTGCTGATGTCAAGGCTAGGTGACTGTGCGGCGCCATTAGAAAGCGCCGGGCTGCAAGCTGCAAGCGCTATGAGGGATGACCTGCGGCTTTTTCTTGTCGCATTGCGCTTGCAGCGTATCCAGTACTGTATATAATCCCAGTCACTGTATAAAAAGACAGAGCGCCCGCCATGTTGAAACTGACGCCCCGCCAAGCCGAAATCCTGGCCTTCATCAAACGTTGCCTTGAAGACAACGGCTTTCCGCCGACGCGCGCAGAGATCGCTCAGGAGCTGGGCTTCAAGTCGCCCAATGCCGCCGAGGAGCACCTCAAGGCCCTCGCGCGCAAAGGCGCGATCGAGATGACCCCAGGCGCATCCCGCGGCATCCGCATCCCCGGCTTTGAGGCCAAGGCCGAAGAAAACGGCCTACCGATCATCGGCCGGGTCGCAGCCGGTGCACCTATCCTTGCCGAGCAGCACATCGAACAATCTTGCAACATCAATCCATCCTTCTTCCACCCGCGCGCCGACTACCTGCTGCGCGTACACGGCATGAGCATGAAGGACGTCGGCATCTTCGACGGCGACCTGCTGGCTGTGCACACCTGCCGTGAGGCCCGTAACGGGCAGATCGTCGTCGCCCGCATCGGCGATGAAGTGACCGTCAAGCGTTTCAAACGCGAAGGCAGCAAGGTCTGGCTGATCGCCGAAAACCCCGATTTCGCCCCTATCGAAGTCGACCTGAAAGAGCAGGAAATGGTGATCGAAGGCTTGAGTGTCGGCGTTATTCGCCGCTGAACCAGGAGGCGTCATGCAACAGTTCGTCCAAGCACAACAACAGGTACAGCTTCCACTGTTCGAAGCCTTCCTCGCCCAACCGGTCCTGCCAGGCCTGAAGGCCAGCGAACAGGCGCGCAAGAACAGCGAACCGGGCCTGTTCAGTGAACTGTCCCTGCGTGGCGCCCCCGACCATTGCCACACCTTGCTGGCACCGGTACTGCGCGAACTGAGCGAAGAGCAGGAGGCCCGCTGGCTGACGCTTATTGCACCACCGGGCAGCCTGACCCAGGCCTGGTTGCGCGATGCCGGGCTCAACCGCGAGCGCATCCTGCTGCTGCAGCCGCGCGGCAATCAGAGCCCACTGCAATTGGCCTGTGACGCCCTGCGCCTTGGCCGCAGCCATACCGTGGTCAGCTGGCTTGGCAGCGTTAATGCCACTGCGCGGCAGCAGCTGGTGCGTGCAGCCAGTGCCGGAAACGCACAAAGCCTGAACATCCGCCTCGGCTGATGTTCAGGCTTTGCCTGTGACCCGAAACAACCTGGGTATCAGTGAAGTACGCGCGGCCCTTCGTCACGGTCGAGTTCGCCATCCACGAGGCGCCCCGCCATCTGCACGCCCACACTCAGCATGGCCTTGGCAACTTCAACGTGTTGCCCCTGCAGGAATACCTTGGCGTCTTCCGAGAAATCCAGGGTTACCAGGGAGCCTTCATCCTCGGCACGACGCAGTTCGATTCGGCCATCAGGCAACTCGACAATTTCCAGAAAAGACGTAGACATAAAGGGCTGTTCTCCGCGAAAGGCGGGCATTGTACCAGCCAGGGCGAAGATCAGCACTCACTCAACGCGTCACGGAATCGTCTCACCAAGCCTTTCAGGTTGTTGCGCCAGCTTTCCAGATCGTCACGCGACAGCGCAGCCGGCTCGGGTTCGTCGAGGTTGACGGCCAGAATGAGTGGCTGGGTGACATCGGTTTTTGCGGTTTTTTTCGCGACCGCTGGTCGGAACAAATCGGCATAAGCGCTGAGCAGTTGCGCCAGCCAGGTCTCCCGCTGCCTGGACAGCTCCAGCAACTCAGCCACCTCGGGGATGGCAATGTCATTCAGGGCATCATCGGCAAGCAGTTGCTCGACGCTGGACGCCGCTGGCAGGCGGTAGAAGCCACCAATCTCGTGACACAAGCCCAATAACGCACCATACAGGTGGAATAGAGCAGCCTCACGCTCGGCCTGCACAAGGCCTTGTGCATTCATGGCCTGGCTGTCGGCAGCCTTGGCCATGGACTCGAGGGCGAGGCCGGCGAAGAAAAGCTTCTGGTTGGTGCGGGTGTAGAGTTCCTGGGCCATCTCGAGTGACCTCCCTAAGGCTGCAAGGCGAATACCTGCAGTTTCAGGGATCGGGATGTACTTGTCACCCATGAAATGGGGCCGCTAAGCGGCCCCAATCTCGTCGCTGAAACAATCAGCGCTTGTCTTCGACCTTCCAGGCATTGCCGTCGTAGAACGCCTTCCAGCCGGTAGGCTTGCCATCGACCTCGGACTGCACGTATTGCTCCTTGGTCTTGCGGCTGTAGCGGATCACTGCCGGGCGACCCTCCGGATCTTTCTGCGGCGCATCGCACAGGAAGTGGTACTTGGGGTCAATCTCGTGCTTGTGCGGCACGATCTCCATGACCAGCGGTGCACGGGTCTCGCGATTCTTGGGGAACTGGCTGGCTGCCAGGAACAACCCAGAAGCACCATCACGCAGCACATAGGTGTCGTCGACCTTCTCGCACTTGAGCTCTGGCATGTCCACCTTGTCCATCTTGGGTGGAGCCGCCTCGCCGCTCTTGAGCAGCTTGCGGGTGTTCTTGCACGCCGGGTTGGTGCAACCGAAGAACTTGCCGAAGCGGCCGGTCTTGAGCTGCATCTCGCTGCCGCACTTGTCACACTCCAGGCTCGGCCCTTCGTAACCCTTGATGCGGTAACTGCCCTCTTCGATCTCGTAGCCGACGCAATCAGGGTTGTTACCGCAGATATGCAGCTTGTGCTTCTCGTCGAGCAGGTAAGCATCCATGGCTGTGGAGCAGATCGGGCAGCGGTGCTTGCCCAACAGCACGCGCGACTCCGACTCACCTTCGTCATCCGCAGCGATTTCATCGCCCGGCACCAGGTTGACGGTGGCCTTGCAGCGCTCTTTGGGCGGCAGGCTGTAACCCGAGCAACCCAGGAACACGCCGGTGGAGGCAGTGCGGATCATCATCGGACGCCCACATTCCTTGCACGGAATGTTGGTCATGGTCGGCTGGTTGGCACGCATGCCGTGCTCGGCGGACTCGGCCGTCAGCAGCTTCTTGCTGAAGTCGCCGTAGAACTCGTCCAGCACGTTTTTCCAGTCGCGCTCGCCCTGGGCCACGTCATCGAGGTTCTCCTCCATGTCCGCGGTGAAGCCGTAGTCCATCAGGTTGGCGAAGCTTTCCGACAGGCGCTCGGTAACGATGTCGCCCATCTTCTCGGAGTAGAAGCGGCGGTTGTGCAGCGTGACGTAGCCGCGGTCCTGGATGGTGGAAATGATGGCCGCATACGTCGAAGGGCGACCGATGCCGCGCTTTTCCATTTCCTTGACCAGGCTTGCTTCGGTGAAGCGCGCAGGTGGCTTGGTGAAGTGCTGGCTGGGGTCGATCTGGATCAGCTTGAGCGCCTCACCCTGGACCATTTCCGGCAACACGTCATCTTCGCCCGGCTTGCTCTGCTGCGGCAACACACGGGTGTAACCGTCGAACTTGAGGATGCGGCCTTTGGCACGCAGCTCGAAATCACCGGCAGCCACGGTCACGCTGGTGGACAGGTACTGGGCAGGCGGCATCTGGCAGGCGAGGAATTGCCGCCAGATCAGTTCGTAGAGGCGCTCGGCGTCACGTTCCATGCCGCTGAGCTTGGTTGGGTGCGTGTTGACGTCGGAAGGACGAATCGCTTCGTGGGCCTCCTGAGCGCCTTCCTTGCTGCCGTACACCAGCGGTGCCTCGGGCAGGTACTGCTTGCCGAACTCGCGCTCGATGTAACTGCGCGCCATGTCCAGCGCGTCGACCGACAGGTTGGTCGAGTCGGTACGCATGTAGGTGATGTAGCCCGCTTCGTAAAGCCGCTGAGCCATCATCATGGTCTTCTTCACACCGAAGCCCAGGCGGTTGCTCGCAGCCTGTTGCAGGGTGGAGGTGATGAACGGTGCCGACGGCTTGCTGCTCGTCGGGCGGTCTTCACGCTTGACCACGCTGTAGCTGGACGCCTTGAGTTTGCTCAGCGCAGCCATGGCCTGGGCTTCGTTCAGCGGCTTGAATGCCTCGCCCTTCTCGCGGGTCACCTCGAAACGCACCTTGGCTTGCTTGGCGGTGCCAAGGTCGGCGTGCACTTCCCAGTACTCTTCCGGAATGAAGGCGCGGATCTCGCGCTCACGCTCGACCACCAGCTTCACGGCCACCGACTGGACACGACCGGCCGAGAGGCCACGGGCGATCTTGGCCCACAGCAGCGGCGAGACCATGTAGCCCACCACGCGGTCCAGGAAGCGGCGCGCCTGCTGGGCATTGACGCGATCAATATCGAGCTCGCCAGGCTGCGAGAACGCATCCTGGATGGCCTTTTTGGTGATTTCGTTGAACACCACACGCTTGTAGCGGGTGTCGTCTCCACCGATGGCCTCGCGCAGGTGCCAGGCGATGGCCTCCCCTTCGCGGTCCAAGTCGGTTGCGAGATAGATGGTGTCAGCATCCTTGGCCAGCCGGCGCAACTCGTCGATCACCTTTTCCTTGCCAGGCAGGATCTCGTACTTGGCCTTCCAGCCGTGCTCGGGGTCGACGCCCATGCGCGCCACCAGCTGGCGACGGGCCTTTTCTTTGGGCGACAGGGCCGGAGCCTCACCCGCAGCCTTACCACGCTTGGCGGCCGGCTCTTTGCTGGCGCTGGCCGAACCGCTGGTGGGGAGGTCACGGATGTGGCCGATACTCGACTTCACCACGTACTGGTTGCCCAGGTACTTGTTGATGGTCTTGGCCTTGGCCGGGGATTCCACAATGACCAGCGATTTGCCCATGGATCGGAGTATTCCTGAATCTGAAGATGAAGAACGCGTCAGGTGCCGGACGCGGCACCGCTATATATAGTGGCAATAGAGTGAGGTCAAGCGCGGTCGTTCACTCGCGCGCCTTGCCAAGCAGCTCAGGCAACCCTTCTTCGGCCTTGACCAAAGCAAAGCGTGGCACCTGCTCGCCGTCAACCTCGACTGACTCCTGGAACATCGAAAGTGGTCGTACCCAGAAGCTGTAGTCACCATACAGGCATTGGTAGAAAACCATCCACTCTTCGCTTTCGGAGTGCCGTGCGACACTGAAGACACGGTACTCAGGCCCTTTGTAATGCCGGTATACGCCTGGTTGTATCTGCATGTCGCCTTCCCTCTTGAAACAAATTCTGTAAAAAACAAAAGCCGGGGCACAAGGCCCCGGCTGCTGTCCCGCTACGCGATCAGACGCGTTCGAAGACAGTGGTGATGCCCTGACCGAGGCCGACGCACATGGTGGCCACGCCCAACGTACCGCCATTTTGCTTCATGACGTTGAGCAGGGTGCCGGAAATGCGTGCCCCGGAGCAACCGAACGGGTGACCCAAGGCAATTGCGCCGCCGTGCAGGTTAACCTTCTCATCCATCTTGTCGAGCACTTTCAGATCTTTGAGCACGGGCAGGGCCTGTGCAGCAAAGGCTTCATTGAGCTCGATGAAGTCGATATCGGCCATGGTCAGCCCTGCGCGCTTGAGGGCTTTCTGGGTCGACGGCACAGGGCCGTAGCCCATGATCGCCGGGTCAACGCCAGCGACTGCCATGGAGCGGATCACCGCCAATGGCTGGATACCGAGGTCCATCGCACGCTGGCCGGACATGACGATCATGCACGAAGCGCCATCGGTGATCTGCGACGAAGTACCGGCTGTGACCGTACCACCTTTGGGGTTGAACGCAGGCTTGAGCGATGCCAGGCCTTCAAGGGTGGTTTCCGGGCGAATGGTCTCGTCGAAGTCGAAGACTTTCAGGAAACCGTTCTCGTCATAGCCCTGCATCGGGATGATCTCGTCCTTGAACTTGCCTTCCACAGTCGCTTTGTGGGCGAGCTGGTGCGAACGCAGGCCGAACAGGTCCTGCTGTTCACGGGTGATGCCATGCATCTTGCCGAGCATCTCGGCAGTCAGGCCCATCATCCCGGAAGCCTTGGCAGCGTGCAAGGACAGGTGCGGGTTGGGGTCCACGCCATGCATCATGCTGACGTGCCCCATGTGCTCGACACCACCGACCACGAACACGTCGCCGTTGCCGGTCATGATCGCCTGGGCGGCGGTGTGCAGCGCGCTCATCGACGAGCCGCACAGGCGGCTGACGGTCTGGGCGGCCGAGGTGTGCGGGATCTGGGTCATCAACGACGCCATGCGGGCGATGTTCCAGCCCTGTTCCAGGGTCTGGTTGACGCAACCCCAGATCACGTCCTCGACTTCTTTCGGATCGACCTTGCCGTTGCGCTCCAGCAGCTTGCTGATCAGGTGCGCAGACATGTCTTCAGCACGGGTGTTGCGGTGCATGCCACCCTTGGAGCGGCCCATCGGGGTGCGACCGAAGTCGACAATCACCACGTCTCTTGGATTGAGGCTCATATCAATAATCTCGCTCTACTCTCTCAAAGGCGTTGGCTGCTCAGCTGAAGAAGCGCTGGCCGTTCTTGGCCATTTCACGCAACTTCGCGGTCGGGTGGTACAGCGGCCCCAGATCGGCGTACTGGTCGGCCAGGGCAACGAATTCGGCCACACCGATCGAATCGATGTAACGCAGCGCACCACCACGGAACGGAGGGAAACCAATGCCGTATACCAGGCCCATGTCCGCTTCGGCAGCGGTTTCGACGATGCCGTCTTCCAGGCAGCGCACGGTCTCCAGGCACAGCGGGACCATCATCCAGTTGATGATGTCTTCGTCAGTGACTTCACGCTGCTCGAAGACGATCGGCTTGAGCACATCGAGCACGGTGGCGTCGAACACCTTCTTCGGCTTGCCACGCTTGTCGGTTTCGTAGGCGTAGAAACCCTTGCCGTTCTTCTGGCCCAGACGATTGGCCTCATACAGGGCATCGACAGCCGAGCGGCGCTCGTCCTTCATGCGGTCCGGGAAGCCTTCGGCCATCACATCGCGGCCGTGGTGGCCGGTGTCGATGCCGACCACGTCCATCAGGTAGGCCGGGCCCATCGGCCAGCCGAACTTCTCCATGACCTTGTCGATGCGCACGAAGTCGACACCGGCGCTGACCAGCTTGGCAAAGCCACCGAAGTACGGGAACAGCACGCGGTTGACCAAAAAGCCCGGGCAATCGTTGACCACGATCGGGTTCTTGCCCATCTTCTTGGCGTAGGCCACGGTGGTGGCAACCGCCACTTCACTGGACTTTTCGCCACGGATGACTTCGACCAGCGGCATCATGTGCACCGGGTTGAAGAAGTGCATGCCGACGAAGTTCTCGGGGCGCTTGAGCGCCTTGGCCAGCAGGTTGATGGAGATGGTCGAGGTGTTGGACGCAAGGATCGCATCCTCTTTCACCTGGCCTTCCACTTCAGCGAGCACTGCCTGCTTGACCTTGGGGTTCTCGACCACGGCCTCGACGACGATGTCGACGTTGGCGAAATCACCGTAGGACAGTGTCGGGCGAATGGCGTTGAGTGCCTCGGCCATTTTCGCCGGGGTCAGGCGGCCTTTTTCGACGCGGTTGCCGAGCAGCTTGGACGCCTCGCTGAGGCCCAGCTGGATGGCTTCCTCGCGGATGTCCTTCATCAGGATCGGGGTACCCTTGACCGCCGACTGGTAAGCAATGCCGCCACCCATGATGCCAGCGCCGAGCACGGCAGCCTGTTTGACATCGTGAGCGATTTCGTCGTGAGCCTTGGCTTTGCGCTTGAGTTCCTGATCGTTCAGGAACAGGCCGACCAGGCTTTGGGCAACCGAAGTCTTGGCCAGCTTGGCAAAGCCTGCTGCCTCGACTTCCAGCGCCTTGTCGCGACCGAAGTTGGCAGCCTTCTGGATCGACTTGATGGCTTCGACGGGCGCTGGGTAGTTCGGGCCGGCCTGGCCAGCCACGAAGCCCTTGGCAGTCTCGAAGGCCATCATCTGCTCGATGGCATTGAGCTTGAGCTTTTCCAGCTTGGGCTGGCGCTTGGCCTTGTAATCCAACTCGCCACTGATTGCGCGCTTGACCAGGTCCAGGGCACCCGCCTGCAGCAGTTCAGGGGCAACCACAGCATCGACGGCACCGACCTTCAGGGCGTCTTCAGCACGGTTTTCCTTGCCGGCGGCAATCCACTCGATGGCGTTGTCCGAACCGATCAGGCGCGGCAGGCGCACAGTACCGCCGAAGCCTGGGTAGATGCCCAGCTTGACTTCCGGCAGGCCGATCTTCGCGGAGGTGGACATGACCCGATAGTCGGCCGCCAGGCACATTTCCAGGCCACCGCCCAGGGCGATGCCGTTGATGGCGGCAACGGTCGGCACTTCGAGGTCTTCGAACGCGTTGAAGATGCGGTTGGCTTCCAGATTGCCGGCAACCAGTTCGGCCTCGGGCAGCTTGAAGTTATCGACGAACTCGGTGATGTCGGCGCCGACGATGAACACGTCCTTGCCGCTGGTGACGATCACGCCCTTCACCGAGGCGTCGGCCTTTATGGCTTCGACGGCTTGGCGCAGCTCGTCCAGGGTCAGGCGATTGAACTTGTTGACGGACTCACCCTTGAGGTCGAACTTCAGTTCGACGATGCCGCTTTCAAGAGCCTTAACCGTGATGGCTTTACCTTCGTAAATCATCAACTGATCTCCACGATATGGAAGCTGAACTGTACACGCCGATCGCTGGTGGAAAAGCAGCGCTTCGCTGCTTCTGCCCAGGCACACCCGTCAGCGCGCTAGTCGGGATTCTGGATGAGCGATGTGACATACAAACGCTCAATTCATACGCCCGTTTGATTTGGGTATGCACACATTCTCCGAAAAGGTCGGCGTTGTCAAATGCTTACAGGCACCGTGAAAATGCGACTTTCCGGTCATTTTGTAGGGTGTGGGTGTAAATCATGGTGACAGTGATCACTGATCATTCATGTCAGCGATTGACCACAAAAAGGAGGCCATTGCATTTTTTTTGGCTACACAGCGCCGCAGGATGGCTACACTGCCACTTGCTTGAAGAAATTCCCGGCCTGCCTGGCCTTTTTCTGCGCAGCAGAAACGACAAAGCGGCAACCTGGCATTCACCCCTTGCGGGCGGGTGCCAGGTTGCCGCTTTGTCGTTCAAGGGATGTCAGGCGAGGGTTTCAAACGCGTAGGCAATATCCTGCAACACAGATTTGTCACCTCGCTCGCTCCAGTAAAGCGCGAGCATGCGCTTGTCGGCCTCGACCTTGTAGACGGTGCCCGGCAGCCGCGAGAAAACCTCATTCAGGCGCGCTACCTCACACACTTCACGCCACTGGTTGCACCACACACCCGGGCTGACTTGCCAGTAGCACCAGCTGTCTTCATGCCCACGCCTGCGCGCCCGATGGTACTGCGGGCAAGGGCTGGGCGGCTCTTTTTCCAGCCAGTGCGGCCACTGCTGCGGCGCCAGTTGCATGGCCAGCCCCATGCGCCGCGCCTCCAGGCGCAGGCTCATCTGCTCACCTTGCTTGCGCGACTGACGCAGCCAGGCGAACGGGCTGAGAATCAGCGCAAGGATTGACACCACCAGCAATACCGTCATATCTGTAGATCCCATAAAGCGTTGCAAATGAGCGGGTTACTCAGTTTCACGCAAGACCCGCCCGAAGCGACCATACTTCTAGTATCGCGATTGTCAGGAGTACAGCTCATGCCCTACGAACATCTTCTGGTCGCCGTCGACCTCACCGAAGAGTGCGACCCGGTGATCAAACGTGCCATGAAGCTCGCCGAGCCCACAGGCGCCAAGGTCTCGCTGGTACATATCGTCGAACCCATGGCCATGGCCTTTGGCGGTGACGTGCCAATGGACCTGTCGCAGTTGCAGCAGCAACAGTTCGATCAGGCCAAGGAGCGTATGGACCGCCTGTTCAACAAGTACCCCGAGATCAATCGCGGTGATTCTCACCTGACCTATGGCCAACCGCGCCAAGAGATCCACCAGCTCGCCAAGGAGCAGAACTGCGACCTGATCGTGGTGGGCAGCCACGGCCGCCATGGCCTGGCGTTGTTGCTGGGCTCAACGGCCAACGACGTACTGCATGGGGCGCCGTGCGATGTACTGGCGGTGCGGTTGCAGAAGAAGGAATGACCCAGCCTGGCTGGCCTCATCGCCGGCAAGCCGGCTCCCACGGGATCTCCACCGTTCGCAAGAACAGTGGCTACCCTGTGGGGGCCGGCTTGCCGGCGATGAGGCCGGGACTGGCTTAACCTTCCAGCTCGGCCCAGCGCTCTACCAAGGCATCCAGTTCGCCCTGCATCTGCTCCAGCTTGGCCAGCACCGCTGAGGTTTCCTCGATCGGCCGCTGATAAAAGCCTGGGGCGTTGACTTCCTCCTGGGCCACTGCCATTCGCTGCTCGATCGCATCAATTTGCCCAGGCAGCATCTCCAGTTCCCGCTGCAGCTTGTAGCTGAGCTTCTTCTTCGAAGCATCCGCTGCCACCGGGGCTGGCGCCGGCGCCACCTGCTCGTCCTGTTTCTGGACCACGGCACTGTTGAGCTCGGACTTGCCACCCTTGCTCTCGGTCACGCCCAACAGCTTTGGCGAACCGCCCTGGCGGATCCAGTCCTCATAGCCACCCACATATTCACGCACCTTGCCCTCGCCTTCGAACACCAGCGTGCTGGTGACGACGTTGTCGAGGAAGGCCCGGTCGTGGCTGACCATCAGCACGGTGCCCTTGTAATTGCACAGCACCTCTTCAAGAAGCTCGAGGGTTTCCACATCCAGGTCGTTGGTCGGTTCGTCCAGTACCAGCAGGTTGGCCGGCTTGCTGAACAGTTTGGCCAGCAGCAGACGCGCCCGCTCACCGCCCGACAGCGCCTTGACCGGTGTGCGAGCACGCTGGGGGCTGAACAGGAAATCGCCCAGGTAGCTGAGCACATGCCGGTTCTGGCCGTCGATTTCAATGAAATCGCGGCCCTCGGCCAGGTTATCGATCACGGTTTTTTCCAGATCGAGCTGGTGGCGCATCTGATCGAAGTAGGCGACTTCCAGTTTGGTGCCGCGCTCGACCTTGCCCGAAGTAGGCTCCAGGCCACCGAGCATCAGCTTGAGCAGCGTGGTCTTGCCGGTACCGTTGGCGCCCAGCAGGCCAATGCGGTCCTGACGCTGCAGGACCATGGAGAAGTCCTTGACCAGCATTGGCCCCCCAGCGTGGTGGAAGCTGACATTCTCCAGCACCATCACCTGCTTGCCGGATTTCTCTGCGGCCTCGATCTGGATGTTCGCCTTGCCCTGACGGTCACGCCGCTCGCTACGCTCGACACGCAAGGCCTTGAGTGCGCGCACCCGGCCTTCGTTGCGGGTGCGGCGGGCCTTGATGCCCTGGCGGATCCACACCTCTTCCTGGGCAAGACGCTTGTCAAACAGTGCGTTGGCGGTCTCTTCGGCGGCCAGCGCAGCTTCCTTGTGCACCAGGAAGCTGGCGTAGTCACCGTTCCAGTCGATCAGCCCACCACGATCCAGTTCGAGGATGCGGGTTGCCAGGTTCTGCAGGAATGAACGGTCGTGAGTAATGAACAGCACCGCCCCGTTAAAACCACGCAGGGCCTCTTCGAGCCAGGCGATGGCGCCGATGTCCAGGTGGTTGGTCGGCTCGTCGAGCAGCAGCAGGTCGGGTTCGGACACCAGCGCCTGCGCCAGCAGCACCCGTCGACGCCAGCCACCGGACAGCTCGGCCAGGGTTTTGTCGGCAGGCAGCTGCAGGCGGCTCAGGGTGCTTTCCACCACCTGCTGCAGGCGCCAGCCGTCACGGGCTTCG
The DNA here is from genome assembly GCF_044748705.1 of Pseudomonas sp. NPDC089758. Lineage (NCBI taxonomy): Bacteria > Pseudomonadati > Pseudomonadota > Gammaproteobacteria > Pseudomonadales > Pseudomonadaceae > Pseudomonas > Pseudomonas sp. NPDC089758. The sequence continues at coordinate 194,805 of NZ_JBIVGN010000009.1, forward strand.
AGCTCGTGCTGAACATGCATGAGTTTTTCCAGGTCATCGTCGCCCTGGATGTTCTGGCTGAGGTGGTGGAATTGGGCAAGCAGTTCACCAACGCCGTCCAGGCCAGCGGCCACCACGTCGAACACAGTCCGCTCGTCAGCCACTGGCAGTTCTTGCGGCAGCTCGCCGATCTTCAGGCCAGGGGCGCGCCAGATTTCACCGTCGTCGCCCTTCTGCTCGCCCTTGACCAGGCGCAGCATGCTCGACTTGCCGGTGCCGTTGCGGCCGATGATGCACACCCGCTCGCCACGGGCGATCTGCCAGGACACTTTGTCCAGCAGCGGCATCGCGCCGAATGCGAGGGACACATCGCTGAATTTGAGCAGGGTCATGTTCGTCTCCAGAAAGCGGGCGCGCATTCTACCTGAGTTGGCCCGTTCCAGCATTAAGTTGCCCGCGCTGCCAGGGCATTGCGACATCCGGTCGGTCTTAACGCCTTGATACAAGCACAGTGCTTTCACCCGCTGCCGGCAAACAGCTAAGCTAGAACAATAGCTTCCAACAGTGTTGGCTCCGCCGTCACTTTCCCATGGTTCAACTGCCCGGACGTATCATGCGCAGCCGCCTGTTACAGATTGCTTCCTGCCTGCTGCTTACCGCCGCCACCGCCAGCGCGGCGCAGGCCATCGACCTCTCTCAGCAACGTCAGTACTACGACGAGGCCAAGCGTGCCTTGGCCAAGGGCGACAAAGGCCCGTACCTGCGCTATGCCCAGGCCCTGCGCGACTACCCGCTGACGCCCTACCTGGCCTACGACGAACTGACCGCTCGGCTGAAAAGCGCCAGCAACCAGGAAATCGAAGCGTTTCTGGCCAAACATGGCGACCTTCCTCAGGCCAACTGGATGAAACTTCGCTGGTTGCGCTGGCTGGCCGAACGCGGCGAGTGGGACACCTTCGTCAAGTACTACGACCCCAAGCTCAACTTCACCGAACTGGACTGCCTCAACGGCCAGTACCAACTCAGCCATGGCCTGCGCGCCGAGGGTTATGCCAGCGCCGAGAAACTGTGGAACGTAGGCAAGTCGCAACCGGCCGCCTGCGACGCCCTGTTCGGCATGTGGGCCGCCGAAGGTCAGTTGACCGAGGCCAAGCGCTGGAACCGCGCCAAACTGGCAGCCCAGGCGCGCAACTATGCCCTGGCCAACAGCCTGGTCAAATCCCTGACCACGCTCGGCCCGCAAGGCCGCCTGCTGGTCGATGTCGCGCAAAAACCCGAATTGCTCAACCAGCCATCGCGCTTCACACCGGTCAACGAGGCGATGTCCGATGTAGTGAGCCTGGGCTTGCGCCGCCTGGCTCGCCAGAACCCTGAGCGGGCCATGGCCCTGCTCGACGACTACGCCCAGCGCATGCATTTCTCCAGCGACGAGAAAGTGGCCATCGCCCGTGAAATCGGCCTGACCCTGGCACGCCGCTATGACCCGCGTGCCCTTGACCTGATGACCCGCTATGACCCAGAGCTGCGGGACAACACCGTCACCGAGTGGCGTCTGCGCCTGCTGTTGCGCCTGGGCCGCTGGGAAGACGCCTACGAACTGACCAAGCGCCTGCCGCAAGACCTGGCCAGCAGCAGCCGCTGGCAGTACTGGCAAGCGCGCAGCCTGGAACTGGCCCAGCCAAACAACCCGCAAAGCCTGCTGCTGTACAAGAACGTGGCGCGCGAACGGGACTTCTACGGATTCCTCGCGGCCGACCGGGCGCAAACCCCTTACCAGCTCAACAACAAGCCACTGGTGCTGAGCCCGCAACTGGTGCGTAAGGTACGCAATACGCCGGGCATCCAGCGCGCCTTGGAATTCCATGCCCGTGGCCAGATCGTCGACGGCCGCCGCGAGTGGTATCACGTCAGCCGCCACTTCAGCCGCGACGAGATGGTTGCACAGGCGCGCCTGGCCTATGACCTGCGCTGGTACTTCCCGGCCATTCGCACCATCAGCCAGGCCAAGTACTGGGATGACCTGGACATCCGCTTCCCGATGGCCCACCGCGACACGCTGGTACGCGAAGCCAAGGTGCGTGGGTTGCACTCAAGCTGGGTGTTCGCAATCACCCGCCAGGAAAGTGCCTTCATGGAGGATGCGCGCTCCAGTGTAGGTGCCAGTGGCCTCATGCAGTTGATGCCGGCCACAGCCAAGGAAACCGCGCGCAAGTTCAGCATTCCGCTGGCGTCGCCGCGCCAGGTGCTCAACCCGGACACCAACATTCAGCTGGGCGCAGCTTATCTGAGCCAGGTGCACGGCCAGTTCAACGGCAACCGGGTGTTGGCGTCCGCTGCCTACAACGCCGGCCCCGGGCGCGTGCGCCAATGGCTCAAGGGCGCCAAGCACCTGAGCTTCGATGTGTGGGTGGAATCGATTCCGTTCGACGAGACGCGTCAGTATGTGCAGAACGTGCTGTCTTACTCGGTGATCTACGGGCAGAAGCTCAACGCACCACAGCCATTGGTGGACTGGCACGAGCGGTATTTCGACGACATGTGAAGCAACGCCGCCTCTTCGCGGGCCAACTCGCGAAGAGGCACCTGCTTGCTACCGCTACTCCAGCACTTCGACCTTCATCCCTACCTCAAGCCGCCCACAGCCATCCACCGCCAGGTTCTGCCCGAACAGGATGTCACCCTCGCGCTCGCGAAAGGTCTTGAGGGTGGTCAACGGCTCCCGGTCCGGGCTGCGCGCTCCGGTTTCAGGGTCCAGCGTGGTGAAGATGCACCGCACGCTCGGCTTGAGCAGGCGAAACTCCAGCCCGCCAATGCGAATGCGCTTCCAGCCATCTTCGGCAAACGGTTCTGCGCCCTGCACCACCAGATTGGGTCGAAAACGCAGCATCTCCATGGGCCGGCCAATGCGCCGGTTCAGCTCTTGCAGCGAACCCTCGCCAATCAGCAATAACGGGAAACCATCGGGGAAGGCCGCCCTGTCGCTGTTCAAGCCATAACCGCTGGGCAGGTAGCGCGCCCGATGTTCCGGGCAGTGGACCAACCGCACTGGCTTGCCGAGCAATTGCGATAACCAGGCCGCCGCCTCATCGCCGGCATCCGGCACACGCAACGTGTCACGCCAGATGGTCACGCCGCGCAGGCCATCATCTGCAGGCGGCACCTTCACATGCAGAGCGGGCAGCCCCGGGGCCTCCAGCAGCAGCGTACCCGCCTCCCCTTCGCCAGCCTTGAGCTGGCTGAGCTGCGGCCAGGCGCGCTGGGTGAGAAAGCGCCCGTTGTCTTGCTCGACCACGAGCCAGCGTCGGTCACCCGCCAACCCCAGATTGTCCACCAGTGAAGCCTGCAGGCGCTGCGCCTGCGCCGACTTCACCGGATACCGATACAGCTCACTCAGAAACATCCCTGCCTGCCTCGTGCCGTGCCAAATGCCAGATTATACCCGGCTACCGCACGGATCACGCAGTGGTCGAATCCAGCAGCAACCGCTGCTTGACCACGTCGACCAGGCGATCAGGCTGGAACTTGGAAAGGAAATTGTCGCAGCCGACTTTCTTGACCATGGACTCGTTGAAACTGCCTGACAGCGAGGTGTGCAACACCACGTACAGCTTGCGCAGGCGGGCATCGCTGCGGATTTCCGTGGTCAGCCGATAACCGTCCATTTCCGGCATTTCTGCGTCAGTGAACACCATCAGCAGTTTTTCGCTCATGTCCTCGCCGGCATCGGCCCAGCCCTTGAGCATGCGCAAAGCCTTCAGGCCATCGCTGGCAACATGCAGTTTCATCCCCAGTTGCGACAGGGTGTCACGCAGCTGCGCCAGCGCCACGCTGGAGTCGTCCACCAGCAGCACTTCACGGCCACGGGCGCGCGCCAGTATCGGGTCAGCGAGCTTGTCGTTGGAGACCTTCGCGTTGTAAGGCACGATCTCGGCCAGCACTTTCTCGACGTCGATGACCTCCACCAGGTTTTCGTCCACCTTGGTGATCGCCGTCAGGTAATGCTGGCGGCCCGCGCTGGAAGGCGGAGGCATGATGGCTTCCCAGTTCATGTTGACGATGCGATCGACCCCACCCACCAGGAACGCCTGCACCGAGCGGTTGTACTCGGTAACGATGATGGTGCTGTCCGGCCCCGGCTGCAGCGGGCGCATGCCGATTGCCTGGGACAGGTCGATCACCGGCAAGGTCTGCCCTCGCAGGTTGACCACGCCACAGACGAACGCGTGGCGCTGTGGCATCAATGTCAACTTGGGCAGCTGCAGCACTTCTTGCACCTTGAACACATTGATGGCGAATAACTGGCGCCCGGCCAGGCGGAACATCAGGATTTCCAGGCGGTTCTCACCCACCAGTTGCGTTCGTTGGTCTACCGTGTCGAGAATGCCAGCCATTGGAAAACCCCCAGGCTCAATTCGGAATAAAGTGAGTTCATCCACCCTGTATCGGCTGCTGCATGCGCAGCTTGACCCTTGAACGAAAATGCTTCGCGAGCCAATTGATATCATATTAACATCATGCTTTACTGCAGTTGCCCGGCCTGGGACACATTGGCCTTGAGTAGCTCTCCACCCCTAGATCACCATCAGGGAAACCCCTAGCGTCAACCGGGTGCAACCTGATGTTCGCGCTATCCTTTAGCCATTAATGTGACGCCATTCTCACTGCATGAATGGAGTCAGGCTTTTGCTAGCGAACGACACGGCTTGGCCGTCCCCCGCTCCCTCGTTACGGGCCGGGACCACATGATGGGCAGTTCAGCTTTCGACAGCAGCGCTCTGCAGGATTTTCTGCTGGATGCGCAAGTGTTGCTGACCCAGTCCCAGGAGTGCCTGCACCACCTGGAACTGATCGCCAATGACCCTGACGCCTGCCATTGCCTGATCAACACCCTCGATACTCTTGCCCGGCGCGCCAGCGGCCTGGGCCTGCTTGAAGTCGCCCACTACGCCTGCGCCTTGCAGCAACTGCTCGCCCCGGCCTGCAGCCAGTTGCACCTGCACAATCAAGCCTTGCCTGCACTGGCGGAATGCCTGACCCTCCTGGCCTGGCAACTTGAGCTTGTGGATACGCACACCGGCCGGCTTGCCCTCGATACCAGCGAACAGACCGCCTTGCTGGCTGAGCTGGCAAACGCATTGGACCAACCATTGCCGCAAACGTGTGCGCCTTGCCAGGAAACGCACAGCGAACGTGCTGACACGCCCCAGGCTGGCCCCATGGACAGCCGCTCAACTTGCGCAGAAAAACGCACTAGCAGTCATTGACGACCTGCAACTAAGGCGGCGCTGAAAGACCGAATCCGGGTCCAACTAGTGAAGGGCCGAAAGTTCCTACAGCCTGTTTACCGGTATTCGCGCAAGTTGAACTGGGCGGGCCATCCAGGGCAATCGATGATGGCTATCTGCTGCTCGAATCAGGCCTTCGCAGCCCCCTGATGGCCCCGCAAACCTTGAGGTTTCAAAGCAATACCCCACTCGCGACCAAACAGTCCTGAAGTGATACCATGCCCACTAACAAGTACCGGTCACCCGTATATGGATCGCCTCAACGCGCACTTGGCATTTATTGAAAGCAGCACGCCAAAGCCTCCGGCAAGACATGCGCAAGGCCTCCATCAGCAAGGTTTCAGTGGCTTCCCATCTATGCTCCCACGCTTGAAAAATGCCCTGCGTTGCCGCTCCCTCTCCGCTGCACTGCGCTGGGCCACCGCATTGCTGTGCGTGGCGTCACTATTTGCCAACCTGCTGCTGTTCACCGCCGGGCATGCCATACCGGCGAGCCTGATGCTGTTACAGCTGATAGCAATGTGCGGGGTCGGCTGGCACTTGGGCCTAGGGGCCAGGTCTATCAGCTTGCGCCCGGCAGAGCTGGCCGATCGTATGCTCAAAGTCCAGGAAAGCGAACGCCAGCACCTGAGCCGCGAACTGCATGACGACATTGGCCAGCTGCTGACCGCTGCCAAATTACAGCTGGAGTGGTTGCAGCGGCGGCTGCCAAGCGATCTGCAGGCCCAATGCGGCACCCTGCGCAGCACACTCGATGACACGCTGAGCAAAGTGCGCGACGTCTCTGCAATCCTCAACCCACGGCAGCTGGCAAGCCTTGGCCTGGAAGCCAGCCTGCGTGCACATCTGGTGCGCACGCTCGCAAGCACCGACATGCATTGGAGCCTGGAGTGCCATCAAAGGCTGGGTGGCATTTGCGAGGAGGTGAGCATGGCTGCTTTTCGCATCGCGCAAGAGGCGGTCACCAACATATTGCGCCATGCCAAGGCGCGCAACCTGACCATCCGCCTGCAGCGCAGCCCCGCCGGCCTGAGCTTGTCGATAGAGGACGATGGCCAGGGCTTCATCCCCGCCGCCAATCCCGCCGAGGCAGGCCAGCGCGGCATGGCGGGCATGCAGGAGCGTGCCACAGCACTGCAGGGCACGCTGAAAATCACCAGCCAGCTGGGCCTGGGCACCCGCATCGAGGTCTTGTTCCCATGGACACCCCGCACCGATGAACGCGCCAGGACACCTGCTATCCAATGACCTGTAGACTGCTGCTGGTCGATGACCATTCGCTGATTCGAGCCGGGGTACGTGCCTTGGTGTCTGACATCCCCGGCTACACCGTGGTCGGCGAAGCCGACGATGGCGGCCAACTGCTCGAGCAAGCTCAGCAACTGGCGCCCGACATCGTATTGCTCGACATTTCCATGCGCATGACCAGCGGCCTCGATGCGCTCACCTTGCTGCGCGCCTCAGGCAACCCTTGCAAAGTGCTGATCCTGTCCATGCACACCGATCCGGACCTGATCATGCGCGCCCTGGAAAGCGGCGCCCACGGCTACCTGCTCAAAGATGCCACCGCAATGGAGCTGGAGCAGGCACTGGCAGCACTGCGCAGTGGCGAGCGCTACCTCAGCCCGGCCATCGCCCACACGGTGATCAACCAGGCACTCATGCGTGCCCAGCAGGGCAAGCAGCCGAACATCGACCGCCATAACCTCACTGCGCGGCAGCTGGAAATCCTGCGCCTGATCGTACGGGGCAAATCCACCCGCGAGATCGCTGCCGGCCTTGCCTTGTCGATCAAAACGGTGGAAACCCATCGCTCGCAGATCATGAAACGCCTGCAGATCTACGACGTTGCGGGGCTGGTACTGTTCGCCGTACGCGAGAAAATCATCAGCCTGGATGACTGAGCAGCGGCGAATTTGGCGGCAGGTGCAAACGCAGCGCCGCAGGCAGGGCCTCGAAGCGCAGGCTGTCAGCCTGTAACGGCTCACCGTCGAGGTTGATGTCCAGGCCTTGGGAGCTTTTGATTTCGACCCAGGGCAAGCGAGCCCGAACGAACAGCCCTTCGCCGGCCAGCAGCTCACGCAGTGCCCCTACCACTTCTTGCGGTGCCGGCAGGATAGCGATGTCGAGCTGGCCGTCATCCACCAGGGCATCGCCACACAAAACCTGGCCACCACCTGCCTGGCGGCCATTGCCGATGCCCAGCGCCAGCAAGTCACCCTGCCAGTGGAAGTCCGGGCCTGTCAGCTCCACAGACGCGGCCTGCAACTCACTGAAGCGCGACAGCCCGGTAAACAAGTAAGCCGCTGCGCCCAGTACCTTCTTCAGGTCCTCGGAGGTGTTGGCAGTGACCTGACTGCCGAACCCGCCGGTGGCCATGTTCAGAAACATCTGGTCGCCAACCTTGCCCAAATCGATTGGCCGAGCCGGCATGTCCAGCAGCGCCAATGCCTCAGCCGGCTGCAATGACACGCCCGCGGCTTTAGCGAAGTCGTTGGCGGTGCCCAACGGCAGCAGTGCCAGGCTGGCCTGCGTGTTCGCCTGCCCCATGGCTTCGGCAACATCACGCAAAGTACCGTCGCCACCCCCTGCGACCACATGGGTGTAGCCGGCGGCCAGCGCCTCGGCCACCAGCCGCTGGGCATCACCCGCCTCCCAGGTCACCCGCACATCCAGCGTCCAGCCCCGCTCACGCTGGGCGAGGACGGCCGTGCGCACATCTTCGTTCATCGCCTGCTTGCCGTGCAGGATCACCATTGCCTTACCCATTACGCTTCTCCCAAGGGACAGCCCATTGCAGATCTCGACCACAGGCGGCGGCAGATTGCTGCATGCAGGAGCTGACCTAGCACTAAGACCCGCATGTATTTGCACAAAAATCGTCCGCCGCGCATCAACCGATTGAAAGCTTCGGCCATCAGGCGCATGATCGACAAATATTTGGCCAATGCCGGTATTTAGCGACAAAAGAGTCGTTTTTTTGACTTTTTTAACGCCAGAACCCTGGCAGAGCGACCCATCAGCCCTAGGTGCAGCGCCAAGTCGAGAGTGTGAAATGAGCGTTCTGACCCCCTGCAGGATCGACCACATCGACTACCTCGGCGAAGACGATAGCGTGGGCTTTACTGAAATGTATGGACGCGTGCCGGTTGCAGCCATCCGCTGACTGCCAATGGGCGCGTTTTTTGTCTGCAGCCTTTAGCGAGGATTGTGGTTCATGCGCATACTCTGGACGCTGCCCTACCTGCCTTGGCCCACCACCAGTGGCAGCAAGACCCGGCAATACCACCTGCTACGCGCCCTGGCGCAGCACGGGCATCGGATCACCTTGCTGGTGCAGTCGAAAATCCCGCTCAACGATGCCACCCGCGCAGCGCTGGAGCCATTGGTCGAACGGCTGATCGTACTCCCCCGCCGAGCCTTGCACAGCCCGCTCAATCTGCTGGCCTCACCGATCATCGACTACCCCATGCGGGCAATCATCAATGGCTTGGCACCTCGCCTGCGCCACCGCTTCGAGCAATTGCTGGACGAGCCCTGGGACGTCATCCAGATCGAACACAGCTATGCCTTCCAACCCTTCGAAAAAGCCCTGCAGGCCCGCGGCCTGCCCTACATGCTCAGCGAACACACACTCGAATCGGTAATGGGCGCCGCCTGCCATGACCGCTTGCCCCTTTGGCTACGCCCACTCAACGCGTTCGATCGCTGGCGCTATCGTCGCTGGGAGCAACGCGTACTCTGCCAACCCACCGAAGTGGTGGCGGTGAGCGCCCATGACGTCGACCTGATCAGCCAGATCAGCGGGCGCCCAGTGAACGTCGTGGTCAACGGTGTAGATTGCGCGTATTACCAACAGGTATGCCCCGCGCTGCACAGCCAGCGCCTGCTGTTCGTTGGCAACTTCGAATACGGCGCGAACCTTGAGGCCATCGAATGGGCGCTGGAAGAAATCCTGCCTCAGGTATGGATGAGCAACCCTGCTGTGCGCCTGGCCATAGCCGGGCATGCCATGCCGGCCTCATGGAAGTTGCACTGGAACGATCCCCGCATCGAGTGGTTAGGTTATCGCCCTGACCTTCGCGAACTGCAGCGGCGCTCGGCGCTGTTCTTCGCCCCCCTGCGCTACGCCGGCGGCTCCAAGGTCAAGATTCTCGAAGCCATGGCTGCCGGGCTGCCGGTGATCACCACCAGCAAGGGCGTTTCAGGCCTTGCCGTGAACAGCGGCGAGCATTACCTGGGCAGCGATGACGGTGACCAGCTGGCACTGCTGATTACCCAGTTACTCAACCAACCCTGGCGCATGAGCCAACTGAGCCAGGCCGGCCGCCAGTTCGCCCGGCAGCGCCATGACTGGAGCGTGGCGGCGCAGCAACTGGAGACCGTGCACATGCGCCTGACCCAGTCAGCGCCTGCCACCGCCCCGCAACCTTCAGACCCGTGGCTTGGGCGTTCAGCCAAGTAGCTCGCTCAGTGGGATGAACGTGACGCTGTCACCCTGCTGCGGCGTGCTGCCTTCGCGCACCTCCACCAAGCCGTCAGCCCAGGCGGCGCTGCGCAGCACACCAGAGCTCTGGTTCTTGTAGATGTGCACCCGGCCGTTATCGATCCGCGCCCGCAGGTATTCGCGCCGGGTTCCGGCCTTGGGCCAGTCGAAACCTGCAGGGACGTCGAAACGTAGCGGAGTGACCTGCGCCACCCCTTGGCGGCGAAGCAAGTACGGGCGCGTAAGCAGGCCGAAGGTCACCAGTGTCGACGCAGGATTGCCGGGCAGGCCGATCACCGGCACGCCTTGATAGTGCCCGAATGTCAGCGGCTTGCCAGGTTTGATCGCCAGCTTCCACAAGGCCAGCTGGCCCGCCTCACGCAGCGCCGCGCCCAGGTAATCGGCCTCGCCCACCGAGACACCCCCGGTGGACAGGATCAGGTCGACATCACCCAAGCTGGCCAGGCATTGGCGAGTGAGCACCAGGTCATCAGGGAGGATGCCCATGTCCTGCACTTCACAGCCCAGGCGTTGCAACCAGCTAACCAGCAGGCGCCGGTTGCTGTTGTAGATCTGCCCTGGGCCCAGTGGCAACCCTGGCTCGACCAACTCGTCACCGGTGGACAACACGGCCACCCGTACCCGGCGCACCACCTGCAGCCGAGCATGCCCCAACGTTGCGGCCAACCCCAGTTCGATCGGGCCCAGGCGCGTACCTGCGACCATCACCTGTTCACCCTGGCGTGTTTCCTGGCCCTGGGGGCGGACATTCTGCTCAAGCCTCATCCGCTCGAGAAAACGTACCCGGCCATCCTCCAGCACCTCGGTGTTTTCCTGCATCTCGACGCAGTCGGCACCGGCCGGCAGCGGGGCACCGGTGAAGATCCGTGCGCACGTGCCGGGCTGCAAAGGCTCGGGCGCGTGCCCGGCGAAAATGCGCTGGCTGACGGGTAATGGCAGGCCTTGGTAATCGGCCAGACGCAGTGCGTAGCCATCCATGGCACTGTTGGGCCAGGGCGGCAGGTCGAGCGAGGCCACCAGGTCGGTCGCCAGCACCCGGCCCTCGGCCTCTGCCAGCGAGACGGTTTCGATGTCCCTGATCGGCGCGGCCTCGGCCAAGGCCAGCAGGCGCTCCAGCGCCTCCTCCACCGCCATCAGTGGCCGGGCCGGAGATGCCTCAGCCACGGCTTTCACAGGCCGCAACCTGCTTCAGGTGCGCAACGAAATTGCACGGACGATGGCGGGCATCGAGTTGCTCGGCGAGGATGCCGTCCCAACCGGTGCGCACAGCATTGGTCGAGCCCGGCAGGCAGCATACCAGCGTGCCGTTGGCCAGGCCGGCCAAGGCGCGCGACTGAACGGTGGACGTGCCGATATCGGCGACGGAGATCTGCCGGAACAGTTCGCCGAAGCCTTCTACCTGCTTGTCCAGCAGGCAGGCCACAGCCTCAGGCGTACTGTCGCGCCCCGTAAAGCCGGTGCCGCCGGTAATCAGCACGACCTGCACGCCGTCATCGGCGATCCAGGTGGCGACCTGGGCGCGGATCTTGTAGAGATCGTCCTTGAGCAGCTTGCGCTCAGCCAGCTGGTGGCCCGCCGCAGTCAGGCGGTCGACGAAGGTCTGCCCGGAGGTGTCGGTTTCAAAGGTCCGGGTGTCGCTGACGGTCAGCACGGCAATGTTCAGGGCCACGAAGGGGGTATCTGCCTTGGCTTTCATGAGTGTCCATCGCAGGAGAAAGGGATGGCGCATTTATATCACAGCCTGCCCTGCGACAACTCCGACAGACCCAGGTCAATACCCTGGGTTTGGCGCTATGCTGCACTGTGCAAGGAACTTGCGCAGACGCCTTGCGTCTTAACGTCATCTAGCACCATCGCACTGGAGAAACACGATGATTAAACGGACCCTTCCCGCCTTCATGCTCGCCCTGGGCCTGGGCGCCCTCGCTGGCTGCGCCTCGCCGACCGTTATCACCCTGAACGACGGCCGCGAGATCCAGGCTGTGGACACTCCGTCCTTCGACGAGGACTCTGGCTTCTATGAGTTCGAGCAACTCGATGGCAAGCGTACACGCCTGAACAAAGACCAGGTTCGTACCGTCAAAGAGCTCTGATCGAACGCCCTGTTTCGGGCCTAAGGCCTTTTAACAACAAGGGCTTGCGTTCGAAAAAACCATGCAGTAGGATTTTGTTCATCGGAGTGTAGCGCAGCCAGGTAGCGCGTCTCGTTCGGGACGAGAAGGCCGCAGGTTCGAATCCTGTCTCTCCGACCAGATCCTTCAAAAAGCCCGCCATCGTGCGGGCTTTTTGCTGTGCGCGATCAGTACTACGCGGTAAGACGCGAAGTGACTTCACCCAACTGCCCCGACAGCCCATGCAGGCGCTGGCCAGCCTGCTCGGTGTGCTGCACTGCCTCCTGGTTGGCAGTGGCAATGCGGGTAATCTCGATCAGGTTGCGCGAAATATCCTCGGCCACACTGGTCTGTTCCTCAGCTGCCGTGGCGATCTGCCGGTTCATGTCACGGATGGCTTCGACCGCGACGGTGATGCGCTGCAGCATCTGCCCTGCCTGCTGCACCTGCTCGGCCCCCTCCTCGCTGCGCTGCTGCCCGCTTTCGATGGCCTTGACCGCCTCCACGGCACCAGACTGAACCGCCTCGATGATCTGATGGATTTCTGCGATCGACGCCGCCGTGCGCTGAGCCAGGCTACGCACCTCGTCGGCGACCACCGCAAAGCCGCGCCCGGCCTCACCCGCACGGGCCGCTTCGATGGCCGCATTGAGCGCCAGCAGGTTGGTCTGCTCGGCGATCCCACGGATCACTTCCAGCACCTTGCCGATGCGCGAACTGTCATTCTCAAGATCGCGGATTACCGCCGCAGTCCCTGCGATCTCCTGGTTGACCACGCCAATGATGTCGATGGTCTGCTGCATGACCTGCTCGCCGGCCTGGGCACTGTGGTCGGCTTCATCGGCCGCCCGCGCGGCTTCGGCGGCGTGACGGGCAACCTCTTGGGCAGTGGCGGACATCTCGTGCATCGCCGTCGCCACCTGATCGGTACGCTGGAACTGGTCATGGGTACCGCGCGCCATGTCGCCGGCGATGCTGCGCAGCTGGCCACTGGCGCCTTCGAGCTCTTGAGCATTGTCCTTGAGGCGGCCAACGGTGTCGGCAAGGAAATCACGCAAGGTATTGGCGGCACGCGCAAGGCGTCCCAGCTCATCCTCCCGACGGCTTTCGACCCGCGCCCCAAAGTGGCCTTGGCTCAGTTGGGCAACGTATTCGATCAACTGACTGATGGGCTCGATCAGGCTGCGGTTGACCCGCCACAGGCTGAGCAAACCCACCAACAGCGCCGAACCGAGCATCACCAGCATACCCAGCCATACCGTGCGCTCGGCACTGGCATTGATGCTGACGGCCCGCTCACGGGCGTCGGCGCGCAACTGCTCGACCAACGCGCTCATCTGCTCGCTGGCAGCACGGTCGACACCTTTGACCGCCAGATCGCCAGCGGCCGGGTCACCCCCTGCCGCCAGAAAAGCCTGGCGCCCCTGCGCGTAGGCCGCGCCCAATTGCCGATGGCTGTCACGCAGCTGCTGCAAAGGCTCCTTGAGTTTCTGATCACTGCTGTCGATCAGCTGCCCAAGCAATTGCTGGACCTGCTGCTCACGGGCCTGGAACTGCTGCCAGTACTTCTCCAGTTCGGCCGGCTGACGGCCGCGCAGCAGCACGTTCTTCCACTCCTGCACCTGGATCTTGAACTGCAGGTTGGCTTCGTCGATCGATTGCGAGGCCTTCAGTGGTCCATCGACCAGCGTGGCATAGCTGCGCACACTGGAGGACAGAAACTGGAAGCACACCAAGGCAATCAGCAGCATCGCCACCAAGCTGCCGCCGAGCAGGGCAAGAATTTGTACTCTGAGGGATTTTCGCAACATCGCAGATCTCGGGAACAAGGATTGAGGAAACAGCGCGCCGCTGGCAGCGCCGCCACAGACGTCCATGTCCTCGTTCGCAGGCCAAAAAAAAGCTGCCATCGATCGATAGCAGCCAGGTCGAGCACTTACGCAACAGTTGAAGGGATACTCTCAAGCAATTGCTACAAAAATGTTACAAGCCTTGGGCGCGTCAAGCGTTGTTGAACTGCAGTGAGGCGAGCCTGGCGTACAAAGGGCTTTTTTCGAGCAGTTCACGGTGAGTACCCACTGCCACCAGGCGCCCCTTGTCGATGACTGCGATGCGGTCAGCATGCTGCACCGTGGCCAGGCGGTGGGCGATGACCAGCGTGGTGCGGCCCGCCATCAGGCTCGGCAGGGCCTGCTGGATCAAGTGTTCGCTCTGCGCATCGAGGGCGCTGGTGGCTTCGTCGAGCAGCAGGATCGGCGCATCCACCAGCAACGCTCGGGCAATCGCCAGGCGTTGCCGCTGCCCGCCCGACAGGCCAATACCGCCCTCGCCCAGTGGTGTCTGGTAACCCTGCGGCAATTGCCGGATGAACTCGTCGGCATGCGCGCCACGCGCCGCTGCCTCTACCTCGGCCAGGCTGGCCTCGGGGCGCCCATAGCGGATATTGGCCTCGACCGTAGCGCGGAACAGTGAAGGGTTCTGCGCTACCAGCGCGAACTGGCGGCGTAGATCGCCCAGCGCCAGGCTGGTGATTGGCTGGCCATCCACAAGGATGGCGCCCTGCTGAGGGTCGTAAAAACGCAGCAGCAAGTCGAACAGGGTCGATTTGCCGGCGCCGGATGGCCCCACCAGCGCCACGGTCTGGCCTGGCTCGATGACCAGGCTCAGGTTGTCGATGGCGGCGACCGATGGCCTGGAAGGGTAAGCGAATACCAGGTTCTTCAGCTCGATATGCCCGCCAGTGCCCTGCCGACGCAGCGCCAACGGCTGCTCGGGCTCGATGATGCTGCTGCGCGCCGCCAGCAGTTCGGCGATACGCTCGGCCGCACCGGCAGCGCGCTGCAGTTCGCCGATGACTTCGCTCAGCGTTCCGAAGGCACTGCCGACGATCAGGCTGTAAAACACGAAGGCTGCCAGTTCGCCTGCGGAGATGCGCCCGGCGATCACATCCGTGCCGCCGACCCATAACATCACCCCCACCGCGCCCAGCACCAGCACGATCACCAGGGTGATCAACCAGGCCCGCTGCGCGATGCGCTGACGCGCCACGGCGAAAGCCGCCTCTACCGTATCGGCGAAGAGCTGGCGATCGAGCGCCTGGTGGTTGTACGCCTGCACGGTCTTGATCTGCCCCAGCGTCTCGGCCACATAGCTGCCCACATCCGCCACCCGGTCCTGGCTCTGCCGCGACAGGCTGCGCACGCGCCTGCCAAACAGCAGGATCGGTGCCAGTACCAACGGCAGGGCCACCACGACGATGCCGGTGAGCTTGGGGTTGGTGATGAAAAGCAGCACGACACCGCCGATCACCATGAGGGCGTTGCGTAGGAACATCGACAGCGATGAGCCGATAACCGCCTGCAGCAAGGTGGTATCTGCGGTCAGCCGGGACTGGATCTCCGAGCTGCGGTTGTCTTCGAAAAAGCCAGGGTGCAGGCCTATGAGGTGATCGAAGACGGCGCGGCGAATATCGGCCACGCACCGCTCACCGATCCAGGAAACCAGGTAGAAGCGGCTGAATGTACCGACCGCCAGCGCCAACACCAAAAGCATGAACAGGCCGATGGTCTGATTGAGCTGGTGCACCGAACGGGTCATGAATCCCTGGTCCACCAATAGGCGGATACCCTGCCCTATGGACAGTGTTATGCCGGCGGTCACTACCAGAGCCAGCAGCGCCAACAGCGCTTGGCCACGGTATGGGCGCATGAATTGCCAGCAGAGAAACAAGGCGCGACGCTGACGTGAAGATACCGGTTCGGGCATGGCGATGGACCACAATGACAGTGAAACAGCAGCCTACCATTCATCCCGCCTGGCAGTGGCTATAGCCCATCGTTCTAAGCCATCGCTGGAGGTTTACCGCACTTTCTGGTGGACTGTAACTGCCGTGGCCTCCAAGCGCCGCTGTCACAGGCCAGTCACGGCACAGGTTTACCTTGATATTGGACCTGATGAGGAGACGTTAGATGAGCTTGCAGCATGGCAGCGACACCCAGAAGCCCCAGAACACCCCGCAACAGAAGGTCTGTGGTTCGATCATCGATGCCCAGGGGCGTGAAGTACCGATTACCGAGCAAATGATCCAGCAGGCCTGCAAGGACCTGGAAGCCAGCCGGGTGAAGAAGGTACAAAAGGGCTGAGTGAAGAATTGATTGAAACCCGGCGCTGGCGCCGGGTTTTTATTTGCCCGTGATGTTCTGCCTGCTCATCAAACGACCACTGCACCCAAGGCATTGGCCATCTGCACCAACTGCGCAGCCTCGCCTGGCAACCGCACCGCCAACCCTTCGATTTCACGGCGTGGCGGGTACTGTTTGCGCAAGAGGTCGAAGGCCGCGCGTTGTTCGGCCGCGTCGTCGCTCAGGCTGCGACGGAAATCGGCATCGTCGCGGCGCGGGTCGTACACCGCCCGGCACAAGGTCGCCAAGGCCCAGCCCAGGTCCGCTTCGCCATCGAACTCGATCTGCGCCAGTGGCGGTTTGGGCAGCAGATCCTGCAACTGCACGCGCTCGTCTTCACCCAGGAAGCGGCACAATGCCTGGTAGATCTGCGCCGTGCCGCGCTGGCGGCCATCGAGGCTGTAGCCGGCGATGTGCGGCGTGGCCAGGGTGCAGAGGTCGGCCAGTTGCAGGTCGACTTGGGGTTCGCCCTCCCATACATCGAGCACGGCGTGCACGTCTTCGCGGTCCAATAGCAGCTCTCGCAGGGCAAGGTTGTCGACCACCGGCCCACGGCTGGCGTTGATCAGCCATGCGCCAGGGCGCAGTTGCGCGAGCTGCGCTTGGCCCAGCAGGTGCCAGGTGGGGTGCTCGCCGTCACGCTGCAAGGGGGTATGCAGGCTGATCACATCGCATTGTTCAAGCACTGTTTGCAGGCTGACGAAATCGCCGCCTTCAGCCGCCTGGCGCAGCGGGTCGCAGACCAGCACCTTCCAGCCCATGCCGTGCAACACGCGCACCAGCCGGCCACCGACCTCCCCTGCGCCAACCACGCCATAGGTGCGCTGGGGCAGCGCCGCGCCGTCCAGGTCGGCGAGGGTCAGCAGGCTGCCGAGCACGTAGTCGACCACACCGCGGGCATTGCAGCCCGGCGCGCTGCTCCAGTGGATGCCCGCTTCGGCGAAGTAGTCCAGGTCCAGGTGGTCGGTGCCGATGGTGCAGGTGCCGACGAAGCGCACCTTGCTGCCTTCGAGCAGTTGCCGGTCGACTTTGGTCACCGAGCGCACCAGCAGCACGTCGGCTTCTTTGACGCTGGCGGCGTCCATGCTTCTGCCGGGGAAACGGCGGATCTCGCCGAAACCTTGGAAAAATGCATCGAGCAGCGGGATATTCTCGTCGGCAACTATCAGCATGGCGCTCTCCTGTCTGGGGAACGCAGTGTAGGTGCTATGCCCGGCACGATCCAGCGTGGATCAGTCGGCTTTCTTGCGAATCCAGTACAGGTAGGTACCGGCTTCTTCCT
Organism: Pseudomonas sp. NPDC089758; assembly: GCF_044748705.1. NCBI lineage: Bacteria > Pseudomonadati > Pseudomonadota > Gammaproteobacteria > Pseudomonadales > Pseudomonadaceae > Pseudomonas > Pseudomonas sp. NPDC089758. The sequence continues at coordinate 212,150 of NZ_JBIVGN010000009.1, forward strand.
GCTGCTGGAGCAGTTCGTGGCCGAGGAAGTTGCAGAACTTGGGGATGTCGCGGCGGGTGGAGGGATCGGTGGCGATGACCTTGAGCAGGCCGCCGGCGGCCAGATTGCGTACGTGGGTGTGCAGCATCATCACCGGTTCTGGGCAGTTCAGGCCAGTGGCATCGAGGATGGCGTCGGGGGTGAAGTCTGTCATGGGTGGCTCCGCAAATGATCGCTATTGTGGCGCATAGCGCGGCACGCACCAATACCCACCCGCCCCTGCGCTGCAAGCGCAATGTCCCTCGCCTTCGCCGCGACCTCGCCTGTGCCTGTGCCTGTGCCTGTGCCTGTGCCTGTGCCTGTGCCCTTGCCCTTGCCCTTGCCCTTGCCCTTGCCCTTGCCCTTGCCCTTGCCCTTGCCCTTGCCCTTGCCTTTGCTTTTGCTTTTGCTTTTCAGCGCGCGGTAGTTCAGGCACCGCAGATTGCGACTTCAGGAGGCCGAGCGCAGGTCTTGCGGAGGGAGGTGACGGGCATGGATGCCCGTCAAGCGCTTCGGCCCATGGATGGGCCGTGAGC